>JAYSTK010000100.1:0-9924 GCA_043719825.1 Candidatus Kaiserbacteria bacterium | reverse complement strand
TGTCAGGTGCGGTTCCGGGTCGTCGAGGCACCTTAGTAGAAGTACGTAGTATCTAAATATGGAAAAAACTCTTAAAGCAAAAAAGAGCGTGAGTCTTGAAACACAGATTTATGCAAAGGATGGAACAGGAGCGGGTACTATGACACTTCCAGAAGGAGTCTTCGGCGTCGCATGGAATGCTGACCTCGTGCATCAAGTTGTGGTTTCGATGCAGGGAAATGCACGTTCAGGTACGGCACACACGAAAGACAGAAGTGAAGTTCGAGGAGGTGGAAAGAAACCATGGAAGCAAAAGGGGACCGGTCGTGCACGACATGGCTCATCTCGTTCTCCAATATGGGCAGGGGGAGGTGTTGCTCACGGACCACGAACCGAAAAAGACTACTCTCGAAAAATTAATAAGAATGCACGCGCAAAGGCACTTGCCTGTGTGCTTTCTGAAAAGCATCGTCATGGAGAAATTCTTTTCCTCGATACCTTTGGTTTTACCGAACCAACGACAAAAAATGCAAAGGAAATACTCGGTGCGCTCAGTCGCATTGAAGGGAAAGAGAAGCTTCGCACAAAGCGTGTGAATGCTGCGCTTATTCTTATTCCTGAGCGAGACACCAATACAGAATTAAGTTTTAGAAACTTCGGAAACGCTCTCGTCGTTCAGGCGAAAGATGTTAATCCGGTCGAATTACTCACCTATAAGTATGTAGTAGTTGCAAAGCCAGAAGAAAATGTGAAAGAGCTCGAACGTCGCGTAGCGACGAAGACTGTTCGCAAGACACTTACGGCAGTTAAAGCTACCAAATAATATGGGACTCTTTGGAACAAAAAAGGCAGCACCGGCGGAAGCCGTAGCGCCCAAAAAAGAGAAAGCACCAATGAGCACGAAAGCGCTCATTGATATCGCTTCAGTCCTCGTAAAGCCGCGTATCACCGAGAAGGCAGCAAATCTTCTAGAAAAAGATGTGTATACGTTTGAAATTATAAAAGGTGCGTCAAAATACGATGTGCGCGATGCGATTAAGTCACTCTACAAAGTGACTCCTGTCGCCATTCACATCGTTAACAAGAAACCTCGGCATTACATGTCGAAAGCACGCGGTCGAGATATGATGGAGTCCGGTCTCCGTAAGGCGTACGTCTACCTCAAAAAGGGAGATCGTATTGACCTCGGTTAATAAGAATTAGAGAATGGTTGTGATAAAGAATTCTGCGTCGTTTTGAAGGTTGTGAAACAATAGAGATTGTTTCACAAAAGGTTGTCGAAATTTTCTAAAAGAAAATGTCATACAACCTGAACCGTGCCTGTAAGGCAGTAGGACACAAAACGACGGCTAAGATTCTCTAATTCGCTCCGCTCATAAAGAAATCTAAGCATGAAATCATATAAACCAACATCAGCGGGCCGACGAGGTATGACCGTCGTTGACTATCGCAAAAAGCTCACTACGACGAAAAATGCGCCCTTAAAGTCACTTACGAAAGGAACCCGGTCAACGGGAGGCCGCAACAGTCAGGGTCGCACGACAAATCTATACCGTGGAGGAGGTCACAAACGTACCTATCGCGAAGTAGATTTTGTGATGAACAAAAAAGATATTACTGCGAGAGTTGAATCCATCGAGTATGACCCATTCCGAAGCGCATTTATTGCACTCGTATGTTATGCAGATGGTGAACGCCGCTACGTACTTGCGACAAAAAACATGAAGCAAGGTGACGAGTTCATAGTAGGTGAGAATGTAAAACCTAAAGAGGGGAATCGTCTCCCACTTGGAGCGATACCGGTAGGAACATTCGTCTCAAACATTGAACTAAAACCGGGAGCAGGAGGACGAATCGCTCGAGGAGCAGGTAACTACTCAGAAGTAGTCGCACATGATGGTGGATACTCCCAAGTGCGTATGCCCTCATCTGAAATTCGAAAAATTCTCAGTACCGCATGGGCGACCATCGGTGAAGTTTCAAACGAAGAGCACCGCCTCGTGAATCTTGGTAAGGCTGGACGCGCACGATATATGGGTCTTCGTCCGAAGACACGTGGAAGTGCCCGAAACGCTGTAGACCATCCACATGGAGGAGGAGAGGGACGTGCACCGCGTGGACACAGACGCGCACGCACAAAGCAAGGTCGTCCGACCGGAAAGGGTCAGAAGACACGTCGACCAAAGAAGTACTCAAACATTCATATTGTTACGCGCCGTAAGGTAGGTAAGAGGAAATAAAGGATTTTGAGGAAAGAAAAAACCGCGGACACTTTGTGTCCGCGGTTTTTCTATTGCGTATTGAATCCCACGCTCTTTGAAGTTCCACCTTTGGTTCATTTGACAACGCACGTTGTTTCATGGCACAATCCTCTCGGATTTATCGAAGAGTTCTTCACACCGCCTTTATGGCGGCTCAAAAAACCACCATAAAGGAGAAGTATCTCATGATCACTGTTCAAGGTTTCTTGAATCGGCCGCGCGCGGCACCACTACCCCAAGTCATCGTCAACACGAAGGTGACATGGATTGATGATGCGGTAAGTATCCTCGGAGACGATGTGATTTTGATTTCGCAGATCTCTGCAAAGCTGGGCATTGCGTCGGCTTTGGAGGAGAACTATCGTTTCATGTATGTACCTGCAACGAAGTTCCAACTTAGGGCATTGAAGGGCAGGGTTCGCTTGATTCCTCGTCACGCAACGTTAAAGCATCTCCAGGCACGCTGTGGCAAATTGCTCATTGTGGATCCTGGTGTCCTAGCGGATATGCGGGTAAGGCCGGATTTGGAAGCTCCCAATATGGGTGGTTATCGAATTATCCTCAAAGATCTTTCTCTTGAAGAACGCGAGGTCACTCGCAGAATTGCCCAAAAAATGGGACTTTCTGAGGGAAAATTAAGTCTTACGACCACCGTCACTGCAGCATTGATTGCTAGATTATTGTGGGGTGAAAGGCTTAAGCGACCCTACCTTGGAGAAGCACAGACGTTTAGCGGGAACGTGCCACTCGTCGAATCTTCCCTTCTTGGTGATATTGCAGTTCATTCTGCACGGAAAGGATCGCACCTACCCGCAATCGGATTCAGTTCAAATATTCCGCAGTAAGTAGTACGCTGTGAATGTTAAAAAAGCCGGACATGAAGATGTCTGGTTTTTTCTATTCTCATTTTGTGATATAAACGTTTTGAACGTTCATTGACTTAGACGCATTAAGGAGGATGAAATGGTAACCTTTGAAGAAGCAAAGTCCCTAATGAAAGGTCGGCTTTTGAGCGACGGCATCATAACTACCCCAATACCTTTTAGGAAGGTTGATCTAATCAAGGGCGAAAAATATGGTGATGCGCTTGTGTTTGTACCCAGTGTTTCATTAGGTTGTCTTTTAAAGCAATACCGGCAGCATTTTGTTGGTAATACATTTTCCCATCAGAACGCTAGCTTTATGCGCACTATTCCGGATACGGGGTGGTGGCTCCTAAGCATTGATCAGTTTGTGGAAGCTGATGTGATAACAATACCCCACAGAGCTCCGGCAGTTGTGTTTGCATACACATGTATCAAGTATCGCGAGCTTTATGGCAACAATTTCTTTAAAGGAGTCGTCACGACTAATTGTTTTTTTGAAGGGAGTCTTACGCTTCCTCCAAATCCATTACGCGCGGTGGTGGTAGAAAGTCATGATTCAGGAATTTCGGTACGTTATGCGCTTGAAAGTACCCTCCCATCAAATAGAAGGACTGCATATGGGAAGCGCCATTTCATTCGATGAACACTAAATTCAACTAAAAGCCTCGCAATGCGGGGCTTTCTCTTTGTGAAATTTAGAGAATTTCTATGGAATACGTAAAATCGTTAAGAAAGTGTTGACTTATATCGAGGACTCGCGTACTATAGCCCCGTTCGGAATCTGTGCGGTTTGTTGTGCAATCTACACAACATGACGGCCCAGAACTCTGTGGGAATTTTGTGTAGCACTGGCCGTTACCTGCTGTTACACGAGGCTCTCACCAATTATTGGTGCCCGCTTCGCGCTCATAAGCGTTTTAGTTTTCTATGTCACGATCACTCTATAAAGGACCCTACGTTAATGAGAAAATTCTCAAGAAAGTAGTAGGAAAAAAACCCGATCAAACCGGTACTATTAAGTTGTGGGACCGTGCATGTGTAATTTCTCCAGAAATGGTTGGATTTACGTTTGGTGTATACAACGGCCGCACGCACATTGAAGTCTTTATTTCTGAAGACATGGTGGGTCATCGTTTTGGAGAATTTTCTCCAACGAAGAAATTCATTCGCCATGGAGGTAAGATGCAGAAAGAACTTGAGGTAAAGAAGAAAGAGGCTGAAATCACCGCAGCAAAAGCTGCAAAGTCGACTACGCCCGCTAAGAAATAATTTGTATGAAAGCATTTCTTAAAAATTATCGTCAATCACCCCGCAAAGTTCGTCTCCTTGCTGATCTCGTGCGAGGAAAGAAGGTTGCACAAGCACTCTCTACCCTTAAATTTGTAAACAAACGAGCTGCGCTCCCTGTCACAAAGCTCATTGAATCCGCAGCAGCAAATGCGCGTACTCAAGGAGTTGCAATGGATTCACTCATTATTAAATCAATTGCAGTTGATAAAGGTATTGTAATGAAACGATTTATGCCTCGTGCACGCGGAGCAGCAGGGCGTATAAACAAACGCAGTAGTCACATCACCCTTGAATTAGGAACAAAGTAATTAGCTGTATCACACCTTTACCATGACACACGTCGTTCATCCATACGTACACCGCCTCGGAATCATCCGTGATTGGAAATCACGTTGGTTTACTGCTGATCCGAAGAAATATCGAGAATTTCTTCGAACTGATGGTGCAGTACGTAAGTTCCTCGCAAAACGTCTTCGCGGCATGTATGTAGCTTCTATTGAAATAGAGCGAAATGACAAAATTTACCGCATTATGATTGCTACTGCACGACCAGGTCTCATCATTGGCCGAAGTGGAGAAGGTGCGACAAAGCTGAAAAAGGAGATTGATATGCTTTTCCGTACGCTTAAACTCGCTGCAGGTATGCCTGAGATTAAGATTGATATTGAAGAAGTACGTTCACCAGAACTCTCAGCATCAATAGTTGGGCAAATGGTTGTGGAAGGACTCGAAAAGCGTATGCCATTCAGACGCGTGATGAAACAAACTGTTGAGAAAGTCATGGCAAATCGTGATGTAAAGGGAGTACGTATCATTACTTCGGGCCGTCTCGGAGGCGCTGAGATGGCGCGTAAGGAAGAACTGAAAAAAGGTCGCATCCCCCTTCAAACACTTCGTGCAGATATTGATTTTGCATGTGAGACTGCACGACTTCCCTATGGCGCTATCGGTGTCAAAGTATGGATCTACCGTGGTGAAGTTTTTGCTGACCGAAAGGCAGGTGCAGAAGAAGCTCAAACCCGTAAAGAGCGTACTACACGCAATCGTGAGTAATAATTTAGTGTAATCGTATGTTGTTTCCTAAAAAAGTAAAACACCGAAAGTGGCAAATCGCTCGCAAGAGTGAAGCAAAACGAAATTCACCTGAAAGTCGAGGTGTCACCGTTGCCTTTGGTGCATTCGGTCTAAAAGCTGAGACTCCAGCACGCGTAAAGAGTAACCAGATTGAAGCTGCACGACGAGTTATCAGCCGAACACTCGGAAAGGCTGGAAAGATTTGGATTCGAATTTTCCCCGACCAACCAGTCACCAAGAAACCCGCAGAAGTAGGAATGGGTAAGGGGAAGGGAGATCCAGAACACTTCGTGTTTGAGGTTCGTCCGGGTCGCGTTCTTTTTGAGATTGATGGAGTGTCAGAAGCGATTGCGCGTGAGGCGCTTAGAAAGGCAACAGCGAAGCTTCCGCTCAAGGCAAAAGTGGTTACCCGCGCAGAAACTATGGTTTAGCATATGAACATAAAAGAACTTCGTGAAAAAAATGAATCGGACCTTGTGAAGCATATCGCTGAAAAGCGAGAAGAACTTCGTAAGCTTCGTTTCGGTGTTGCGGGAAGCGCAATGCGAAATGTGCACGCGGGAAGAATACTTCGTCGCGAAATCGCCCGTGCACTCACGCTTCTTACTGAACGTAATGCGACGCGTGCCGCAGAAATTGCATAGGAAATATTAATATGGAAACAGAAACAACAACACAAACAAGTAAACGACGTGTACTTCGCGGTACCGTGGTCTCAACAAAGATGCAAAACACGATTACCGTCGCTGTAGAACGATATGTAAAGCATCCGAAGTATCATAAATTTATGCGCCGAACAAAGAAGTATCTCGTAGACGATAAGGGTAATACTGCAGGGGAAGGAGATGTAGTCGAAATCGAAGAGTCACGACCTCTTTCAAAACGTAAGCATTTCGTACTGCTTGCGACGGTCACTAAAAAGAACGCATAATACACTCGTATGATTCAGCCACAATCAATTGTTAAAATCACAGACAATTCCGGAGGAAAAATCGGACGAGTATTTAAAGTACTTGGCGGTTCTAAGAAGCGCTATGCGGAACTTGGAGAGATGGTTGTCCTTTCTGTTCAGACTGCTGAACCACGAAAGCAGGTGAAGAAGAAAGATATTGTATATGGAGTAGTTGTGCGTCAGGTAAAGCCATACCGACGCAAGGATGGCTCATATGTGAGCTTTGACGACAACGCAGTAGTACTTGTCGATAAGGAAAAAAAGGAGCCTAAAGCGAACCGCATTTTTGGCCCAATCCCACGAGAACTCAGTGAAGCCGGATACCAGAAGATTATATCGCTTGCCCCCGAGGTTGTTTAATTTCTCAATTATTTTATTTTATGAAAATCAAGAAAGGAGACACCGTCATCATTCGATCGGGAAAAGATAAGGGAAAAGAGGGCTCAGTATTGCGAGCATTTCCTAAAAAATCAATGGTAGTCGTCGAAGGAATCCATGTTGTGACACGTCATCAAAAAGCAAAGCGACGAGGATCTCAGGGGCAGTTGGTACATAAGCCTATGCCCATCCATGCTTCTGTTGTCGGTCTCAAAGATTCAAAAACGGGGAAGCCAGTACGCGTTGGGTACACCATTGAAGGGTCGGGAAAGACTGCGAAAAAGACTCGCATCACCAAGAAGCGAACCGGTGAGAAAGCATAACTGTAGACCATAACGTATTTTGTATGAAAACAACCAAAGAAAAAGTAAATGATGCATTCGGCTCTCTTAAGGATGAGCTTGGTTATACGAATGTAATGCAATCACCTCGCATAGCAAAGGTAGTCATCTCGATTGGTACGGGCAAGGTGCAAGACAAGGCGAAACTTGCGGTTATTCAAGATCGTCTTGCGCGCATCACAGGTCAGAAAACTTCGCCTCGACCAGCAAAACAATCAATTGCATCATTTAAGCTTCGTGAAGGTGACATCATCGGGTACCAAGTGACGCTTCGTGGACCGCGTATGAATTCTTTCCTCGATAAGCTCATTCATGTCGCGCTTCCACAAACAAAAGATTTCCGTGG
Organism: Candidatus Kaiserbacteria bacterium; assembly: GCA_043719825.1. Classification (GTDB taxonomy): domain Bacteria; phylum Patescibacteriota; class Minisyncoccia; order Phycocordibacterales; family UBA918; genus Damh-18. The sequence goes on along the minus strand of JAYSTK010000100.1, from coordinate 2,437 downwards.
ACTCAAGACCACAGCAATTGATGAGATGGGAAACATAACAATAGGTATTAAGGAGCATACGATCTTCCCAGAAACAGGCGATGAAGACGTAAAAGATATTTTCAGTTTTGCAATCACGATTGTAACGACCGCAAAGACTAAAAAGGAAGCAGAGGCACTCCTCCGCCATATTGGCCTTCCACTTAAGGCGCAGGGTGCAATTGAAAAAAAGACTCCTCGTGCAGCAAAGCCAAGGAAGAAATAGTATTGCATAACTTAGTTATCGAAACACTAAAAAATCATTTCAACTGAAATGATTTTTTAGTGTTTACAAATGTGCTAATTTATTGTATTGTGTGGATCGAATTTGTTCCCTATGGAGTTATTGATGGCTGATTTTAGTGCATTGAAGATTAAATTAGGTCTTACAGGAGCGGAGCTAGCATCGCTTCTCGGAATTCCTCGCGATTCTGGCATTATTAACCCACGCAACACAATCTACCCCGGTTGTAGATCGGTCAACAATATTGTGTGTTGGTTCATGAGTGAAGATACAGAGCATTTTGTTTCGCGTCTTCTCGATTATTGGACTATTGGTAAGCCGAGAAATGCTGAGGACACAATGCGACTCATACGCGTAGCGCGTCGGTACAAACGTGCAGGTCCCGAATTTGTTAGGTGGGAGACAAAATTAAGATCAGCCCACCCGGAATTTTTTGGAAACAAGGCTGTTTCGAAAAGTAAAAAAGTAAAAAGTGTGAGTGTCACTGAATCGTGAAATAGAAAAATAGTGATACACCCCTGTCGCCATCTTGGCTCCAGGGTTTTGTTTATTTAGCCTTTATTGACTTCTTAGAGCACTCTGGTATATTTACCCCCGTAGCGATATACGCATATTCTCGTGGGTTGGCCTATATTAGGCAAACTACAGACGCGCCGATCAGCTCCTTCGGGAGAGACGGAACGCGAGCTTTTACTTGATATTGCGTTCGGAGAGAACGGTTACTACTTCTCAGTAAGACCACTCACCACCATACCGCACACATTTGACGCATTTCTGGGGACGGATACCATTTCCCGTCTTACAGACGCTGTTTAGGTTGTATGATATTTTTATTAAAATCTCGACAACCTTTTGGAAAGTGATTTTGATCACTTTCCAACCTTGAACTGCATTCAAATGTATTTGTGAAGTTTATGAGAGCTCAAAAATACTAATATAATTATTGTGGCAAGAAAATCACTCATCATAAAGGCAAAGCGCCCGCCGGTCTTCAAAAGCCGTGTCGTTCGACGATGCTTTAAGTGCGCACGTCGTCACGGATATCTTCGCGATTTCGATATGTGTCGTATATGCTTCCGCGAAGCAGCAGTAGAAGGACTCATACCAGGTATTAAGAAATCATCATGGTAAACGATCCTATTGGAGATTTCATCATCCAGCTTAAAAATGCCGGGATGGTAGGGAAGCGAGAAGTGAGTATTCCGTACTCAAAATTGAAGCATGCAATTGCTGAAAAGCTTACGCAGTCAGGATTTGTAGCAAGTTCTGTAAAACGAGGAAAAAAAGTCAAAAAGACACTCGATATCACTCTTAAGTATACCGATGGAGCACACGATATTAGGGGGGTACAACGAATTTCGAAACCAGGTCGACGCCTCTATGTACGGTCTATGGAAATCTTTCCGGTAAAGTACGGAAAAGGTAAGCGCATTCTTTCTACTCCTCTCGGCATTCTGACCGGAGAAGAAGCAAAAGAAAAGCGGGTCGGAGGAGAAGAACTATTCATCATTTGGTAATTATCACGTATGAGCCGATTAGGAAAACAACCAATACAGATTCCTGCGGGAGTAGAAGTCTCTCTCGACAAGAATATAATGACGGTGAAAGGTCCGAAGGGGACACTCACGCGTGCGTACACGAATGATGTCGTCGTGACGAGTACTGATGGTGTGGTGCAATTTGCACCAAAGCCAGGTAGTGAGCGTGCAAAGGCACTCTGGGGAACATTTGCCGCGCATTTTCGTAATATGGTAAAGGGTGTTACGGAGGGATTTGTTAAGAAGCTTGAAATTGAAGGTGTAGGATATCGCGCTGAAGTGCAAGGCAATAAGATCAAGCTCGCTATGGGTTACTCACACCCTGTTGAGCTTTTTGCACCAGAAGGCGTCAATGTAATTGTCGAAAAAAACCTTGTAACCGTAACGGGAGCTGACATTGAAGCGGTGGGGCAGTTCGCGGCGGATATTCGCAAAGTAAAAGAACCTGAACCATACAAAGGAAAGGGAATACACTACGTTGGGGAATACATTATTCGTAAGCAGGGTAAGAAAGGTGTCTAGTAAGACGACTTCATAATTGAAATAATATGAGTACAACACCAACAAAAGTAATGCAGCGAACACGTCGACATGCGCGTATTCGTTCACGCATCATTGGCACCGAAGCGCGCCCTCG
>JAYSTK010000099.1:0-1408 GCA_043719825.1 Candidatus Kaiserbacteria bacterium | reverse complement strand
CAGGCTGGATCAGCGGCTAAGTCTTTTTATTAGCTCATTTCTCAAACATCTCCTGCAGAGCTGTCTGCGCCTTCTTTTCTTAGTCGTAAGAAAAGAAGCAAAAGAGACTCGTGCCGACATAAAAACACTGTTGTCTGTCATACCAGGCAGGTATCGTTGCTACGGAACGACCCACTAAAGGGGATCGGTCCTGATAGTTTTATCATAGGAAGTATCAGGACTTGGCCGTAGCAAATGATTCGACACCTACTCCGGTGACAGGCACCGGTTTTTCTGAGGCACAGGCCACGCCCGGACGGGTGAGCCTGTACGCGGTGATATAATGGGTCAATGAATAATATCCGGGCAGTAATTTTTGATATTGACGGAACAATATCGCCTGAAAATTCTTGGACCGCCTTCACTGACGGTCTAGGAGCTTCAGTTGAGAGTCATTTGTCCATTTATAAGAATCATCTGGATGGTAGTATTGGCCTCGATGAGTCCGAAGACCAATTAATGGATTTATGGAGAGCCACCGGAAATGCAAATAAACCCCATATCGAAGCCATGTACGAAGAATGGCCACTTCGGGAAGAAGCAAAAAGCGTAGTCGATTGGCTAAAGGCGAGCGGCTACATGGTGTGCCTGATAACTGGTTCTGTTGACCTGTATGCAGCGCATATCGCATCCCGCCTTCGGATTGAGGATTATTATGCTAATGCTTCATTGCACTTCGACAAAGATATGCAGTTCGTTGGATTTGACTATACGGCCGATCAGGCAGATGTAAAACTCCAACAGTTAGAAGACTATTGTAAGAAGAATAGTTTATCAATAACCGACTGCATGGCCGTTGGTGATGGCGAAAATGACATCGAGTTATTTAAAGCGACCGGGCGCGGAGTTCTAATCAAAAATGGTGCCGTAAGCGAGGGGCTAGGCAGAGCGGCCTGGAAGACAATTGCCAACTTAAACGAAATCCCAGACTTACTTAACCACTAAATCATCCGGGAGTGCACTGCAGCTAGGGGCCTTCGACAAAACAGATGCGTGGCCCCGGGTATTTTCCGAATCAAATCGACGGCTTTTTTTGGCTTTTTTTATGGAGAGCCAGCCAAAACCGCTTGCGTTCCGTCGATGCGGAAAATTCCTGGTAGGGTGGGCAATCCAGTTTTGGCGTCAGGCCGAGTTTCTTTTGCTTCTTTTATTACGATTAAGAAAAGAAGGTGGGCAGAGCTTTAGCTCTGTACGCAAATTGAGCTAACTGAAGACTATGTTCTACTCGGTGCCTAGATTCAAATCAGTCCGAACCAAACTAGTCTTAGTAGCATCCCCAACAGACGGGCCAACAGTAAATAGCTGGTTATAATCTCGGTCAAACAGCGGCACAAAGCCTGGTGATATAGCTACAACTGTCTGCTTATTA
>JAYSTK010000098.1:0-3624 GCA_043719825.1 Candidatus Kaiserbacteria bacterium | reverse complement strand
TGTGAGAGCAATCTCGTGAGGGTTCAAGTCCCTCCTCGCCCACCATATATTGTTAAGCGCCAGGGCGCCCTTCGGGCCGTAAACGTCAAAATCTTGCGAGCTTTATGCTCGTGCCGGTTCAAGCCCGGCCCGTGGTACCAAAATAATATGCCACCAACGGGTGGCTTTTTATTTTGGCAGAGGTCAGAACTTGAACGGATATGCCAGTGGCATAAGAGCGTGTGTCGAGTGGAGACGTTTTTGGCACAGAGGGCTTAAAGATGAGGAACGTGAGCCCAAGATGGCCTAGATATACAAGAGATGCTCTATGCGGTAAACCCGAACACACGACAGTTAATCTGATAAGATGATATAGGTAGACAAAAATTATGGACGAAACACTCATTACTCAATCTGATAAACCCCACGCAATAGAGGCAAAAGCCTCTTCAGAAGTCGAGCGTGCTTTGGCTGAGATTCAGGCTACAGAATCTGATATTGCGGCACAGACAGGTCTAGAGGGACAAGAATTGATCGATACAACTGACGATTTCCTTACCGAGAAAGCAAAACATGCGGCGGACGTTCACGCTTCGGACACTGCGCAGATTGTCGAGACAGCACTTATAGAGGGGGCATTAGAAGAAATTGGTGAACGACCCGAAAGCGAACACAATCCTATCGTCAAATTAGAGAAAGAAGGCTACAACGAACAAGTTACTGATGGCGTACAGAAGCTACACGAGCAGCACGCTACATTGCCTGATGGTACATCTGCCGCCGGAGTGGTCGCACACAAAGCCTCTACCATAGAGGGTCTTACACCCGATCAATCAGAACACTACGATACTAACTCCAAAGAAGCAGGCTGGGATTCGCCGGAACGGGCACAGAGGTTAGTTGAATCGTATATCACGCCAGATTCAAAAGTATTGGATATTGGTATTGGCACTGGACAAGCCGTCAACGGCTACGCCGAGAAAGGTGCAACCGTTATTGGACTTGACCATGACGAATTAATGCTAACTGCTGCTGAATCCATTGTTGGTGAACACGGCTCACTCAGACAGGCTGACATCAACACAGAATTACCAATCAGTGACCTCAAAGAATCCGTTGATGTTGTGCAAGCAATTGGAGTGTTGGAATTTGCCGAGGATTTACCTAAAATTTTCGAACAGGTCCATGGTAGTCTGAAAGAAAACGGTGTGTTTGTGTTCACTGCAGAGTTGGTTGACGATACACACCCAGAAAAGTCAGAGTATGAAAACGTAGGACTAACGGTTCACCGCCATTCGATAGAACAAATACGCGGATTGCTTGAGAAAAAAGGATATACATTATTAAACTCCGAAACATACGCTGGCTACGAACGAGAAGACGGCAAAGTGCCGTATGGTATTTTTCTAGCCCATAAGAGCGAAACAGCAAAGACACCAGAGCAAGAACTCGCACAGGTATTCGCCGAAGTAAGACCTGTTCTTGAATCCTCAGATGAGGAGTTTGAGCGAAGTGCAAAAGAGTTTATATCTAAGCGGGTTGCTGAGTTGAGTGCACAAAGCTCAATTGATGTGTCCGAAGACTTAGACCTCGATTCTGAAAGCATACAAGACTTCATCCCGGCCGAAGTCGTCATGGAGCCAGACGCTGAGAGTAATGGTTTTCGACTTGATGACCCAGAAGCCTACACGACTATGCTTGGGCAGATACGTCGCCGATATCAGCGAATGATCGAAAAATCGGTAGACAATCCAGAAACAGCATACAGAAGTGCTGTGGTACAGGGTACTCATGACGGTCAGGCAGCTTATTTCGGGGGTTTTACAGGTGGCAACATGGCTCGCCGTCAGTCTCTCTTATTCCTTGACCTTGATGACGAGCGTCAGCCTGTATCGGTTGCAGAGCTTAAGGGCCAAGCATATTGTTTTGAACGAGCTGGTCTGGTGCATAATATGTTAACCATATCAGGCGTACCTTCCTCACTTGAAACAGGTCGTTTGACCACTACCAAGAGTGATGGCTCGAGCACGAATGAGTTCCATGCACTGCTCAGGATTGAGCCGACGCAGGATAAGCAATATTTATTTGACGTCATGAATCCATCGCTCACGGTCGATGAGTCTGGAAAATTAGTTAGTGCGAAACCATCTCTATACTCAATCAAGGGCGAATGGCAGGGGTCGTTACGGGGCACTTTGTCTAGTCAGAAAAAGAAAGCTAACGGCGATATTGAAGTGACTAAAACTTCGCAACTAAAGTTTGAATCGGGTGGACGTTTTAGCTAAGGTTTACGTGTTGCAAGCGAAACGTAACAGAGGAAAATTTGTTACAATAGCTATAATTTATGAAAAAATACGAAGTTATCGTTAAGACTGATGTTAAAGACCGACCGAAAGACCATGAAATGTCAGCAGCTTTGATTTTGGCGGATTATTACTTTAAGACAGATGTCGTTTTCTTGCGCCCGCAAGCCAACCGCACACCCGATATTGAGGCTAACGGTGTGCGCTGGGAAATTAAAAGCCCAATGGGTAATGGCAAGAAAACTATAGACAATAACTTTCGTATGGCTCGCAAACAATCTCGCAATATAGTTATAGACCTGCGCCGTATTAAAATGCACCAGAGCAAAGCCAACGCTCGCATACGGTTCTTTTTATCTACACCACATCGTTTTAAGCGAGTAATCGTTATATCTAAAGACCAAAAAATAGTTGATATTTTATAGCCAAAGTGCTATTATCTAGGTGTAAAAGGCGTACAAGGTACTGAACTGAACCAAGTCCGTCTTTTCCTTTTTGGTGTAGATTATGGGGCCACAAGGTCGGCGTGGCTACTCGGTGGTACAACGAACGTGCCATTTGTCTTAATGGGGAAGAACTTCACTCCAAGATTTTCTGCAAACTGGCGGTCAGTATCTCTATCGCCAAACATTATTGAATTTTCAAAGTCTATGACGTCAGCGTGTTCAGCTAAAAATGCTTGCAGTCCGCCAATTTTTGGCTTCTTGCAGTCGCAATTATCCTCTAAAGCATGCGGGCAAACCATGCTGTACTCAAAAGTAACACCGTATGTTCCCAGCCCCGAGTAAAAATAGTCCATGACTGTATCAAATGTATCTTTGGGATTTCGTGGCGTTCCTAAGTATGACTGGTCAGTTGCAAGCACGAACTTGTAGCCTTGTTGAGAGAGTTCTTTTAGTCCGTCTATGACACCATCCATAAATACAATTTCATCTATGCTCTTTGGCGGATAGGCAACATTATGCTCATCTCGCCCCCACTCCTTTATGAGCGTACCGTCTCGGTCAAGGAAAGCGTATTTTTGCATAATGTTAGTTTACCAGTAATATCACGCAAACAAACGCCGCACTCGCGGCAACAAACTTTTGAACACCATACTTCTTTTCATTCAGGAAAATATAGCCACCAACGGTGACTCAAGTCCGGCCCGTGGTACTTTCTACTTTATTAAAGTACTATCTGCGATCTTTTCGTGTTTGGTTTTGACTCATATCTAGCCTTAAAGTGATTAGGGCCACTCTACTTAACCTGAGTCTCAAAACCCCCGAATAAGCTGGTAGGCTACGAGTGTTCGGATGTAGTGAACGGCGTAGCCGTTAACGCTTCTCGGAAACGAAGTTTC
>JAYSTK010000097.1:0-10191 GCA_043719825.1 Candidatus Kaiserbacteria bacterium | reverse complement strand
GTGCTCTCACCAGGGATCGAACCTGGATCTTAGGTACCGCAAACCTAAATTCTATCCATTAAACTATGAGAGCAATGGCTCGGATAATAGCACATCGTTTACGCTTTTCACAGACCTTAGTTTCAGATTGTTTAGAATCCAAAAAATTCAAGGAGTCGATGACTTAACGGTTCTTCAAGGTGTTCTTCTGGAAGTTTTGAACTTAAAAGCGAATCAATTTCATCAATATATTCTTCAGGTAGCGGAATGATAAGAAGGGGCATGAAGTAGTGTTTTGACTTAAGGATGAGCTGGGGGCCAGTGGGGTTCTCTTCGTCAATTGTAAAGGATTCAAGAGAAGGGAATAAATAGAGATCGCTTCCACTTCGAATTCCACGCGCACTTACTTCAAAGGACATCATCTTAGGGTGCCTATGTCCAAAAAGAATCATCGTTGATCCCCCAAGAAGGATAACCACTCCAAAGAGAAAATTTCCCATTAAAATACTGACTACTGAAGCAGTAATCATGACAATACTTACTGCCCAATACCAGTCACTTGTTTTTTCAATGTGTCGATGTTCTGGGGCTTCCCACGAAATTGCGCGCGTGTCTTCATTCATGTGATTAAGTTTAGCACGGTAGATTCAGAATATTTTGAGAGACGTGGATTGGCACAGGTAAGATTAATCGCCAAGTGTGTGTAACCAATACAATTAATTTCTCTTCACTCCGTCATCGTTACAAAAAAATTCACACTGGTGTGTGAATTTTTAGTTTTGCGGAGGAGGGGAGATTCGGCGTCAAGTTTCTAAGCTCGCAAGCTCGCTAAGAACTTCCTCCCCGAGCTCGCCTGTTACGTTCGTAACATGGCTCCGCTTTTCGAATCTCCCACATGAGCAAAACAGTTTGCTCATTCTCCTCCACTCAAGAAAATAACCACCTCATGGTGGTATTTTCAACGAGCGGGCAGTCGTCGACGAAGTCAGGACCGTAATCGACGATCCAAAGCAGGCCCTTGAGCTAAGCGAGGATCTCAAACGGCTTCGCATGCAGTGCGAGCGTGAAGAGAAGCGTGCTACCTGATCGCCACTAGCTAACCTCGTCTGTCTCCGCATGTTTGTTCGGCAGCGGCGCAGCGACACGTTCGTAGAAGAGTACGAGTCGAGTGAGCATTTCACGCGCTTCATCAAGCGTAATTTCTTCTTTGAAGTCACTGCGATACGCGTCTTGAAATGCGCAAAGCTCTTCATCGGACATCAATTTTGGTGTCATGAACTTGACCGTACACGATCATACGTCTTGCAGGTTGTGCGACACCATGTTCTAGCCCACTTGCACCATTGACGGATGCACATCCCTTGATACTCTTTCCTCATGTCAGAGACACCAAAGGACTTCGATGGATGGAATGCGAAGAAAAAAAGCGTCGAGGCACGCGCCATCGTTCCTCAATTTGCTGAGCGTGATATCTGGTGGTGCTCTATCGGTGTGAATGTCGGGTACGAACAGGATGGCAAGCATGAGCACTACGAGCGTCCGGTCTGTGTGCTTAGGAAGTTCAACAAAGACCTTTTCATCGGCCTTCCACTCACGTCAACGCAGAAAGACAATCCGTACTACTTCCCGCACCAGCTCCACGAGACCGAGGGAGCGATCCTTCTGAGTCAGGCACGCGTCTTTTCTGCGAAGCGTCTTGAACGACGTCTTGGGCGTATCGGGCGTGGACGTTTCAGGGAGCTCCGCCGTCAGTACCGTGATCTCTACGCTGAATAAAGCGAAACCCCCGCGTGAGCGGGGGTTTCTCGGACGCCGTGAGGCGATGTGTCCATTCAGATTACCAAATGGTGTGGAGGTGTCAAGGTCTCCACGGCTTGTCTTGATTTGGTGGGAAACGATAAACGAAACGGAGCCTCAACAGAGGCTCCGTTTCGTCAAGACGGTATTTTTTGCCTGTGAGTCACATGTGCGGAGGAGGGGAGATTCGGTCACGAGTCACTAAGCGCAAGCGCTAAGTGCTCTCGACCCCGATTCGCCGACAAGCACTCGCATTCGCTCGTCTTGTATACCGGCTCCGTCTTTCGAATCTCGCTCCCTCTCGCAGAATGCAAAATGCGAACACTTTCGTGTTCGCATCAGCATCTGCGGAGGGTCGTGGAGGACGTTAGAACTTACATACGGACTCACAGGGGAGAGTTGTTTGTTGCAGAGTGTCGTTTTTGACCCCCTATACCCCCAGATTAGCACCCCGTACCCTTTCTTGGGAGTACCCTTACATAAAGAGAGGGAAAAACCACACTTTATGAAGATCACGCTTTTTTTTGCTGTTTCTAACTACAACCTAATGGTACACCGGGCATTGCTATGTGGGACACCATGTAACTTGCCTTGTTGTGTTTTTCCCTATCTTGCTCGGGAATACTTACAATGATCATGTCGTCAGTTAACTTTAAACTAAGTACAAACACCACAATTTCTTCGCAAAGATGAACTATGTTATTCCAGCATGTTTCAAGAGCATACTCCATTTCATGTCCTTTGATTTTTGGATAAATTGCAAACACTTGCATATCTCTATCGAGCTGGTATTTCACATCGTCTAGTGACCAACCCATATGTTCCATCTCCGTCCTCATGTCGGAGAACATCAAGTACCAAGTACTCTTATGATTTTCTATAAACTTTAAAAGATTTTCGTAACGCTTGTCATCTTTTGGAAGTGGGAAAGACTCAGCGCCTTTTTTGAACTTTTTTTCTTGGTCAGAAAAAAGAAAAGAGGTGTTATAGCCAAGAAACTCTGTATGTTTATTTAAACTTCTAGTTGCCATAACTCCACGAATAAAAAAATCTTTGAAAAGAAGGTTCAATTCATCATCTATTGTGTTTGAAACAACGATATTTTTGCCGTCAAACATCACTCCGTCTTTTTGTTTTATCGCCATGTTGTGGTCTTTAATGAGTTTCAAGCATCTATCTTTGGCGATTCTCATTTCACTTAATGACTGCATTAGAGGCCTAAAACTTTTATCGTAAATGTTTCTATCAGCAGAATCTCTGAATACACAGTTCCGTATATTTGAAATACCAAACAAAAATCTATGCACATAATCATCGTCTGTGTCGTACACCCTTTTTAAAAGCCCATAGCTAAAGGTTTTATTCATGTGACATTTTTTGAATTTATGACCGCTTCCACAGGGGCACTTATCATTTCGACCTAACTTTTCTTTCATTTGACAAGGTTAATACAATCCAATCATTTGTAAATGTCCCTTTCTATTAGTGGCTCTATCTGAGTTCGCCACATCCCTTAGAGCATTCAGTGCATCTGTTGTTGGACTCCAAGGTCGCGCAAATAACTATTACGCACTGGGTTTACTGCACAAAATAGGTGATGTCCTTTTTGTATATCTTTGCAAAGCGTTGAAGTTCAACAATATCTACTCTCTGTTGGCCAGATTCCACATTTGATACGTGCGATTGTGGTCGTTTGAGTTTCTTTGCGACCTCAATCTGAGTGAGACCTGCATCAGTACGGGCGTTCCTAAGCTTTTCAACAAAGTATGCATATTCCTTTGAGTGAATAGACTTAGCCATATACCACTATGGTCTATCCAAAAACTGAATATCCAAACTTTAGATATTCTTATGCTACGATACATAGATATGAACTGGGATAGTCTCAAAAGATATTTCAGGGCTTTAATTTCTGGTGATTTTGGTTTGGCAGTCACAGTATGGAAGTTTGGTGTATTGATCCCTATTTTATTTGCAATTCCTGCTTCTATTTTTTTAGATGATGATACGTTCGGGTTCTTTCTGATCGCTATGTACCTTTACAATATTCCTGTCTTAATCGGTGCTTGGAACGCTTCAAATAAGTACCAAGGTGACAAGATTTGGACATATTTATCTCAGATATTGGTAATAATTAGTGCTATTAAAATTGGATTCCCAATACTAGTTATCTTCTTTGGAATCATTGCAGGTTTTTTTAGTCTATTATTTTGATCATCATTATGTGATTATAGTCATATGATCGAGTGGAATAAAGTCACATGGTATTCACAAATTCTGGCAATTGTTTTAGGAATTGCGATTTTTTCCATCGGTTTATATATTGGCTCGAACCAACAAGATAGAGGAAAAACAAAGAACGAAGAATATACGTACAAGATGCCAGTGGTTGATCTTCCGCCGTCTTATTTTGATGAATCACGCACTGTGGGTTCAGGTGAAGCCGAAATGGGTGAGAGATATTTCATTTTTGATTACGGTTCACAATCTTTTCCTACAACGGCCATTATCCTTTCAGTAGATGATTATTCAAATGAGGTGAAAGAATTGCCTAAGATTAAATCACGTGAAGAAATACTTGTTGATGCAGAGATTTTGTTAGGTTCCTTTGAAGAACAACTTGATACATATGGTGAACTCGCAAGGCGCTATTTGCCGGACTACTACATAACCGATATTAAAAAGTTTGATATAGATGGCGATAAGAAAGTTGAAAGTATTATCAGCTTGTGTGGTGGTGGGAATCATTGCCCAGATAGAGTCATTATCGTAAAAGATGGCAGAACCATTTTTAGTACGATAGCTGGTGTAGTTGGCCCGAAAGTAGTTGCTTCTCCAACTTCAAATGGCTTTTATGTCGAGTGGGCACCTCACCATGTAAATGATGGTAGTAAATGGGATGTTGGTCTCTGCTGTATACCAGGATACATAAAAACAAGGTTTGTATTTTCTGGAGGAAAGTTTACGCCGGTTTACGAACAAGAAGTGTTGTATCTTAGAGTTGAAGATAAATAATATGGATGATGACAAGAAAGTTATAGGAATAGTGCTGGCGGGTATTGTCGGCGCATTTTTGGTGTTTTCATTGGGTGGTACTGATGACGATTCTACTCAAAGATTTGAGAATGAACCCGAAAGAGAGAATGTAAAAGAGAGGGTAATGACCTACGAAACTTATGAGGAAGATGGGTATGCTTGGGCGGAAGAAAATGACATAAGTAGTTTTGATGAATGCCAAGATCAGTTTGGTACAAGTTATGAGGAGGACGAATGCAATAGATATGTGCAGGAGAATTATTCTGGCTACGACACTTTTTATGGGTACGATTGTACCGAGGATTGTAGTGGACATGAAGCAGGCTATGCTTGGGCGGAAGAAAATGGTATTTATGACGAATATGATTGTGACGGAAATTCAAATTCGTTTAACGAAGGGTGCACGGCTTATGTGCAAGAAAACTATTAATTCCAATGAATTATGAATGACAAGTTTAAGGCAGGTGGAATTGTTTTGGCAGGTATTATTGGTGCATCCTCATTAGTTCTTTCAACCGATGCAGATCAAAAGCGCGATAAAGATTGTTCGGATTTTAATTCACAAAAAGAAGCGCAGGCATTCTTTACGGCCGAGAGCAGTTTGAAAGGCAATGATTTTCATGGCCTTGATAGAGATGGCGATGGTATCGTGTGTGAGACGTTACCGTAAATTATGCTAGTAAACGTAATTACATTGATTTAACTTTTATACACGAGTCACCGACATCGTTCCATTTGTAATTTTTTTTACAGGTACAAGTCGGAACTTCCTTATCCATATTATATTTTCCACTCCATTCACTCCTTTTTCCAAAATCTACTTGACACATTTTATCGTTATCTTTCTTCGTTAGTTTTACACACTTATCCTTCTTGGCATTAACTTTGTAACCAAAATCACAGCTACATCCACCCCCGTCAGTTTCGCTAGAGTGTGCTGGACAATCTGCATTAGAAACATAGGAAGAACCTGCAGAGGATGAGTTTGAATAGGTGGATTCATAGACACACGAACCAGAACTTCCAATTACGTAACCGTAGTCACATTTACATTTACCGCTTAGTGAATCGTAGCTCGACATAATTCCAAGTTGTGAGTGACATAGAGTGTTTCCTAAAACACAGCTACTCCCGCTTACGACATAACCGTAGTTACACGTACAAGAAGAACCGCTTGCATAAGAATTACTTGGACACGATGGAGTTGATGGTGCTGAATAATAGTTATAACTTGGCGCGGAGTAACCACCACCATGAGAATGGCGTTGCCCATAAACTTCGCCCCAGCTTGCACAATTGGTCCAGCAGTAGTGCATGCCGTCTGATGCGGTGTTGCCAGGATGGGCAAGACTGAAAAAAGGAGATACAAAAAGTAGAATTAAAATTAGTTTCATATAAATTTTCATAGCAGTTTAATTATTTAGGACGCGATTTATACTAACTTTACGCCTTTTACAAATTTGTACAACAACTCTTTACATATAGAAGAAATTGATGTTGAGTCCAAAAACTTAATAATGATTAGCAACAATTAATAAAAGTTAACAACACTTATTAATCGACTTGTAAAGTCCATCTTAAAGAATATAGTCAGTGCAGGCTAAAGAAATTTAGCTTGCACCCAAAGTCCTCAGAGGGATTCATAGCATGGGTGCATATGAATACCTCTGAGGACTTTCGCGTTTTTATGGTCGAGAGAAAACCCTTTATTGAAAAATTAATAAAAATCCACGAAGAGAACACGGGTGAGGTTCTTACATTTTCTGAGGCACAGGAAATGTTTGAACTCCTTGTTCGGTTGACTTCAGTGGTCCTTGAGTATGAATGATGAAAATGTGATTCCCCGTAGTCAATCTGATGGCTTCCGTGACTTTATGTACAACGTGGAGGTTGGTTGGACCAAAGGCGACCTCGACCCACAGAAAGTGCGAATGGACGAAATCTTGGTTCCACAATCATGGGATGAGGTTGAAAAATATGAAATACCAAAGGACCGATGGAGGATAAAAAATATTTTACCCAAAGAAGGATTTGCAATACTCGCCTCTGTGGCTGGCGAAGGCAAGTCATGGCTTGCCCTTCACATGGCTCAATGCATTAGTGAAAACAAGCCCTTTTTAGAAAAGGAGGAGTTTGTTACTACGGGGTGTAGCGTCCTGTACCTCGATTGCGAAAACTCAAAGAGTGAGTTGAAGAGGCGTGGGGAACAACTGGGCTTCAGGAAGGATACACAATACGGATTGTTTTTTCTCAATGACATGGGGCTGAACCTTAATTCAGATGATGGTGAACGTTGGTTGAGAGAAGCGATTGAATATTTTGATTGCAAAGTAGTGTTTGTAGATACGCTTCGTGCTGTGGCGGGAGGATTAAAAGAGGAAAAGGCGGAGGATGTCAGAGCATTCTTTAATCGGTATCGAGATCTCAAAGATGAGGGAGTGTGTATTGTATTTTTGGATCACGTCCGCAAACCGAGCTTCTTCGAGAAGGTACCTCAAAAAGAACACCTATTAGGAAGCCAAGATAAAACCGCTTCAGTTGAGGTACTTCTCATGCTCAGGTCAATGGGTAAGGGTAGTGTGGAAGTGTATCAACGCAAAAACAGAATTGCACCAGAAATAGAGCCATTCAGAATCTTGATTGAAGATCGTCTAGGTGATCGATTGGAAACACAGACAAGGATCACGTTTGATGGATTTTTAGAATCAAAGGAGACTCAAAAAGAAGAAGCTAGAAAATGCATTCTTGAGCTTTTAGCCAACAGTGGAAAAACCTCAAACGAAATACTGGACTTTATTTATGCTGAACGCAAAATCGGTAAACGTAATATTCGTGATGCATTACGAGATCTTGTTGCAGAGAAAGAAATAGATACTTGTAAGAGTGGAAGACAAAATTACTATTCCATTCAAAAGGAAGGAGAAACCTCAAAAAAATCCATAAGTGAAGATGATGATTGGTAAAAAATCACATTTTCATAGAATAGTTGCCAAATTACCACGTTTCTTCTTTGCTCTTGGGAATTCAAGTTGGCAACTTAGCAAGATATATTTACCAAATAATAAAATTACCAAACATGAAAATTAGATTAGCTAAACCGATTTCAGGAGAAAACATTAGAACCGCGAAATTTGGATTGGGCAGTGTCCCATTTGAAATCATACAGAGAGGCGATAAGTATACCCGTCATGCTCGAGTGTATAATGACAAAGGAGAAGGGAAATGGAAGAATTTTCGAAAGCTATCAGTAGATGTTTCAGCCTTTGGCTGTGAAGTTTCATATGTTGGGAGTGAATTTCTAAAGGAGCTTGACTATATTGTGTATCCACGGACTGTTATTGTTCATGCCCCCCGTAGTCAGGAGGTAGAGTATCTTGAAACACTATGTAATCATCTTGCTAAAGAAGGTGTTCTTGTGCCGTCAGATTTTGCGACTATTTATGAAACACAAAACAGAAACTAAATACTTTATGTACTGTCGAAAGAGTTCTGAGGACTCCACACGACAGGTCGCTTCTATTGGCGATCAGATTGATGTTTTGATGAAGGTGGTTAATGCTGAGGCACTTGTACTTGCCGATGACCCATACCAAGAAGAGCGCTCTTCAAAAGACCCAGGAAGACCACTTTTTAATGAGATGCTCAATAGAATTGATGCAGGAGAAGCCAACGCTATCATAGTTTTCGATATTGATAGACTTTACAGAAATCCCCTCGAAGAGGGTCGGTTACGATGGATGTTACAGCGTGGAGTGATCCGAGTAATACATACACCATACCGTAATTTCTATCCTGAAGATGCGGGGCTTCTTATGGGAGTTGAGGGAGGGCGTGCAACTGATTATGTTATTAGATTATCAAGGAATGTTAAACGCGGACTTGAAGGAAATGTTAAAAAGGGATGGAGGCCAGGACCAGCACCGATTGGGTATCTCAATGCTGGTCAGAGTTTTGAACGAAGGATTGTAAAAGATCCAGAACGGTTCGATCTCGTACGAAAAATGTGGGACATGTTTCTGTCAGGGGAATACTCTGTGTCGAAAATACATCAAATTGCAACAAAAGAGTGGGGTTTGCGTACACTGGCGAGAAGAATAGAGGGAGGTAAGCCCTTTTCTATAAGTGCGATTTATAAAATGTTAAATGAGCCATTTTATAGTGGCTCATTCTACTGGCTCGATTATGCTACAGATGAAAAAGTTCTGTATCAGGGTAAGCACGATCCTATGGTTACTGAAAAAGAATTTGATCGTGTGCAGGTCCTTCTTGGAAGAAAAGGTAAGCAACGACCACAGAAAAGAGATTTTGCGTTCACAGGTCTAATGCGCTGTGGTGAATGCGACTCAGTTGTAACCGCTGAGGAAAAGAATCAAATGATCTGTACTTTTTGTAAACACAAATTTGGGTATGAGAATAAGACAGCATGCCCAAAGTGTGAAAAGGATATTTCAAAAATGACGAATCCAACGATCCTCAACTACACGTATTACCGTTGTGCGAAAAAGAGAGGCTCGTGTAGTCAAAAGACAGTACGAGTAGAAGAATTGGAAAGACAGATTGACTTAGAGCTTGAGAAGTTTCGCATCAATCAGGACTACTTAGCTGTTGCTATTGATTACCTACAAGCGAAACAATCTGAGAACGGTCAGGATGCTGAGAGTATACGAAAGTCACTTGAAACTTCTCTAAGTGATTGTGAGGTCCGATTAAATAAACTCATAAAAGAGTACGCTTCACCCCAAAACATTTCACACGATATATATACGCCTGAAGAGTACAGAGATATGAAGGTGGCTATAAAAGCGGAGAAAGCATCCTACGAATCCGAGTTGAGTAAGGTACAAAAGAAAATAGATGAGTCACGTGATATCACAGAACGTATTTTCAATTTCTGTACGTATGCTCGAAAGACATTCAACGAAACGAAGGACCTTCACAAGAAGAGGGAAATATTAATCACGATTGGTTCGAACCTAGAGTTGAAGGATAGAAAACTCATAATTCACAAGCCACATCCGTATATGCTCATAGAAAATGAGCTGAAGGACCAGATGAAGCTCTATGAATCGTTAGAACCTAGAAACGGTGGCTCTACAAAAGAAAAAGAAGCTGTTTTGACAGCTTCCATTCCATCTCTGCGGAGGAGGGGAGATTCGAACTCCCGAGGGCTTGCACCCTGGTGGTTTTCAAGACCACTGCACTAGACCAACTATGCGACTCCTCCTTACGGTTTGAGCTAAACGATAGTATCAGAAAATGTGATTAATTCCAATTATGCTATGCTACCGGAATGCGATTTCTTGGCATTGACTTTGGATCAAAAAAAGTAGGTCTTGCGCTCAGTGATGAAAACGGAGTCATGGCATTTCCTCATAGTGT
>JAYSTK010000096.1:0-10255 GCA_043719825.1 Candidatus Kaiserbacteria bacterium | reverse complement strand
GACAAGAACGTATGCGTCTTGCAATGCAGGGAATCGAAGATTTAAAGAGAGAAGTAGACGCACTTATAACAGTTCCTAATGATCGACTCTTGGCTATTGTCGATCGTGAAACAACCGTTAAGAATGCTTTTGCACTCTGCGATAACGTTCTCAAACAGGCAGTGGAAGGAATTTCTGATCTCATTACTATGCCCGGTATTATTAATGTAGACTTTGCTGATATTCGGAGTGTAATGGAAAACGCTGGCTCTGCACTCATGGGTGTCGGTCTATCATCAGGAGAGAAAAGAGCGGAAGAAGCTGCGCGCGCAGCAATAAACTCCCCCCTTCTCGAAGTGTCTATTACGGGTGCGAAAGGTGTACTCTTTGCTGTTGCAGGTGGTGACGACCTCGGAATGCTTGAAATTCAAGATGCAGCGCGAGTCATTACCGAATCAATCGACACGCACGCTAAAGTTATTTTTGGTGCAATTAGAGACGATAAGCTTAAAAAGAATGAGGTTCGTGTAACAGTAATTGCTACAGGATTCCCCGAGCCAGACGGTACTCCACACATTGGTCAAACACTCACCTCATTCGAGCGTGCAGAACGAACTGAAGAAAAAACTGAATCTCGCGGACGTATTTTCAATTCAATTGGTGGAATGCGGCAAAGCGCAGAGGAACAAAAAGAAGAAACACCGGTAGTGCGAGAAGAAATAAAGACACTCGCACAGCAACCTAAAGAACCGAAGCCTGTGGATCCCGTTGACGAGGAAGAGAATGATGAGGACTGGGGCGCAGTCCCCGCTTTCCTGAGACGTTCAAAGCTTAAGTAAAACGAAGTGTGAAAAAGTCTGTAAATTCAATTGCAGACTTTTTCTATATCACTGCTTTGAACGTCGAAGCGAGGGGACTGCGAGGCGGAATGCATTTCTGCTATTCCTAATGCAGAAATGCATGAGCCCGGGCAGGAGGCACTTATGAACGTAGTGAATTAGTGACCTGACGCCAGTTCCTGCGTTTCTTCTTCTTGACCCCTATTCCCGAATTTCATGGACACATTTAAAACCCGCGCCATATGGCGCGGGTTTTGTGATACCCCTGCAATACGGTAGAATGATAAACATATTATTACGAATTTATTCTACAGAATTTTCGTAGTTGAGAAAAGTTCGAGGCGGAGCAAAGTTTACGAATGAAACGTACTTAATGTACGGAGAAAGAGAAAACTGCAGATCCAACAAAGAAATTTTCCAACTGCGGAAATTCTGATATTTCATGTACGATTTAATTATTATAGGAGGAGGTCCAGCAGGAATCGCCGGAGGTGTATACGCTTCACGAAAGCAACTTAAAACTCTCTTTATTACTAAAGAATGGGGCGGTCAAAGTATCGTCTCTCCTGATATACAAAACTGGATAGGAACTCCGCATATTAGTGGTGACAATCTCGCAAAATCACTTGAAGCACATTTAAAAGAATATGCTGGAGATATTGTGACTATTAAAAGTGGCAATATGGTAACGAAAGTCACCAAGAATGATGCTACGTTTACGGTCACGCTCGACAACGGTGAAACTGCTGAGTCAGAAGCAATTCTCGTTGCGTCAGGTTCAAAGCGTCGAACGCTCGGCGTGCCTGGAGCTGACACATTCGAACATAAGGGACTTACCTACTGTGCATCATGCGATGGCCCGCTTTTCGCAGGACAAGACGTTGTGGTAGTAGGAGGAGGTAACGCAGGGTTTGAAACAGCTGCCCAGCTACTTGCATATACAAAAAGTGTAACCTTAATCCATCACAGTGAATCTTTCAAAGCTGATCCCGTAACAGTAGAAAAAGTGCTTTCACATCCTCATATGAAAGCAATCACACTCGCGAAAACTGTTGAAGTAACCGGTGATAAATTTGTGAATGGAATTGTGTACGAAAAAGATGGAGTTCAAAACACAATTGTTGCAGGTGGGATCTTTGTTGAGATTGGACTTGTTCCATCAACTGATATCGTTGAAGGACTTGTTGAGCTTGATGACTATAAGCGTATCAAGATTGATCCTTGGACTCAGAAAACCAATATTCCAGGTATCTGGGCTGCAGGCGATTGTACAAACGTAAAATATCACCAGAACAATATCACCGCAGGTGACGGAGTACGCGCGCTTGAAGATATCTATGTCACGCTTAAGGCTAAGTAGACCTTCTAAAGAAACTCGAGAGACAAAGGCTTACTACGAGAAAAACGCAGCGAGGTGGTCAAGCGTTAAAACCAGTTCATTTCATCACGAAAATGAATTTACAAAGTTTGCCTCTTTATTTCCTAAGAAGGCACAGGTGGTTGACATTGGGTGTGCGTCTGGCATTCATGTTCCCCTTTTTCTTGGTATCGGTCGCCATCTCAAATACACAGGTATTGA
This sequence comes from Candidatus Kaiserbacteria bacterium, assembly GCA_043719825.1. GTDB lineage: Bacteria > Patescibacteriota > Minisyncoccia > Phycocordibacterales > UBA918 > Damh-18. Next base: position 7,858 of record JAYSTK010000096.1, on the reverse strand, counting down.
TATTGCTAAGTCTTTTCTCAAGATTGCCAAACGACGCTACCCGCAACTCCTTTTCAGTGAAGGTGACATAACCAATCGAAACTCTTTGCCGAAAAAACGGTTTGATGGTTTCCTTGCCGTTGCTGTGCTTATGCACATTCCTCGTGAATCGTGGGACACTGCATTTCAAAATCTTGAATCACTTCTTAAACCAAAAGCATACGGATACATTAGTCTTCCTGTCGACCATCCGAGTGGAGATAATGCACACACTGATCCTCGACATTTCACGATACTGAGTGAAAAAGAGCAAATTGAATATATGAAGAGCCGTGGATGGAAAATTATTAAACGAACAATTAAGCATGGCTCCACCGAAAGTGACGTTTGGAGAGGGTACATCGTATGTGTACCCTAAATGCATTCATCTATACATCGAAAAACCGCCGACGGCTCGGCGGTTTTTCTTTATACAACGTAGAGCTGTCCCTCAAGCCTTACACCCTATACAAGTGCGTAATATGTGAAGAAAATCACCACACTTGAAAGACTTAATCAGCTTCTCACTCTCCTTGTTTATCGTCAATAGTTTTAATGCTCCACTCAAAAAGTGGCTCATATATTAAATTCTGTGGATAACGCGGGGATAAAAAAGTGAACAATTTTTGTATAAGTATGTGGATAAAGTTGTTTATATATTAGTAAAAATATAATTATTACAAAGTGAAGAGTGTACCGATTATAAACGCTACAAGTGCTGCAGACTCGCCGATGAGTACTACTTCAAAAATTGAACGCAAAATATTACTGCCTACTATTTTCCCCTTGAAGAAACCGAGCAGCACGAGTGCTAAGAATGTACTTGCCGTTGAGACAGCAAACATACTTTTTTCACTAAATGTTTCCGCATATACAAAAGGGAGAAGCGGGATAATCCCAAAAAAAACAAACGCGGTAAAAGTTGCAAACCCAGAATAGACAGGATGATCGTCACGAGGATCATCCATCTTCAGCTCATTGACCATCATAAAATCTACCCAATACTTTTGATTTTTGCGATACAGTGCAGTTATAGTTCGTGCATCATTCTCATCAAATCCTTTTTCCATGAGAATCGTAATTGTTTCTTCAGCCTCAATGTCTCCATCACGCTGTGTCTCATGCTCTTCCTTTTTTCGTATATTCCTATAGAGACTTTGGTCTGAACGGATGGAGAGAAAATTTCCAAGCCCCATTGATACACCGTCTGCAAAAAGATTTGCAAGCCCAAAAAGTAGCACGACCATAGAAGAAAATTGGAGTGTCTCTTCAGTTCCTAACGCTGCCCCTGAAAACCCCGCAACTACTGCAAAAGTGGTAATGATGCCATCAACTCCTCCATACACTATTTCTTTAAGATAGGTCGCAAACGGTGAATATGCATGCTTTTTCTTTAAATGTAGCGCTAGTTCAATCTCTCGTTCTTCTAGTGTCATAGTGAGTGTAATATACCATGCATGAACTTCTCGGGAGATTAAACTGCGTTGATCTTTAAATTATATTCCGAGACGTTCAAGCTCGTGAACAAACTCAGAATTGTTGGCTGCTCCCGACAAACCTCCTTCTTCGTACGATTCATCGTATGCGAACCAAATAAGTCCGGATATGTCAGTATCGGATTTGAGGATCTCGTATGTCGCACGGTGATAACAAAGATCAATAGGTTTACCGTCGCGTAGTTGCGCATCTCCGACGACGATAATCGGTTTACCATATTGCTTCGCCCACGAGATGTTCGTATATGGATTTTTGTCATAAAGCCAGTTGCGTACACTATTCTTCTCGCAGGATACTTCTTCGGGGATAATGTAGGGGTCGATAGAGATGATGTCTAGTGCAGGCGGCGGTATAAGGTGGAGGCCTGTCCCTGGGAAAGGTTCCTTGATTGGGTCGGGATTCTGTGCGAACACCATGACTGACTGTTTGTCTGGGAATACTTTCTTAAACTCCACCGGTATCTGATCAAGAAATTCCTGGTCGAGATAGATATTGCGATGTAAGGCCGGCTCGTCAGCGAGGTAGAAAATATCGATACTACCCAGTACACCCTCCTTTTCGAGAGCATTCTTAAGTTCGACAAGATTTGTGCGGTAGAGGTCGAAAAACTTTTCGCGGAAACCCGTAATACCGGCCTCGTAATTTGCAATTCCGGAATCATATTCTTTTCCCTCATGCAGAATCACAAAATTGGAGACCTTCGCATTTTCGTTATTGACGAGCTCAACGACGGTCTCCTCAATGTTGTATACGTAGATAATGTGTTCGAAGTTCAACTCTTTCAGTACCGACACCTGGTCAGGAATATATACGAAGCCGGTGTTGGTATACGTCCTTAGACGCTCGAGCGCGGGAGTTACATTGTTGTAGTCGACAGAGAACCAGCCGTAGTATTCGAATACAATTTTGCTCGACGTTAACAGTGGCGCATTCTTAATATCAGCCTTATTCACTTCTCTCAAGAAGAATGTGGAAGCGCCCAGTATCGCGACTCCAATGATAATAAAGACGGCTATTTTCATGTAGATGGACCAGTGTAAAATTGTACTTTAGACTTCATAATACCGCATATCGAAATTTTTATGAGTACCTCCATGCAATAATAGCTAAATATGACTACCAAAAAAATAATCTCCGCTGTATTTTTTCTTACTCTTGGAACAGTACTTATATTTCTTTCTACACAGCATGCTTCAAATGACCGCAACTGGACGATTGATCAACGTATACTTTCAACATCTGAAATTCAAGGAGATCTAGCGCACATTAAAAACATTCGTAATTTTGTGTACGAATCTACCGCTACGTACACACCTCAGTACTACGACAAAACATTCGATCTCACCACACTCACGTCGCTCGATTACATCGTTGAACCGTTTGGGAATATCGGCGCCGCACACACATTTCTCAGTTTTGGTTTTGTTGACGGGAGTTATGTATCAGTATCAGTCGAGATTCGAAAGGAAGTTGGCGAATCATTTTCACCGCTTAAGGGAATACTGAGACAATACGAATTGACATATGTTATCGCTGACGAACGTGATGTCATACAACTCCGTACAAACCATCGAAAAGACGATGTGTATCTATACCCTGTCACCGCTTCTAAAGAAACTATTCGTACACTTTTTGTCGATATGCTTACTCGTGCAAATATCTTGGGAGAACAGCCTGAATTTTATAATACACTCACTAATAATTGCATCATTAATATTACTAATCATGTAAATGCGCTCGTACCTAAGACCGTACCCTGGGATTACCGTCTCATCTTCCCTGCTAATTCTGATGTTTACGCACAAGACCTTGGTCTTATTGCATCAGGAATGACTATCGAAGAAGCACGTGAGAAATATCGCGTTAACACAAAGGCGGAACGTTATGCGAACGACCCCGAATTTTCTTTGAAAATTCGACAAGTAAATATTTGAGTAAAAAAAGAATTATTGGCCTATAATATTAATATTGATCTTAGAACTGAGTAGAGTATTCAGTAAACCTCATGCGTATAATTTATAAAGGTTAAGAACCTTTCATTTTTATAGATTATGGTAGAATTTTATACATGGAAGACCATCTAGGTGTTCCGTTGCCTCCAATGGACGACGGACCACTTGAAGAAAAAGCAAAAGAATCTTTAACTCTTGGAATGTGGAGTGTCCTCTTAGGTCTCTTACCTTTAATTTCTTTTCCACTTGCGATTTTTGGTATCATTACTGGAAACAAAGGAAAACAATCTCTTCGTAGACGACGAGCACTGATGGGAGTTGCTCTCAGTTGGACAGGTCTTATACTGGTAATTTTTTCAAGTTTCTTCTGGTTGCCTTTTTTTTATGAATTAAGTGGACCATCCGAAAATGAACTTGTTTTAAGTAAAGTAGAATATAAAGACTATGAAAATTATTTCAGTATTACTCCACCCCAAAATTGGAAATCTGGATTACAAGAAAGTGCAACTTTTTCATCAGGCATTGCATTCACTGCACCCAAAAAAGAATGGCTAGGAAGACATGTGTATACAGCAACAATTATTGTTTCTAAAAAAGCAATTCCGGGTCTTAGTAGTTTTAGTGGTCGAAATATTTCAAAGACAGTTACATCACAAATTCTTAATAAAACACGGGATGATTTAATTACAAACGGTTTAGGTAATTTAAGACCTATATCTCAGAACGTAACTATTACTACTGTTAATGGTAATGAAGTGCTTAAATTTGAAGCAATTAATAAAGACGATAAAAGCGGGGTGACCCTTAAAGTGGTTGGTCTTATTGTTATTGATATAAGAGCGGGAAGCGCTTATATAATTATGGCAGCAGCTCCGGAATCGCGGTTTGATAAGTACCAAATACTTTATGATCAAGTACTCGGAAGTTTTACTTTAGATTAAGAGAAAACCAATGGACCCAATTTTAGACTATATTGAAAAGGCAAGAAAATCAGGAAAAACTGATGCAGAAATACGTCAAGATTTAGTTCTAGCAGGCTGGAAAGAGTACCCAATCAATCAAGCATTTAAAAGATGCTCACACACTGTAAAATTACCGTTACGACAACGACTTTGGAGAATGGTAAAAATAGCACTTGTCACCGTAGTTATATCCTTTATTACGCTAATAATTTGGGGAGCATATCTAAATCATACAGATAACAAGAACGTAACAGTGGGTTCTACCGGCGTAAAAAAGGTTTTACTAACCCTTCCACAAAATTACAAGCCCGAATACCTACTTGCTGATGCATACAATTTTCTCATTGGCTATAAGTACGCTTTTTTCATTAGTGAAGATCGAAATTTTGCTATCCTAAGCCTTTTATATGATATTGAAAAAAAAGAATCGTCAGTGCTTATAAACGATAAAACTTTAATAGGTAGTTACGATATTTTTAGGGGCGACCAGCTACCATTTTTTGATAACAAAGATAGATATGTATTCGTGGAAAGAGTTGGTGCAGGGGTAATTCATAACGATGGTCTCAAATACCATCCACGAGAATATGTCCACATTGGAGATAAGATCTTGGGGCCATACACTAATATTTTTAAGATATTTAAGACTAACGACGGCGAAGTTTTCTTTTTTGCGACAGTTAAAAAAAGTCTAGCTAATCAGAGATGGAAAATCGATGAAACAAAATATTTTGTTTATTTAGACAATGAGGAAAAAGAATTTGCTATATCTGGTAGAGACATGAGTTCTATCGAGGAAGTAGAAGTGAGTAAAATTCATGTTTCTCCTGATGGAAGAAGTCTAATTACTCATGTTACAGACTCTAATTCTAGTAGAGGAAACGGGTTTTATATTGCGAATGGTAAGAAGGAAAAAACTTATGAAGCTGTGTCGAGTTTCACTTTCAGTAAAGACTATAAGCACTACGGTTATTATGGAAGAATTTCGAAAAATCAGTATGCAGTGATAATCGACGGTGTTGAGGTGCGCTCATTTGAAACCGACAGGCCAATTGTATTTCCCTCCGGTTTCCCAGAATTTATGAATCTTGATTTTACCGATGATAACAAACCAGTGTATTTGGTCGATACGGGAAAGAATGAAAATTTTAAATGCGGAATTAATGTTAGCGCGCTTACAGTTGTTACTGATAACAACGAAGGAAAACATTATGACGAAATTTCTAATTTAGTGGTCGATGGAAATTCCATTGCATACCAGACTCTAACAACCGTGCAGTCAAATGAGTCAAATACAGATTGCAGTAATCTAGAACCACGAATGTCTATCGTTTATAATGAAGAAGAACGTTTTCTGTATAATTTCTCTAATCCAGATATTCAATACATTGGATGGAAATTTAGTCACGACGGTAAGCGATTGGCAGTTGTAAAAGCACGAGGTCTTACTGGCGATATATCAGATAGAAAAATATTGTACAGTGTGGTTGTTGATGAAAATGGATTGAAAGATAGTGCTTCGAATGCAAATGAAGTCTCTGAAGGTAGTTCGTATGAAAGAATTTTTAACTTGTATTTTTCAAGAGATGACAAGGATTTGATATATAGCGCTCGAGATTTAGGTGAGGGATTTGTTGGTGATCCAACTACGCTTGTAATTAATGATGAGGAAATCAAAGTCACGAATAATCGACCAAAGTATCTAAGTGAGAATAGTGACAAATATCTCACGACCTTTTCAGTTAGTCCAGATAGTAACCATTGGATTTATACATATAGGCATATGAACTATATTGCAAGCAGCACCACTTCAGATAGTCGTCCTCAACTTAACATTGAAGGAAAAGAAATTGATTTTGCGATTTTGGATGGTAAAAAAATTAGTAAGAAATTTGATGCGATGTTAACTTGTGAATTTAGCCCTGATAGTACAAAACTTATAATAACTTATATTTATGATGGAAAGGTTTGGTATGAAGAAATCCCCATTGACTCACTTCTCTAATTTGTTGCCATAAAAACGAGGAAGTAGGGTTTTGTGACCCAAGTAGGACAGAATTGGAACCGGTTAGTGTCCGAGTTGCGTAAGTGGAAAGAGTTTGGGAAATATGTTCGAAAAGCAAGACTGAGTTAGATTACTAACATCAATTGTGGCAATATTAATAAAACCCACCCTAAAAAACGGAAACCCGCTACTGGTGTTGAATGCATGTTGCCCCCACTAGAATCGCCCCCATCAAATTTCAGGTGTTGACCAATAGGTGCCAGAAATTTACGAGGTAACCACACTAATAAAGAACTAATTATAATAGTGATTAGTAAAAATAAGTTACTAGGTCCATCATCTACATGCATTTTTATAATAAAAAAATACTGGAGCATGACCAAGAAATAGCATAAGAACTTAGTCAATAAGTATTTTGTTGCTTGCCCCTTTTGCATATGCACAGTCTCGATAATCGCATTGTCCACCTTTTCATTGTTTGCTGCAGAAGCAAGCATTACACTCAACCCTACCGAATCTGTGTCTTTATTTTTTTCCATACAAGAATTATAGCAAAGGTTCCAACTCTCCTGTTTGGTTCCAAAAAACCTGTGGCCCCACGGAGAAATTCGAAACTTACAGTTTCAGTACCCGTTGTCGATATTTTAGTTCGTCTAACGACTCCTAAAATATCTGGCAACAGCTTCGATTCTTACACAAATAGTCTCCCAGACTATTTGTTCGTGGGGTCACGGCTAGTTTTCTGGGCACGAAAAAGCACCATCACTGGTGCTTTTTTATGTAGAAAATCTACGCCATGACCCCACGGAGAATCGAACTCCGATTTCCAGGATGAAAACCTGATGTCCTAACCGTTAGACGATGGGGCCGATTACGCTTTTGACTTGTCCTACTATCTATACCATCGTGTAGGTTTTCATTGATGAAAACTTTTCCTTCGGATGAGACAGTGCCCCGCACTATCTCATTGTCCTATCGTTAGACGATGGGGCCGTAGTCCATTTCGGAACCTGGCTATACTACCGAAAATTGGACAAAAATGCTAGTTTATATCGGTATCAACTGGCACTAATTGGAAGAGTGGCTGAGCGGTTGAAGGCACCGGTCTCGAAAACCGGCATGGGGGTAACCCTATCGAGGGTTCAAATCCCTCCTCTTCCGCAGCGAACAAAGTGAGATGCGGGAGGGATTTGAAAACCTTGAGTGCTATCTTTTTGAGTTTATAAAAAAGCCACAAAGTGTACTGAACATGTAATGTTCAAATCCCTCCTTACAGTAGCTGTCCACTTTGTGATCTGGAAGCTTTATGAGGTTTCTCACGAGCCTTTACATGTGTTAATTTTTAATGTACTCTCCAAACAGTAGTTCTCCATTCAATTCCTTCAACTTTTTTCGAAAGGACCCACTATGGACTCCAGTCTATA
>JAYSTK010000095.1:0-1444 GCA_043719825.1 Candidatus Kaiserbacteria bacterium | reverse complement strand
TGAGGTAGAACAGCTAATGCCAGCCGAGCGAGAACTTCCTTTATTGGAGTCTACTCGTTTGAGGCAATGGTCAGATATTGTTACCGAGAACCCAGGTGATTCTCTGGTTGCGGACATCAATGAAGACCCTGAACTACTTGATACGATAGCCAGAATTGAGTCTGCGTACGCAGGGCTCACGATGATGCATCCAACACAGAGTGACATGCATAGACTCATTAATACTGAATTCGCTGACGAGGCAATAAGTGTACGTGCGAATTACATAAGGGAGCGTTCATTTACAAGGCCGACCGGTAACCCAGATGTCTATAACTTGGTTATGATTGGAGCGTACCTCGATAGAGTGCTGCCCATTTCAGAACAAGACACAGTTACTCCACTTACTGAAGACGGGCCAAGGCGGTTTTGGGTTGACCATTTTCTGGCTCGTTCTTATGAACTTGCATCCAAAGAAGTTGGGATCAATATAGAATCAACCGTTTCCGATCAAATGCGCGAGAATCTCGCTAAATTTGACCTAAACCAACGACGGCCACAATACCTTGATGGTGTTAAGGTTTTGGGGGGGACTGCATTAATCGCTTTAAGTGAGACCGTCGCTCCTGAGAACTGGGCAGACACAGGAGCATTTGTTGGTGCGGGAATAGGTTTGTGGGGTGTTTGTAGGACAATTGGCCGTTGGTCTGGCAGAAGTCTTTACAATAATGAAATCAAGCGACAAACCGAGTCCGAAGAACTGGGGAGTCTTTTACCTGTCATTGAATTGCCACACGGCTTTAAGCACGCACTAGACAAGATGCGCCTAGAGTACCGTGAGCTAGGCATAAATTGTGACACAGCCACGGGTAACAGGAGCGATCTTTATCGACAGAAATCTAACATGGGCGAAATGCTAAGAAAACTTAATTATATAGACAAAAACAATGGTTTTGCATACGTAACAGCTGGCTTGCTAAGAACCTATAAAGAGGACAAAGACCTGGTTGAACCTGATGACTACTACACAGATCAGCTGGATATTCTCGAAAAGTATTTCCCTATTGATCAAACAAAGGATACTATAACCCCACAAACTCCCGGAACGGGACAAAAATCCTGGCATATGTACGTCACGCGGCTCGCACAAGACCGAGCATTAACCAAAGAATTAGCAAAACGCGGAAGACTCTTCTTCTAAACGTAACGGCCCACATGCCGTATATGTTACACCTGAGTCTCAAAACCCCCGAATAAGCTGGTAGGCTACGAGTGTTCGGATGTAGTGAACGGCGTAGCCGTTAACGCTTCTCGGAAACGAAGTTTCGAGGAGCATATGTTCTTTGAGGTAGTCAAAGGTGCACTATATTTTGGTACGTTTGTGAAACAGGAACAGTTGCCATTGTTCAAGGATCTTTTTGGTTTGTTTGGGATGTGGTGGAGCTAAGATGTAGGCTTTGTGTTC
>JAYSTK010000094.1:0-10312 GCA_043719825.1 Candidatus Kaiserbacteria bacterium | reverse complement strand
TAGCAGCCATAGATTATTTTCCGTCTATATCGCTTGCGTCAGCAAGTTTCAGTTTTTGGAAGAAGCCACTTTTTGTCTTCACCTCTACGATGTCCTTTGCGTTTTTTTCGACCACCTTGTTCCATTCTGTCTGAAGGCTTGAAGTACGGGAGACTACGACAAGTGGAGCCTTGTCATCGACATCCCATGTCTGCCCAAACTTTTCCCACCCGTTGAACATATCCTGACCTTCCATGTGTGCTCGTATGTCTGCGACAAACTTGAGAATCCCCTCTGCCTTGAGTGGGCGACCCTCGACTTCGTGTAACTGAATCCGAAAGCAGTTATAGCGAATCTCTCGTCTGGTTAGGTTTTCCATATATTAGTTATTAAACTGGATTACTGTAGTTTCGTTCATCATCTGCGGTCACAGTGATGTTTTGTCCAGTTGTCTTAGTAATAGTGTGCGTGACAAGTACCCATGTTGCGCCGTTGAGTCCTTGTGCTACCACCGTTACATCCGCGTTTGTGTCCGGTGTTCGTCCCCCTTGCACGTTGTTCGTGTAGTCAAAGTCGAAGTTAATCGCAGAAGCGGTGATTTGACCCGTAATTGGGCTTCCCGCGTTGTTATTTACGATGATTGCTGATGCGGTGTCGTAGTTGCCACCAGTGTTTGTTGTGAAAAACATGGTGTACTTCGTGTCAACATCTGGTTCAGAAACGAGGTTTGCTGAGAAGTTGAGCGTTCCGGCTGCAACGAATGGGAAAGTACGTTCAGTTGAGGTGACAGGGATACGGGTAAGTGTGTTTACACCACCACCGTCCTTTGTAATGTCACGGAAGACGAGGCTGTTCGTTGAGTTTGCGTTGAATCCTGTAAGGGCAAGACCTCCTTTTGTCTTGAGTGTGTCTCCAACGTATTCACCAAGAAGTTCAGCAACATTTCCGTTAATGGATGTCCCGAGTCTTTGTGCGACAGTGGTACTGTCGTTCGCGTTAATATCGAGTACCCCACCTGCCTTTCCTACACCAGTGGTGCGGAGCTGTCTCTGAAGCCAATCGTATACCTGTCGGTCTGTACCACCGTTTGCAGTTACCAGGCGGTTAAATGCGTAGTAAGTAGAACCCATTTGTACTTCACCGTCGTATGCTACCCATACGCAACCTGTGTCAGTGGCTCTCGTTGCGGCGTTTGATGTACCACCTGCCGTTGTGAAGAACCATCGGTTTGTTGAGTCGATAACAACTGAAAAAGCGGGATAGACGGTTGTGTTTGCGTAAGTAGTGAATCCAACTCCCTTGAGAAAGTTAATTTTCATTCCACGAGGTCGGAGACTGTAGGTGATTGCTGTGCCTGTAGCTTCAAAGTTGCGGTCTACAACCACAACAGAAGTGCTAGTGAAGGTGACGATCTTGTATTGTCCCGCGTTTGTTCCTGTTGCAATCGTGATGAGCTTCCCTACGTCACCTGCTACGAATGGTGCTGCTGCTGAGGTAAAGTTTGGTGAACCGAGCGTTACTGAACCATCGGTGTTTGTTGCGGTTGCAGTTCCCACAAACGGAGTAGTCGTATCAATGGTGATGTCGGTTGAAGTCGTTTTGAGGTCTGAGGAGTTCGCGAGTGGCAGACGGTAGAGGACTGGTTCAAGAGCGGCAATACCCTGTTCTGTGAGAAGGTTATATTCAGCGTATGTCTTTGCTTGAACTCGGAGGAAGTTCTTGAGGTAGCCAGTCGCACCCGTGATAAGAATAGCCTCATTCAAGTTACCCGTTTTATTGAAATTGGTTGTCGGCTGTGTGTACCCTACGACGCGCTGGTAGTACCCCTGGTCGCCTGTTGCATCGAAGTTACCAAGAGAAATGATACCTGCGTACTGGTTAGCCCCCTCAGTCCACCCTGCGTCACGAATGACGTTGCGGCTTGTTGCATCTGCGAATGTCCATCCGTTGATGAACGTACCGTCCGTCTTTGTGAACATCTTGAGTGGGAACTTGAACTTGTTGAGCGCAGCGTCAGTCTTCCACTCTTCTTTGAGGAATGAGTAGAGCGCCTGAAGGGTCACGCCTGATGTCGAACCTGGGCTTGCGTTACTAACCGCACCCGTCGTGATTATCTGAATAGTCTTCGCACCAGTGTTTACAACAATGTCTGTTGTTTGTGCTAGTGAATCGGGGTCTACTATCTTTGCCATATGATTTTAATTATTTTTAAGTGAACGGTTCTTTTTACGGGTTTGCGTAAAAACGCTCCGTATCGAGCTGTATTGATAATGTGGTCGTCCCGCTTGAAGGTAATGTGTAGTTATTAACCGTTTTTGGTTGATACCCAGTCACGTTGAATACATTTATATAAACAACAGTGCCTCCCCCAGAACTGTAGGAGTATGTCGTTGACCCATCAATTATACCATCCTCCTCAAAGAGAATTACGGTATCTGAATTGCGAACGACAGTCACTTCCGAGTTCGCGGTGATTGCGTTTCCGTCTTCGTCTACGATATTAATAACCACCGATGCAGAAGAGGCTACTGTAGTAGTAGCACCAGTACCATTTCGGTATGAGATAGTACCTACACCAGAGCCAGTTACATTCAATGTCACAGCCCCGCCTGAGTTGTTATAAATAACCTCGTTCCCTGTAGTGCCGTTTGCGGTGGCATAACCTGTAAAGGAGTTACCTGCAAACGTGTACGTGCCTGGTGTGGTGATTTCTATTGCGTGTTTCGTCCCACTTGAGACAAAGGTGCAATTTGAGATTGCTGCGGGGTTACTTGCCACCATTGCTCTTGTCGCATCGTTTGTTTTGTCGATAGTACACCCACTGAAAGTTGCTCCACCTTGTGTGATGAGGTTGCACCGTCTAAAGGTGGAGTTATTGATAGTACTTACCGAGAGAAATACAAAAGTTCCCATATCGTTGAATGTCGAAGCCTCAATGTTGACATCAGCGTTATCAATGACGGCAAAATCCCCGCGTGATGCGGTTGTTGTGGGTGAGAGACACGTAAAGGTTATTCCTGTCCAATCGACTCGTGATGTAGCTTGTCTCACTTCAATCTTATTGAATGATGAGGACACTTTTCGTGTGTCTTGAACCAATATAGTTTTGTTGGAATCACGAAAATCAACAGCGCTGGTATACCCTAAAGTCATTAATCCCTTCCATAGATACCCACCGTCTGTCGCTTGTATTAACCCCCATCGTGCGGTAGTTGCGTCGTTGAGTGCTGCAAAGCCAGAAAAGACAGCGTAGTTTGCTGCCTCACCACCATTAAATCGCGCCTCAGCTCGTCCGTACCGGATGATGTCGCACACATGTGGTTGACCACGGGCTACCGCTTGAGTCAGTAGCCCCATACTTCCAACGCCATAGACGCTTGTTCCTCCCGTTGGAGGAGTGCCAAGGGTGTAATCAGCGGTCACGGTCGGGTCAACAGGATTGTTTACCCACTTACCATAGGGAAACGGTGGTGTATCAACACCGTTCACCGCCCATGCTTTCCAGTCACCAACGGTTGCTCCGGCGACAACGAGGCGTAGCCCGCCGTTTGCATAGGTTGCGAGTGCTGTTGCAACTCCATGTCCGTGCCACACCAGAAACACTTGACCAGCTGAAAGGGTGACGGGGGACGCTAAAAGACGACACATTGAAAAAAGTGCCGTGGTGTTGGTGATTTGAGAAACTGTGTTAGTACCCTGAAGTGCCGACTCGGTATCTATCTCATCAGGCGCTCCACCGTTTAGAGCGTTTGTTAACTCAGTCCATGCAGTAGTATCGGTATCTGCTATCCAATCTACGAGGTCGTGTGTATATGATGGTACTGCCATGGTGACGAGTGATTATGAATAAGAAAGCGATACTCTATTATCCCATATGTTATTAAATAAAGTATCCCCGTCTGCGAATAAGATTGTGAGTCCCGATGACTCATCAATCCTTTGTATCTGCCACACCGCAGAAGCGGTACCCGCACCAGACGTTGCTTTTCCAATATAAGTATATACACCGTCAGTGGCTAAACGTGTTGTATATGAAGCCCCAACATCCGCAATAATATTTACATTAAGTGGTTCATCGAGAATGTCTGTTTTTGCTTTTGTTGTCCTGTCTGACATGGTTACATATTTATTCTAATCCCAGCTAGGTCAAAGAGGTCTTTAACTGTACCTTCACGCTCTTTAAGCTTCTTTTCACGAAGCATCACTCCAAGTAATTCTTTTCTTTTCTTTTCAACCTCCACCTCTCGAACGGCAAGCTCTTCATTTTTTGCTTTAATAGCATTGTCCTTTTCTGTCATTTCAGACTTAATATGTGAAATTTTAGTTTCGATATCTTTATATTCACGTTCAGCCCGCAACGAAGCTGTTTGAGACGTCGTAAGGTCACGGTTAATTCGTGCCAATTCTTCAATCCTGTGAGCTAGAGAAACATCGAGGCTCGACTGCTCTTTCTGTTTTGAGTCTATTTCACGTGAAATTTGGGACTCACTCTTTGTGAGCACGTCTACTTTCGCCTCAAGGTCAGCAACAATTGATACTAATGTATCAATATTTTGTTTATATAAAAGGTTTTCCTTATCTCGAATATCATTAATGCGAACTGACTCACTATTGTAATCATCCTGTGCCTTCTTAAGAGAAACCCTCGCCTCCTCAATTTCAGTAATCAGTTTCTGTTTATCATCCTTCAGGCTTGAAACAGCAGATTGTAATGAAATTACTTCTTCTTGCAGAGAGGAGAAGAGATATTGTTTTTCTGTTACATGTTTTTCAAGAACCTCTATTTCTTTTTCAACTTCTTTTTTCTTGTTTTCAAGCAGGTCTATTTCAAAAGCAACGTCAGTAAACTTTATATGAACATCATCTAGCACACTCTCTTCAACTGCGATTGATTGAATGAGGGTATCACGATTTTTTTTCTCAGCGGAAGGATTAGCTGATTTTTTAGTTAAATTTCTTCGCATTGTTTTATTGGTTAGTCGCCAGAAAATCCTCGGACAGCCACCGTCACGTTGCCAGCTGCGTATGCAGTAACACGTGCACAAATCCACTTGAGTCCGTTTACGTTTGCTTCAAACTGTCGATAATCGTCAGCGGTCACAACACCAACACCTGTATCACCGTCAATTGCTAACCCATCTTGATAGTCGATAACCTCTATAAAATCCCAATGGTTTGCTCGTGATTGTGCAGCTGCAAAATCAGGGCAAACATCGGCAGTTGACCCTTGAAACTTGACTGTCAAGTTCGCAGTACCGCCGCCATCAGTTGAAAACGCGAACACCGCAGTTCTGAAGTCTTCAATGAGTGCTGGAACGCCAATTCCTGTCGATGCTTTTGCGTTTAAAAGTGTGTACTGTTGATAATTTCGCATAATTTTTAAATATATTTCTTATAAGGCCATCCCAATTACCCATATATATGAGTAATTGGGGGGACTCATTAGATGAGTGTACCTGCTGTCGCAACTGCGTTCGCGTAATAGTTCGCACCAACCCATGACATAGCTGCACCAACGATAGGTGCTGTCAATGATAGTATTTGCATACGATTATTAGAGATAACACCAGTTGAACCTGCTTGGAATGTCATCGCAACAGTAGATAATGCTGTTGCATTTTGGATAAAGTTATCACTAACTTGAACACGAAGACATGCAGTTGTTGCATTATCAATCGCACCAAGAGTTGTGGTGTATGCACCGTAAAAACGATTACCCTTAATAACATGTTCGTTACCTCCAACAATACGGACAGCTGTTGCTGTACCTGCATCGTTTGAACCAATAAACTCGTTATTGATAAGCTTTATTCGGTCTGCTACTGCTGTAGTCAAGATGCCAAGGACAGCTTGTGCTGAAGCAGATGCCGTAATAATGAATGAGTTACTGAGTGTGAAGTTACTTGCTGTTGGTGTAATACCAGCAACAATCGCATCAATACCAGTCATATCAATAATGACGTTATCAATGGTTACGTT
Source organism: Candidatus Kaiserbacteria bacterium (assembly GCA_043719825.1). Taxonomy (GTDB): domain Bacteria; phylum Patescibacteriota; class Minisyncoccia; order Phycocordibacterales; family UBA918; genus Damh-18. The sequence continues at coordinate 4,354 of JAYSTK010000094.1, read as the reverse complement.
CGCAGCAGAAACAGGAATTGTTGCTGCTGTTGATGTACCAAGAGTAAAGGTTGGACGAAGTGCGTTTTCACCAAGACCACGAATCGTTACCCCAGCCTTATCACACACAAGTGATGTTGCTGAACTAATCGCTTCAACATGACCTGGCATGACATAGATGATGTCACCACGGTTCGCTACACATGATGCAATCGCTGCATTAACTGTACCGTGAACACGTGTTACACCATCTTTATCTACTGGAAATTCCGCTGACAAATCGCCAAAACGGGCATTAGAAGTAGCAAGGACGAAGAATACTTTACCTGAAGCTGCAACTGGATATGGTGACGTAATGGCACCATATCGGCTGAGCTGTGAACCTAGAGTTTCCATATTTTTGTGTTTTTAAGTTTATTCGCTTATTAACCGAATTAATAATTACGCTGTACCATCTCCGAGAGAGATTGAGAACCAACTTGCTGCTGGAACGACGAGCATGTAACCCGCACGAACTCCGAACATCCAGTCATCAGTAAGAGTATTCTTACCATCACCTTCTGTTGGAGGTACAACATTTGGTTCCTCATGGACACCAAGGTAGAACGCTGAACGACTTGAAGACGCGAATCCCCAATACTTCGCCTTTGTGCTGTCTGGGTTTCCATCCTTGTCTGTTGCAACAAGGGCAAGAACTACGTGCTTGTACTTCGCTCGATACACATTTACTACGTTAGCGTTTGCGCCACCATCAACAGAGGCTGTTGACTGTAGAATCTCACGCGCAGTATTAACTGTGTTTGGGTCATCAGTTGTCCAAAGGATGTCATCCATTACTGTCACCTTTTGTCCGAACTGGTTGATGCTGTTTTCAACTCGCATTTTCTCCATCGACTCAAGCGCTCCGCGTGAAAGCTGCGGGCTGTTTGCAAGACGATTTCTAAATGTAGAAGCCGAACCACGAACTGTGTGAACTGAGCTTGCAAGAGCAAGGGTGTCACCTACAGTCGTATCAACAGTTACACCATCCTGGTCTGTGTAAGATGTTGAGTTAGCGAATCCAATACGATGCTGAATATCCAACTCCATACGACGCATTGCCGTTGGGAGGAGGTTAAGCAATCGCTGTTGAATATCGAGATACTTTCCTTGTGTACGCATTTCGAACGTGATTGCTTCAGAAAGAGAGACGCGGTAAAGCGTACCAACTTTTGAGTAACCCTGTTGAATCTTCGCAAACTTAGATTCATCTCGCTCTCCCTTACGCTTTGCGTAAAGTTCAAGGTCGATTTCAGAAAATTCACGAGTATTTCCAGTGTTGTTAGGAATAACCACTTCACGAACAAGGCCAGAACGTCGAGCTACTGCATCAAACGCTTCTGCTCCTTTGAGCCAAGTAATCTCAGCATTTCGTACGAAATCTAAGAGGTTTACTGTTGATAAATCCATATCTTAATAACGTTAAATAATTAGTAATTACCCTTAAACCCAATATTGAACAACCCCTTTGTTGAAGAAATAACTCCAACGCAGAACGCTACGTCAATAGTAGATGCGCCACGGTTGATGTGTGTTGAACTTGTGAGGTCGACAAACAATCCAACGTCAGCAGCAACGAGACCTGATGTTACGTCTCCCTCCCACACTGTGTTCGGTTCAATTGGAACCTGAACAGCAATAAGTCTGTCTGATGCGTAGTCAGTATCAGTTGCAGTAATTGCCTTTGGCACAACACCAACAATATTTTGAAGAGTTGTACCCGCTACCGCAGCAATAAGCTTTCCTGAAGAAAACGTAACGATGGAGTCTTTTGCAAGCACCGTTGAAGGTGTTACAGGAAGGTAAACATTTTTGATTTTACCTGATTTGATTTTAAATGCCATAATTAATTGTTGTGTTGTTAATCTACTCCTTTTCTGTGTACCGCTTGTTTAAGTAAGTACACTTCGGTTTGAATCCTCTCCCCTAACACAAGGGATGAGTAGCCTTTATAAAGCGGTGTTTTTCCGCGCCCATCTTCTCTGGTGAAGTTACCGTTATAGTGATGTATTGGAAACATTGCAAAACCAATACACCAACGGCAACCTCAACAGAAAAAGACGGACACAATATTCGACAAGAAAATCTTATCAAGTATTGTGTCCGTCTTTTTGGATGGGACGATATTTACTGTACTCAGTATAGAACACTACTACATTTGGTCAAGCCGCTCTGTGGACAAACCTGTGAGTCGGACGCGCTCAACTGTACGCAAAATATCGTACGGTATACCGTCTCTCACAATAATCTCTACAGACCCCTGCTGGTACTTATTTCGCAGGATATAGAGAAGATTAATTTCCTGTTCCTTGAGAGGGAGCAAGTCTTCAAGCTTAATGTTTTGGTTAATTTTGTTCCCCATCTTTCATTATGTTACGAGCCATAAGAATCGAAACGTTCATAAGCGGGTCGAAACCGATGACGTGCTCTTTTTTGTTGCCAAACCAGAGAAACGAAGTTGTGCGGTCAAACGTATCTGTGAGTATCGCACTCAGTTTTTGAGAAAGTGTAGAGACCTCTTTTGTGGTGAGGTCGTATTCACTAATGATATTCATTACCTCAGTCAGCATCGGTACCATCTTTTTTTCTTGTACCTCATTCAAATCTGAAAGAGTTTCTGTTACAACGAGGTCGAGTGTGCTCTTTGAAAAAAGGTGTTTTCGCTCATTTGAAAATCCAATCTCATAGACGTCCCCTCCTTTAGGAGTTTTAACCTCCATCAATGTCACTGAAACAATCTCGTCTGGCCCAATAAACTTACCAATCAATTCAAGTGACATATTAATTTACATACTTACTATTGATAATAAGTTTGTTGCCTCCTTCAATCATTACCGTAAACTCCATTTCACCATTGAAGGTCTTTGTTTCTCCAATCACTTCATATGCTTCGTACTCAGCACCACGAGTAAACTCACGGAGTGATGTTTGGACTTCAGTACCGTTGTTAAGGTACACAAGTACATCCTGTTCTTCGTGAAGCTGTTTGTCTGCCACCCACACACGGTCTCGTGTTACTTTCCATCCAATAACAAGCTCATCAGCAAATCTTCGAATCTTTACTGCCTTCACCAATTTACCAGAAGCACGGAGTGCTTCAATTTTTCGAATTTGGTCTTGTGATGCAGTCTTTTCAAAATCGTTTGTTTTTTCTTTAAGTTCACTAAGTTCTGAAAGAATCTTGTTGAGAACATCTTCATCAACCTCTATCTTTTTTGACTTTGTTACATTTGCTTTTGGTGCTTCTGGCTCTGTCACAACAGGTATTGTGGCAGGGATAGTTCGCACAGGCTGTGTGGTTGCGCCCCCTTCATCTGCTGTTTTTACAACAGACTGAGTTCCTGTTCCTGTTGCGGATGGATTTAATTTTCCGTCTTTATTATTTTCCATAAATATTATTTCTTACCAAACTTAGCGATGTCTTCTGGCGTGTTTCCGAGAGCAGCATTAATATTCTTATCGACCTCTGTAGTTACTTTAGGGTCAATATGAGACCTCCCTTGACCTGAAGCCATGAGATTACCAATGTTCACTGTCTCCCCGTTATACTTCTGACCTGTTGCAAGTAGGTATGCGTCTTCAGACCTTCGAGCCAGCCCCTCTGGTGTCTCTGCATACCCACCAAGAGAATCATATTTCGCCTGAACCTCTTTTGCTTTATCAGCATCAAGTCCTGTAACTACTTTGCCGAGGTAAGATTGTGTATTATGATTTGAAAGAGAGTCAACTTTCTGCGAAAGAGTTTTTGCCCACTCAGGCATATCTCCATTTTGCTCAGCTGCAACTCGCGCTGCTTCTATTGCTGCGTCTGATGCGACTTTTGCATCAGCAATAGCTTTTTCAGAAGCTGCTTTCACCTGTGCTTCAACTTCTTCTTTTGAGAAAACCCCTTCGATTGGCTTTCCCTCTTTGTCAAAAACTTCCATAATGTTTTTTAATTACTTTTATTAATATCTACTGACCGTGCCTCCCCCTGCAATGTGGTTGCCCAATCGTGGATTTTCCACGCAAAGGCTTCCATCCCGCGAAGGAAGAAGTCATATTGGTCACGTTTCATATTGTTGGGAATGTTTTGTAGATACCCGATAGCAGAGAGGATTTCACGAATCTCAGCAATACTGACACGCACTTTTTGTTTTAGAATATTCTCATAAAATTCATCAACTTGTGTGGCATAAATCTTGCGCTGTTTTTCATCAGTTGGTTCAGTAGAGAGGTCATCAAATCCCGCAACAAGAACTGTCGTTCGTTTCGATACGATTGTATTTTCTCTTTTAAGGTGGCTTATCTCAATCTCGTACTCACTAATCTTTTTTCGTAGTGCAGAGGTCTGTAT
>JAYSTK010000093.1:0-3684 GCA_043719825.1 Candidatus Kaiserbacteria bacterium | reverse complement strand
AGACTGGCAGAGTGCATAATAGCAGTATGCATAGAGTCCATATCATTACACTTTCAGGAAAGCCGGGCAGCGGTAAGTCTTCTACGGCAGACCGTGTCGCAGAAATGCTTGGGTACACACGCTATTCGACGGGAGATACAGTGCGTACCATGATTAAAAAAAGGAAGATGACACTTTCTGAGTTCAACATCATGGCAGAAAAAGATCCGACTGTAGACTACGATCTCGACGAAGATTTGCGTAAGCATCGAGAGGACAAGGATGTGGTGATTGACTCGCGACTCGGTTTTTATTGGATACCCGAATCATTCAAAGTGTATCTCGACCTCGATGCGGAGGTCGCTGTTGCGCGTATCTACAAGGATTCAAACCTGAACGCACTTCGTGGCACGACAGAAAGCAATACTGATGGCATGGACGCGGTCATTGACCAGGTAAACGACCGCCTCAATAACGAACGCCGACGCTTTAAAAAACTGTACAATATCAATCCCTACGCCACGGCAAACTTTGATCTCATAATTGACACCGCGCGTCATAGCCCCCAAACGGTAGCGCTCACTGTTTTCGACCAATACCAAAAATGGCTCAAATCACAAAGCTGGAAGCAAGTTATTTCACGGGTTCCACTAGGCTACTCCTTCAAGAATGAGTACTAAGCACTGGCCACAACCTAATTTACATTGTAATTCCACGAGGTCTTTCCTCCGGCGATAACATCTAGTTTGCAATACGTTCAACATCCACATATATTTTTGATAGAAACTCATCATGGAATTCCTGTTCAAGATCAACAAATTCAATTGATGTTATCTTTCCTATTGGTGCAGTAATTTCTACTCGATATATTGTTGTGTTTTGGTTAATGTTTTTGTACACTGGCACACTTCGATTTAAACTACTCAAAAATTTTTCTCCGATGTAATTAAATTCTTGCGGGCTAAATGGATCCTCTCCTTGAGTGACCAACTTGATAAGAACATATGATTTCGCTAACTCAACAGGCTGATTTAAATCATAAATTCTAATTGAAGATCTACTGTCAGAATCAAATTCACTGAATGTCCAATTGGAAGGGTATTGAAATACAAACTCACCATTAAAAAGTGAATGTTGTTTCCAGTTTAAATTTTGAATGTCATTTATTTTAGACTCAGCAAAGTCAGGCTCTACCGTCGGCTTCTTTATTTCAATCTTTTCGACTTCAACAACTTTTAACGGGGCATGCATATACCCTATCCAACCACCTATAAATGGCATTACAACAAATAGAGCCATCGCTAAGTATTTAGAGAATGGGGTCACACGATTCACTAGACTCGCCTGAGAAACATCCATATTTTGACTTTCTGATTCCATATACGAAAATTGTATCATGTACAAAGTTTGAACCGCCTTCAGTTTAGTGCACACAAAACATAAAGACCCCTTGGGTTATTTGGTTTTAATGTATGTTTTTTCAAAATTAAACATTCAATATGGGCTTTATGTATTTTAATTAAGACATTAGTAGGCTCTCAAAAACGCGGCAGGCAAACAAAGTATATGAGGTTCTAATATTGAGTCCGAAAAACCCGAGGCCGGACCTCGGAAATTTTTGCCCACACGACGACACTGTGTTTACTCCAATAAATATACCTATTCGTACAACTCACTGTGTGAACCGATTGCTATAAACAACGCAACGTGATTGGTTTGTATTTTAAAAACGGCGCGTATGTCTCCTGAGACATTAAAACTTGAGCATCCTTTATACTCCCCCATAAGGCTATGCACCTTGAGCAGAGGGCTTCTTTGATCTGCAATAAATAATTTCAACCGTTCAGTGAACTGTACCTGTTCTTTCTTGGGTAATTTTTGGTATTGCTTATGGAAGTTTTTAGTAAAATCAGTACGCACAATTTATTTTGTATTAAGATGCTTTATCATCTCGTCAGCAGTTTCAAAGGGTCCTGATGTATCACCAGCTTCATATTCTCTCTGTGCTTCCTCAATAAGATCTATGAGATACGGCGTTGGACGGTACTGGTTTGCAGTAAAGGTAATTTCCTTATCACGAACAAACTGCTTTAAAAATGCATTCATCACCGTACTCAGTGGTACGCCGAGTTCACTCGCAACCTTTTGTGCATCGGCTTTAAGTTTTTTGTCCGTCTTTATATTTAAAATAGTATGCGTATTCATATACCAAAGTATATATTTGGGTATTATTTATGTCAAGTAACCTGTATACGCACCTCACTGAATTGGCCTGTCCGCGGAAAGTGCGACCCTCAGTAAGCTATTTACTTTTCTATAATAAGTGTTATAGTGAATTAATTCTTCTGAAGTTTCAAGAGTGGTTCTTCGGAACAACAGGGTTTTGGTCTTTCCCTATCCAAAGGTCATGTTCTTAAGGAGTTGTCGTATGACAACCATTCAGTATTTCGTTACTTCCGGTCCATCAAAGTGGGATTTGTCACTCGCGCTATTCGATCGCAAACCGATTCGGGATGTTGAGTTTCAAGCCAATTGTCCCGTCGGAACCAAGATGGATATTGAAGTGACAAGCGTTCAAGCCGAAGATACTACTGGCGAGTCGTGGAATGTCGAAGGCATTCTGCAGCGCGCTTGGCGAGAAGTTAGACCCTCGAACAATGATCTCTTCTTTCCCACACAAGGGCTGCGTGTGTTCATCTACTATCGTACCGATCGGCGAGGGGGGGAATATCCGATTTTTTACCCCGCACAGCAACCCCTCAATTGGGGAACTCGAGGAGAATGTGCGACAAGCTCGAGAAGCGTGTTTAAGGTAACTCGCTTTCATGTTCGACGCACTGGCGTACAACCCGCACAAAACAACCCGCCTTGGGATGTTTCGGCGGGTTGTTTTCTTTTTAAGATTTCACTAAATAAGATCGGGATTTTTCGAAACTAAAACAAACAGAGAGTGTTTAGATACTAGGAGCACAAGAAAAAAGACCCGAGGCGTACATGGCGTACGACGAGGGTCTTTTTTCGTAGTGCGACACCGTAGATGAATACTATATGTTCGTTTTAGTATTGGCGGAGGGAAACTTGAGAGTCAACCCGGCGCACAAGGTCAATAACCACCGAAACCGCAATGAGAAGTGCCGTTCCACCAATCGCGAGTGATTGATTCGAGGTAATAATTTGCATCGCCATTGGAAGCACTGCAATGAGACCGAGGAATAGTGCTCCGATGAGGGTAAGTCGAGTGATGAGCTTGCCGAGGTATTCAGACGTTTGATTGCCGGGGCGAATTCCTGGAATGAATGCACCGGTGCGCTGAAGATTTTTCGACATAGCATCAGGGTCAAACGTAACTGCGGTGTAGAAGAAAGTGAAGAGCACTACGAGTACAAAATACGCAATCGCATAGAGTTCTTGATTCTGGAAAAATGCATTCACTTTCTCGAGCACACCTGATACTCCTGATACACCAAAGGACGCAAGGATATTGAGCACCATCTGCGGAAAAAGAAGGATTGAAAGTGCAAAGATAATTGGGATCACGCCCGCTTGGTTAAGACGGAGCGGAAGATAACTTGTTGTTCCTCCATAAGTTTGCCCGCCACGTACTTGTTTTGCGTGAGTGACCGGCACTTGCCGTTCGGCCTGCGTCATATAGACCACAGCAAAGATAATGGCGAGGGCAGCTGCAACGAATCCAACAGCAAGGGG
>JAYSTK010000092.1:0-3709 GCA_043719825.1 Candidatus Kaiserbacteria bacterium | reverse complement strand
GGCGGATTGTATCTTGGTCCCGCATGTGTGGTCGAAGAAAAGGGATCTTACTTTGTTTCTGCGAGCACTGATGGAGCGCATTTCTTGCTCCATGGTCTTGATGGAAAACTACGAGCGTTTCTTAACGTCTGCCGTCATCGCGAAAAACAGATTATTGTTCCTAAAAGCAATGACGTACAGGGAAGAGTTGGAAAACTCACCTCTGGATTCGTTTCTTGTTCGGGGCATGACTGGACATATGCAACCGACGGCACTCACGTCTCACCAAAGAAATTCGTTCTGAAAAATGGTTCGTGTCCAATCGTCGGAGACTTCAATCTCCACGAAGTACCTATCGAGAATATTGGTGGACTTATATGGACAGGCAGTGAAGCAGAGCTCGCGGAAATTCGAGAGCTTCTCATGACGCCGCTTTTAGAACAATGTTGCATCACCGACTTTCTTCCTCCCGATTACAGACTTCATGAAATCTGGATTTCTCCTGATCAGTATCGTCCTGATACTGGCATGGAGGTCTTTGGGGACATAAGTCATGTGTTAGCCCCCGCGGTACATGGGGGTACACTCATGCGCTTTGTGGATCCAACGGAACTTCGACTTGATGCACCAAGAAAAAGTCGATGTGGTAACGTGCAAATGGTGCCATTTCTTTTGGAAACTAACCATTCCAAAATGACTGACGCGTGGCGTGCCTACCGTGAAGCAGTACTAGAACATTGTGGAAGTGAAGTTCCAGAGTATGGTGCAATATGGATTGCGCATTACCACGATGGGACAACTATCGAATACTTCCCGTATGCAATTGTGGTTAGTCGCTTTGCACCCGACCCACTCACGGACGGTACTCGAAACGTAGTTGAGTTTTACTTTTCTGAATTCTTCCCTGAAATTGCGGCGCTTTTCACCGCCGCATATAAAGAGCTCGCGCATGAAGATGCAGAGCTTTGTGCGGAAATGGACAGAGGTTCAAAGTTTCTCAGTTTGTATGGAAAAGGAAAACTTAAAAGTGGTCCGGCGCATCCCACCGAAGAGTGGACAGTCTCGCACTACGAAAAATGGCTTCAGGAACGATGGGTTGATGAAAAACGCCGTCTATCAATCGAAGAATTTCCGTTAAGAGATAGACCCTTTCGTTAAAGTACTAATAGCAATGGCATGAGTTTCAAAAACCTCATGCCATTTTCTTTTTAATACAGAATGCGCTACTCTCTCTTGATGGAAAAACCTAATAAAAATAAAGGGAAACGAAAGTTCAAAGAACCATTTACAAATGAAACAAAGGGAAAACTTTCGCCATTGAAGGCAGTTCGAGGTGAGAAGCGAATGCTTGGAGCTTCGCAAGACCTTGAGCATGGCAATGCGAAAGGTTTACCGAATTCTGTAAGATTCAGCAAATCGTATGGACAAAGGGTAAGCCCTGCTCTTCCTCGGAAAAGTAAAGATACAATTTCTCTCCCCCGTACTCGGTTAGCTGTGGATGGTTACGCTCTGCGAGTAAAAGAGCGAGGCAGCAAAGAAATGCCTCAAGTGCGCGAGACTAACAAAACTTCCTGGGGTAGCGAAGCCGAATGGTACTCGAATCATCTTGAAGAAGGGGATACGTACCATGCAAAAGTGATTTTACCGAACGTGGAGCGTATTGTCGCACCCCACACGGGGCTTAAAGTTCTTGAGATAGGATGTGGGGAAGGATTTATAGCCCGCGCCCTTGAGGGCGCGGGGGCCTCCGTTACCGGCTGTGATATTTCGCCCGAACTTATTGAAATTGCCAAAAAGAAAGGCGGTCGTATTGTGTATAAAGTTTCAAAAGCAGAAAAATTAGATTGGGTGACGGCACATGAGTACGATGTTGTGCTCGCTGTTCTGACTTTACAAAATATGGAAAAAATTGAACCGGTATTCGAGGGAGTTGTTAAAGCTCTTAAAAATAATGGAAGACTAATTTTTGTGCTCAATCATCCTGCGTTTCGCATCCCAAAAGCATCTGCGTGGGGATACGACGAAGAAGTTCAAATTCAATATAGACGTACTGACGCCTACCTCTCTCAGCGTCGTGCGCAAATTGATATGCATCCGGGAACATCGGGGAAAAAATCAGTCACCTATTCCTTTCATCGTTCGCTTCAGGACTACATGAAGGCTCTTAAAGCATCGGGGTTTGCTATTACGCGTCTCGAAGAATGGATATCACATCGTACAAGTGAAAAAGGACCGAGGGAGCGAGCGGAAAATACTGCACGGAAAGAATTCCCCCTCTTTATGATGATTGAGGCAAAAATAGTAAAATAAATTTTATAAAATACGTAAAATTGTGCTAAAATTCAATTTCTAATTAATTGAATATAAATTTTGAAATATGACAAATTTAGAATTAAGCACACCAACACACGTCCCACAGGTCGTCTTCAAGACACGTGTTCGTGATGAAAGTGTAGAAGGTCCAAATCCATTTAAGTGGCAAGATACAACAACTGACGATGTCTTTAAAGGTAAGAAAATTGTACTCTTTGCACTTCCCGGAGCGTTTACACCAACCTGTTCATCAACACATCTTCCGGGCTACGAGTCTGCGTATAATGAATTTAAAGCTCTTGGTACTGATGATGTGTATTGTCTTAGCGTGAACGATGCATACGTTATGTTTCAGTGGGGTAAATCACAAGGAGTAGACAAGGTGAAGCTTCTTCCTGATGGCTCGGGTGAATTCACTGAGAAGATGGGTATGCTTGTCACCAAACATGATCAGGGATTCGGGAAACGATCATGGCGCTATAGTATGTTTGTCGACAACGGTGAAATAAAAAAGATGTTTGTAGAACCCGGATTCATGAATGACTGTCCGACTGACCCCTTTGAAGTGAGTGATGCACCGACGATGCTCAAGTATTTGAAAGAAGAAGCTGTATAAGTTTTCTACATTTAAAAACTAGCGACCGAAGGTCGCTAGTTTTTTAATTTCTTAGCCCGCGAGTGAGTTACTGCTATTGTATGCACGAGCAAGAAGAGAAGAGAACTCTGTGAAGGAATCAGCAATTTCACCTTCCACAATGTAGTGGTAATGATCTTGAATTTCGAAACGCTGCACGCGGATTCCGTATGTGTTCGGAACATTGTATTGCACAAACACAATTCCATTTTCCGTTAAGCCCGACGCACTTCCATCATCGCTCATACTAAAAGAAGCTACACGGGGATGGGGTAGTAGGGACCAATTTGTGTTATTAAAACGATTAGATTCAGTTGTGTATGCAAGCACTGCATTACCAAAATTGGCTAGAGTACACTCCGCAAAAATGGCTAACAATATGGCTAAAATAGAATATTTCATTATAGAAAATGGTACTTTTATGGAGTAAACCACATTTTATTTAAAAAAGGTATCGACAAAAAGAAACATATGTGCTACCGTGTATGGGCAAAACAACGGAGCTGAGGTAGTCGATCAGCAGAGTACATAGTTTTGAATTATTGTATAAACGAAACAACAACGATGAAGGGAAAGATTGTTCGTCTCACTGATCGAGGATTCGGTTTCATTACCCCCGACGAAGGAGGCAAGGATCTCTTTTTTCACGCGCGATCACTTCCAGAAGGCATGACGTTTGACTCTCTTAAGGAGGGAATGACTGTGACTTACGAAGTGCAGGACGGTGATAAGGGACCATCAGCAGTGAATGTTAACGTAGCGTAACATCACACAAAAACCGCC
>JAYSTK010000091.1:0-1467 GCA_043719825.1 Candidatus Kaiserbacteria bacterium | reverse complement strand
TTCCTCATTTGAATAAGTGTCTGATCTTCTTCCAATGCTCGCAATAAGGTCTCTTGCAACGCATGGTAATCTCCCGATTTCACGAACAAAACCATGCTTTCATCAACAATTTCTCGAACGGAGGGTAAATCGCTTGCAACCACTATTTTATTACTTCCCATGTAGGCAAAAAGTTTTGTTGGGGACATGTATGTACGGTAATGCTCAGTGTCTGGATAGTTCATGACCAATACATCTGCAACTTGTAAATAAGATGCAAAGTCTTTTTGGACGAGAGGGAGAAGTGTAAACTCACCTACCATAAGGCCAACTGTACGACACATTGATTCCACAAAAACAATCTCCGACTGTTCAAGCCCAACAATAAGTAGGTGAGTATCTGGCTGACTACGGTGAAGCTCCGCGAATGCACACACAAGATCATCAACCCCCTTTCCTTCTCCCATGGTTGTGTACTTGCCAACATATCCGACAACTTTTTTTGAAGTAGGAATACGATATCGAGTACGCAGCACATCATTCTGTTCGACACATTTAAATTGAGTGAGATCGACACCGCTCGGTTCGACATGGATATTTTGTCTCCCCGTAAGTTTTGTATATTCCTCCCTTAATCCATTAGTAATACATATAACGAGACTGGAATTATTTATGACATATGTAACAAGACTACTAGAATATGTTTTATGTGCTTCAAAAACAATCTTTTTTCGAACTTTAAAAAATAATACCAACATAACCATCCATGGATCGCGTGTATAAATAATATCAACTTCGTCACGTCTTTTTAGTACTTCAATGAAGCTAAGTATCATCTGTGAAAGGCGGGTGCATGCAAAACCGAAGAGACCGAGTGCAGGATAATAATCAAATGAAGTCATTGTTTTGGAATCAAAATTCTTTTCCATCCCATAATAATCAAAAAGTTCTTCAACAATATGATTTTTTCGATATGGGCGTAATAATGTTACGGAGTGTCCATGTCGAGCAAATGCTTCACACTGTCGCATAATCGCAAGACCTGAGGCTTTTTCATTTGGAATTCTAACACTCGCTATGTAAAGGATTTTCATAATTTTAACTCTTCTCATTTAAGTACTACTTTCTTGATGGATTTTCTATCATCCCACCTGTTGTTTCACCGCAGATACAAAATACCCAAGGGGAACACGTTTCTTTATCAATGCGTAGCGGTGTGACATTCGAGAAAGCAATTGATCAGTGTGTACTGCAAATCCTTTAAAAAATAACTTTAGGAGCATAGTAGGAATACTTCCACCAAATGTTTGAAATAGTACTGAGCAGGGGCCATCACCAAGTTCAATTATAACTACGTCAGAAAAACCTGAGTCCGTGAAGATCCGCATCAGGGCAGACTTTGTGTAACGGAAATAATCATCGGGAGACCCATGAATATTAAAAAAGAAAGGAACCGAAAGATGCATAGAGCCGCCCCTCTTTAGAATG
>JAYSTK010000010.1:0-16608 GCA_043719825.1 Candidatus Kaiserbacteria bacterium | reverse complement strand
TTCAAGGATCGAGAGTGCTTAGGTTTTTGTGAATGAAATGAGACAAAAAACTAAGCAACTCGTAATAATTTCAACCCGACGCACTACATGAAAAACTTCCGGCTTTTGCCGGGAGTTTTTCATGTCTAGTGTCAGTCGAGTTTGGATTTGAATATTTCCTAATTACCGTAAAGTAACCAGCTCCGCAGAACGAAGTCACTCCAGCCTTCCCTGCTGGAGCTGTTTTCATTTTATGCATTATTCAAAACCGTTCTGATTTAGTCCCATGCGGCACACAAATAAAAATTTACTCTTGTTGCGGTTATTTCATTGGGCTATTTTTATCTTCCCTGAAAATTAGTTATAAACAGCTTCATTGACTCTTCATGTTTTTAATGTATTATATAGAGAATCACCTCGAGAGACTCCTGTCAGGGTTCCGTCCCGGATGGGGGTTTTTCATTTCTCAATAAGAGTTCTCACATCAGGTAAAAAAGTAATTTTTGGAGCAAGCCTTTTAATAAGGGTCGAGCACTGGTTTTTATTTCTTGGACTAAGAACAATCTCAAGTTTGTCGTGCTCCTTTAAAAATTGCACCAAGCAACCAAAATCACCGTCACTTGAGACAATAACTAATTTTTCAAATCTGTCTTCATAGAAATCCCGAGTCGCTTGAAGAACCAGCTCAGCATCACAATTCCCTTTTATTTTTCCATTGCCGTCCGGCAAAGTTGGTTTGAAAATCAATGTATATCCTCTTTCCTGAAATTTTTTGTATCGTTCTTCATTACCAGGCACATATCCTATAAAAATGTAAGCCACCTGAACCCCATGTCTTTCAAGTAAATACTTTCTAAACTTTACATAATCAATCCTAAATCCCTCAGCTTCAGAGCCTTTATGTAAATTCGTATTGTCGATATACGCAGCATTTTTTGGCTCATAAATCATTTTAATAGTCTACCATTTCTGACATGCAAAATTGTCGAACCAACTCCAACCCGCCGCAACTTGTAAATTATCTAGTATTTCAAATTATTTTTAAAGTGACCATAACTAAATTGGGCGCATATGTTGACAGTTCAATTGAAACGTAGCATTATGCAGAAAGCGAGTTTTTCAACCACCGACACAAGGAAGCCATGCCCTACAAAGACCAATCCCCTGCAATGACGGCGTTGCGCGCAAAATACCGTCATGAATGTTCACGCCCTGAGCTGCATGATTTCCAAAAACATCAGCACTCGGGAGAAAGATATTTAGATATGATTGGAGAATTAGTACATGCAGACGCCGAAATGACGGAAAAGCAAATGAGCCTTGTACTAGACTTAGTCTTCACATGGTCTAATCAACACTTTGCTCCAAGCATCATGGACCGAATGGTTGTTGCAACATTTATAAACACGTGCAGGAAGTGAACTCCGCCCACTGAAACCTCTTGGCTTTGGTTGGGCGGTTTCTTTTTATACATAATATATTTGCTCGCCGCAGCATATTTCGACATATTGTATTGGCTGTAAATATGCCGAGGATGTATTCTATGAGTTGGCGTGTTTATTACCCTCCATCGCACTTTAAATGAAAAATCGACTACGCACATACCTACAAGACGATTTTATAAGGCACAACGCTACAAAACCGGCATTTGAAAAAATGCCGGTTTTGTTATTTTATTTCTCGTCCATGTGTCACCCTCTTTTACTCTTTCCACTTCTTTACGCATTTATCCGCTCTGACTCAATTTTGACTCCACTTGAACTACTTGATGAAGATGCTTACTATGAATCTCTCATGCAAATAGAAGCCTCATGTCTCCTCGGGAAAAGCTATGTTTTTGTAGACGTGGAAACTACGGGTGCAAGCGCGATTAATGGTCAAATAATTGAGATCGGAATCATTCGTATTGAAAACGGGTGCATTGTTGACACATTTCAAACACTTATACAGCCGCATCGACCAATAAGCTCACTCATTACGAATATCACCGGTATTACGAATAAAGACCTTGAAGGAAAACCTACGTTTGAAGAGGTTGCCTTAGGGATCGAAGAACTGCTCACCGACGCAATTTTTGTAGCGCACAACGCCCGTTTTGATTATGGTTTCATTAAAAATGAGTTTAAGCGTCTTGGCATTGAATGGACTGCAAAGACGCTTTGTACGGTGAAAGTTTCAAGAACACTATTTCCTCAACAAAAAAGTCATAGTCTTGAATCAATCATTAATACTCACAAGATTACCGTAAAGGCGAGACATCGTGCGTATGACGATGCTGAAGCAATGCTTAAATTTTTGCAAATAGCAGAGACAGTCCTTTCGCCTGAAACTGTATCGGCAGCAATTAATGAGGCTCTCGGGAGTCATACCTTACCTTCAAATATTGACCCAAAAATAGTACAGGGACTTCCCCACGCCCCCGGTGTGTATTTCTTTTACGACAAGGATGATGGTCTTCTCTACATCGGAAAAAGCGTTGATATTAAAAACAGAGTGCGTTCACATTTCAGAGAGGCTCATACCAGTACCAAAGAATCTGTTCTTACTCAACTTGTTTCCCATATCGAATTTGAAACTACTTCCGGTGAACTCTCTGCCCTTTTGCGTGAAGCAGCACTCATAAAAGAACTTGCTCCAACACACAACAGAATGTTACGAAAAACGTCTCGATTAGCAGTTTTTAAGAAAAAAATTGAAAGCTCTGGGTACATGAGTGGCTCGCTTTTCTACCAAGAGACTCTTGATATTCTAAATGTCACGTATATTGATGGAATTTTTAGATCAATGGCGGGAGGAAAAGCAGTCATCAATAAGGCAATAGACGAGTTTGAGCTTTGTCCAAAACTTCTTGGATTCGAAAAAGGGAGAGGCTGCTGTTTCCAATATCACCTCGGTAAGTGTCGTGGGGCATGTATTAAAAAGGAATTACCCGACGACTATAACAAGCGTTTTATTGAAGCATTCAAAAAAATTAGAATTAAATCATGGCCGTTTCAAGGATCCATTACCATTCCTGAAGATCCTGAGGCTCTTGAAGGTACTGCATTTATTATTGATCAATGGAGAATTTTAAAGAAGATAGATTATACGCAAGAAGGATATTCTGAAACAAATTTTGATCAGCCATTTGATTACGATACATACCGAATCCTTTCCAAGCACCTTATTAAGAATCCAAAATTCTCTCAAGCATGAGGTTCGCACTAACTCTATTAGGTAGTGGAAAATAATTTTAGTGGTAGTTCATATAATTTTCATAGGTTTGTTTTTATACTGAAATACTAATAAAACGCTAATAAATATAATAATACGTATGACAGATCCCATTAAACGCATCAAAGAGGACCACCGTAATCTCGAAGCGTTATTTAAAAAATTTGATAGTTGTGGGGATCGCGCTACCAAAGCGAAAAAGACTATCAGTCAGCAAATTTGTACGTTCCTTACCAAACATGCGCAAATGGAAGAAGTGTGCCTGTACCCTAAATTATCGGAACGATTCAATAAGGAAGGCGATAAATTGGTGGAAGAAGCGTATGCGGAACATGAGGTAGCAAAGCAACTCATTGCTCAAATTGAATCACTCCCTCCCGAGAATCCACAATTCCATGCAAAGGTAACTGTTTTGAAGGAATACATTACGCATCACGTAAAAGAAGAAGAGGGCGAACTACTTCCTAAAACCAAAAAAGAATTCTCAAAAGAAGAGCTAAACGAACTTGGAGCAGAAATAGAACGTTTTTACGAAGAGAAAGCCGAGTAGGACGTACGCACGCATCGTATAGGTTTCCTAGGGAAGTGTATAGAGATCAATGAGCGCTGATACGCCCCGTAGATTTTTTTCCCACTCAATGGTCTCATGTGTTTTGAGTTCAACGGTAATTGCCGGAATTCCTATAGATGCAAGCCACCCTTCAGCATCACCGCTAACGGGATATGCGTCAAATGATTCAATTGCAGAATACCCTGCAGCGCTCGCATACGTATTCATAATTAATTTTGTTTGAGGAAGAATTCCATTTTCACATTCAGATGCATACACTGCATTCGCTTGGCTATGCCAAAACACTACTGCTTGTGGCTCCGACTCAACAATAAACTTCTGTAGTGCTTTAGATTCAGGTTCAGAAAATGCCTCTGTACCTGCGCTTACCGTTTTTCCTCGCCACGTGCTTTCTGGTTTCCATTTACAATCAAAATTTCGATTTAGATCAACGCCTAGCGCATTAAAACGTCCCGTACCCGTGGGAAGCGTTGTGGTAGGGACATCGCTTATAGAGATCCGTCCTTCTTTCTTAATAACTTTAAACAGCCCATCAGGATTCGCGGAGGGAATAATTGAGACGCGCACTTCTTTAGGAATATATTCAGGATTTTGTTCTAGAAAATCTATCAACGTATATGCAAGTACTACACTATTCCACTCGTACCCGCCGTGAATTCCCCCCACAAAAAGAAGATGTTTTTCTCCCGAACCAAATGTGTTCACTTCGATAGCTCTACCTTCTACAGACAATCCAATTATTGATTTATTCACTTTTGCTTCTTCAGCAACATTTTCATTAGTTGGTATGACCTCTTCTATCACTATAATTTCTTTGGACTTATTTAGTTCCAAAAACGTGAACACCCCTACCCCCACCACTAAAATCACTATACTGATTACAGTAACAAGTGTACGGTGAGATCGAGTAAATATCATTCTGCGTAATGTTCGAGAATTGCTTCAATCCCCGCTTTATTTTTAGACCATTCAATATCTGTATGATTGGTGAGAAGCACGCTAATCGCAGGTGTACCGTTTTTTGCAAGCCAATTAACCATATCTCCGGTTATTGTATAAAAATCAAAATTTTCATACGCTTTATAACCTGAAGCATCTGCATAGAGATTGGTTAGTGTTTTTGTTTCTGGAAGAATACCGTTATGACAATTTGATGAGAAGACACCTCCTGCAGCGCTATACCACGCTATGACTGCTGCGGGTTTTTCATTCTGCACATACTCTCGTAGTGCTTGGCTCTCCGGTTCTGAAAACGCTTTACTACCACCACTCACCGTTTTCTTCTGCCAGGTTCCTGAGGATTGCCAGTCGCAGTCAAAATTTCTATTGAGATCAACATTTCGAGCATTAAATCGGCCGGAAATTAAGGTTGATTCATCTGTCGATACATCAGCTTGCGAAAAATCATCAACACTGCTGACTACCTTACTAAGACCATCAGGATTAAGCACCGGGATTACTGTCACACGGATATTACTTGGGATATTTTCTTCATTTTCTTCAAGATACTCCATTAATTCATATGCGACCAACGTAGTGTTCCATGAATATCCTCCGTGAATGCCCCCAATGAAAGCTATTTCCGTTTCTCCACTCCCGTAATGATATGCAGTTATTGCACGTTCTTCCTCTGAACTTCCAATGATTGTTTCTCGATCATCCTTAGCAGATTCTTCGCTGTCAGAATCAGAAGGTGTGCTCGTTCCCGATTCATTATTTTGAGGAGTAGGCACGTTTGAATCGGTGGTATTAGGCTCTACGCGTGGAGTGTCTGCTGTAGGACGCATTAAAAAATAGGCACTGAACCCGATTATAATAAGACCGAGGACGACAAATAATAGTTTTTTCATAGATCAATATTTTAGCATGAAAGTAAGACATTGATTGTAGTGAATTTTCATGAACGTCGAATGAATTCTACGTGGTCTGAAGATGTCATTTGCATAGAATAGAGAGAGGCGTAGTATACGTAATGGCGATTGTGCCTTTCAACTGGAGAACAGCGTGAGAAGAATCCTGTTGGCACTTATGTTCCTTGTGTTCGCTTCTCCAGCCTTTGGAGAAAGCAACAAAAAATTTACCTTCAATCTCAACTACAACGAGGTCTGTAAAAGTGTGTCTGCTACACTTTTCACGCATTCCCGACACGCGAAAGGCGATCGAAATGGTCTCCTGAACGAAGACAACTACGGATATGCGGGTACCTGCTACCACAACGTGGGAAGAAATATTTACACCCTCGTCGGCGCACTTGAAAACAGCCAGCGAGGAGGGACGTTCCTCGCAGGACCTGGATTGCGTGTCCGCACTCCTCAAGTGCTTCGCCTTTCCTTTGAGACTGGGCTCGAGTTTCCCTTCGTCTATTACGAAATCCCAAAACATAGAGCCTATGTGTACGGATTTTTGCCGGTGAGATATTCTGGAATTAGTTTCGAACCTCCTCTCTTATACGGAATGAGGTTGGGGACCTTCGAAATTGGCGAACGTCGTTTTGGCACAAGCAAAGAAAAAGTAAAACTAAGTTCAATCACCTGGAGCAGACGATTTGAGTGACACAGCAAAAGAGCCAAAACGCAATGCGTTTTGGCTCTTTTTTAATTATTGTATTACACGCTCACCGTAGATTTTGTTTCCAATTGAATTTTTTTAGAAGTCTTCCCTACTTTCTTCTTTACGTCAAAACTAAGTTCACCTTTTTTCATACTCACCGCAACACTTCCCCCGCGCAACATTCCCTCGTTAATCATCATTGAAGCAACCGGAGTGAGGATTTTAGATTGAATAACACGCTTCAGCGGTCGTGCGCCGAATTTAGGGTCATACCCTTCCTTAGCAATGTAATCGAGCACATCTTCAGTAACGGAGAGACTAATATCTTTGCCGAAAAGACGTTTTTGCACCATAGCGACTTGCATCGCGACGATACTGCGAATAGTTTCTGATGAAAGAATGTCGAAAATGATAATTTCATCGAGTCGATTGAGGAATTCGGGGCGGAAGAAATTTTTAAGACTTTCGAGAACCTTCTCTTTCGCTTGAGAGTATTGGGTTGCCACAGTGCTTTCTGAAGCAAAACCAAATTTTGACATTCGATCAATATATTCGGCACCAATATTTGATGTCATAATAATGACCGTATTCTTGAAGTTTACTTTTCTTCCCTTAGCGTCAGTGAGGTGTCCTGAATCAAGCACCTGAAGCAATATGTTGAACACCTCTGGGTGAGCTTTCTCGATTTCATCAAAGAGAATAACTGAATACGGTCGATGACGAACACGCTCTGTAATCGCACCTCCCTCTTCATGTCCTACATAGCCTGGCGGCGAACCAATAATTTTAGAGACTGAATGCTTTTCCATATATTCACTCATGTCGATGCGAACCAAAGCGCTTTCATCATTAAAGAGAAATTCAGCAAGTGCTCGAGAGAGCTCGGTCTTTCCCACTCCAGTAGGACCAAGGAAAAGGAATGAGCCGATAGGCCTATTAGGATCCGCAATTCCTGCACGAGAGCGCTTCACCGCATCACTGATTCGACGCACAGCATCTACTTGCCCCACTACACGGGTTATGAGTTCCTCATCCATTCGCGCGAGCTTCTTTGCCTCTTCTTCAAGCATGCGAGAAACAGGGATACCTGTCCATCTCGACACAACGCCTGCAATATCTTCCTCAGTTACTTCTTCACGAAGAAGTTGCCGTGAGCGCTGGATTTTCTTGAGTTTCGTTGAGCGGGCTTCAAGATCTTTTTCAAGTTTTGGAATGCGTGCATAGCGGATTTCAGCAGCTCGAGTAAGATCAGCCATTGCTTCCGCAGAATCTGCTTCAAGACGAAGTTCTTCAAGTTCCTTTTTCATTTCACGAATGTGCTTCACTGCATCACGCTCATTATTCCATTTTACTTCAAGAGCAGAAGTTTTTTGTCGTAGATCATTAATCTCTCGTTCAATTTCTTTAAGTCTACCTTTTAATTTATTTTTATGTTCACTAATTTCTTCTTCTTTGCGAAGCGCTTCTCGTTCAATTTCTAAACGTCGAATTGCGCGGTCAGCAATGACCAGTTCTTCAGGCTTATTTTCTAAAGAAATACGAAGCGCAGATGCTGCTTCATCTACAAGATCTATCGCTTTGTCAGGAAGGAATCGGTCAGTAATATAGCGACTTGAGAGATTCACTGCCGACACAATGGCATCATCCGTAATGCGTACACCGTGAAAGATTTCATATTTTTCTGCAACGCCACGCAAAATAGCTACCGCATCTTCAATAGATGGTTCGTTTACATACACGGGTTGGAAACGTCGAGTAAGTGCTGGATCTCGTTCAATGTATTTTTGATATTCTTTAAGTGTCGTCGCTCCAATCACACGGAGTTCACCGCGCGCAAGTGCTGGCTTCAGCATATTTGATGCATCCATAGAACCTTCCGCCTGACCAGCTCCAACAATAGTATGGAGCTCATCGATAAAGAGAATGACAGCTCCCTGTGCCTGTTCTACCTCTTTCATAACTGCCTTAAGACGCTCTTCAAATTCTCCACGGAACTTTGTCCCCGCAACCATGAGTCCAAGGTCAAGTGAAAGAATTTCTTTGTCACGAATTGATTCAGGAACATTTCCCTGCACAATTGAAAGAGCGAGACCTTCAGCAATTGCAGTCTTACCTACTCCGGCCTCACCAATGAGCACTGGATTATTTTTGGTACGACGCGAAAGAATCTGTACCACACGTTGAATTTCAGCGTCACGTCCAATTACTGGATCGAGTTTATTATCTTGTGCAAGTTTGGTGAGGTTGCGCGCATACTTTGAAAGTGCACGATATTTTTTCGGCGTTACAGCATCTTCAATAGTATTTTCACGAATTTCTTTGAGTGTATTTTCAACCTGACGCTTTTCAATTCCCACTCGTTGCAATACTTCTACAGCAGGACCTGGGTTTTCGATGAGTGCAATAAAAAGGTGCTCTACACCTACGTACGAATCATTTAATTCTTGTGCGATTTTTCCAGAGTGTTCTAGTGCCTGAGCAAGTTCAGGAGTGAGATAGAGTTGGTACGATTGCGAAAGTGTAGCTCCAACACCAGGCACTTCGAGTGCTTCGAGAAGTAGGTCAGTGAGCGCAATAACATCCACATCAAGTCGATCAAGGAGCGAGATGACCGTGTTCTCATCTTGCATCACGAGCGCGGCGAGAAGGTGCGTGGGGCTTACATGATTTTGTCCTCGCTCAATAGCAAGCTCATGTGCTTTACGAATAGCTTCTTTTGCGCGTGATGTGAAATTGTGAAAATTAGGCATATGGTTTTCAAATTATACCGCATTCAATTGTATTTCCAGGGAGAGATTAGGACAATCAGTTTTTGAAGGCGATGCTGTATGCGTATATAATACAACGTTTTTATACTCTGTCAATCAATAGATTATGCGAGTAGTGATGCTAACGGTTCCATTTTTTCTACATGTTTTTTCAGTACGTCGACGGTCTTTTGAAGGTCTCCTTTCTTTGTTGATTCCCCGAGTGTAAATCGAATCGTAGTTCGAGCACGGTCATCATTATTAGTAATCGCACGAACTACGTGAGATCCTTGTGAAGAGCTTTCCCCACAAGCACTTTTCGTCGCTGCTGCAATGTTATGCGTATCAAGCGTAATGACCGCGAACTCACTTTCAATTCCTGTGATTGAAATATTTATGTTATTCGCAACACGAAATTTTATACTTCCATTAAGGAACATGTTTGGTATGGCGCTCTCCAAGAGAGAAATCATGTAGTCTCGAAGAAGTATGACAGACTCACTTCTTTTTTCCCATGAAGTCTGAGCGCGAACGAACGCTTCGACTGCTCCAACTATCAGAGGAGTATTTTCTGTGCTCGAACGGAGTCCTCGTTCTTGACCACCACCAAGCATACGGGGGGTGATTTTAATTCCATGACGTAGAGCAAGTACCCCACTTCCCTTCGGACCATAGCACTTTCCACTATCAAGTGTCATAAGATCTACACCCAGCATATCCATTTCACACGACAACCACAGCGGTGCTTGACTCGCATCCAGGTGTACCGCGATGCCTCCACTCCTCGAATCTCTCAATTTCCTCACTATTCTTGTGATTCGCTTCACATCCTGAATAACTCCAATTTCAGAATTAACGTATGCAAAGGTTACGAGTACTGTTTGTGGCCTTATCAGTGTCTCAAAGTGTGGAAGAAGCATACGACCGCCCTCATCAAGATCGCAGTATGAAATACCTATTCCCCAACTCTCTAATTCACTGAGGACTTCTAAAATTGATGGATGTTCTATGCGAGTAGAAATAATGTGCATCTCATTATATGCGCGACCATTTTTTTTAAGTGACTCAATATATCCGAATAGTGCAAGGTTGTTCGATTCTGTTCCGCCACTGGTAAAAATAATTCCCTCAGGTCGAATACGAAGTATGCGTGCGAGCCGAGTGCGTGATTCTTCGATTATCTTCCTTATACGAGCACCACTTTTGTATAGGGCATTGGCATTTGCCCATTCATTCTTAAAATATGGCTCCATGACTTTAAATACTTCAGGTGCAATCGGTGTGGTCGACGCATAATCAAGATGAATGGTGTTTCCAATCTCCGCTGAAGTATTTCTCATTTTTTTATGAAAAAAGCTGAACATATGATCGTGATAATGTCATAGAGAACGTCTTATGTCTACAAAGAATGCTCATTGTGGCTTATAAAACATGGACATTGTGTCTGCTTCTGATATACTCCTCCTACATTGTTGAAAACGTCATAACAGACGTTTTCACTTACATTTGCCTATGCCGAAGCAAAAACCTGTACAACAGCATACTGAAGCGCGCCCGCCCGTTGTGGTAATCATGGGTCATATTGACCATGGCAAATCAACGCTACTCGATTACATCAGAAAAACTAACATTGTAGCTTCTGAAGCAGGGGGAATCACGCAACATCTTTCTGCGTATGTGGTAGAGCATGCAACAAAGGAAAACGGGAAGAAGAAAATTACTTTTCTAGATACACCGGGGCACGAAGCATTCCAACAAATGCGATTTCGAGGCGCTGATGTTGCGGATATCGCAATTTTAATTGTATCAGCTGAAGATGGAGTGATGCCACAAACCCTTGAAGCACTGACCTGTATCACTAAATCAGGTATTCCCTATATTGTCGCTATCAATAAAATTGATAAACCAAATGCAAACCTCGTTCGCACTCAATCCAGTCTTATAGAACATGGTATTTATATTGAAGGAATGGGCGGTGATATTTCTTGGGTTGGTGTTTCAGCAAAAACCGGTCAGGGCGTTGACGAACTCCTCGACCTTCTTCTCCTTACATCAGAGCTTGCTGATTTTAAGAGTGATGTGACACTCTCCGCACACGGAAAAATAATTGAAGGAAAATTGGATGTAAAACGAGGAAACACAGCCACACTCATTGTAAAAGACGGTACGCTCAAGTCGGGCATGTTTGTTGTTTCTGGAAACAGTTTTGCGCCCGTACGTATCATGGAAGATTGGTCAGGAAAAGCAATAAAAGAAGCGGGTCCATCAGAGCCTATAGGGATTGTGGGATGGAATGAAGTGCCCAAAGTAGGAGCTTTATTTGTAACGGTGAGCACCAAAAAGGAAGCCGAGGCACTTGCCGAAAATTACATTGATTTAGATAAAAGTGATAGCGCATACAAGAGCGATTTACCTACAATTCCCCTTCTCATTAAAGCTGACGTTCTTGGAACCATTGATGCTATTAAACACGAACTTACTAAACTCACTTCCGATCGTATTTCAGTCCGTATTATTGATGCGGCTGTGGGAAACGTAACCTCAAGCGATATTCAGAATGTGAGCGCCACACAAAATGCAATTATTGTCGGTTTTAACGTGAAAGTTGAACGTGCAGCGAGTGATCTTGCTGAACGCCTTGGTGTTGAAATTAAGACGTTTGATATCATCTATGCACTTGGAGAGTGGCTCGACACCGCACTTACCGCGCGTACTCCTAAAAAGGAAGAGGAACGTGTGACCGGACGTGTGAAAATTCTTAAAAATTTTAGTGCTCTTAAGAATCTCTATGTGCTTGGTGGACGACTTGAAAACGGGACGTTTGGAATTAATCAACATGTACGAGTGTTGCGTCGAGATGTTGAAATGGGACGTGGAGTTATAAAAAATCTTCAACAGCAAAAATCAAACGTACAAAGCATCACTGAAGGAGAATTTGGTATGCAGCTTGAAACCAAAGTGGAAGTTGCGCCTGGAGATCATTTGGATGCGTACGACACAGTTGTAATTTAACAAAGATGGATAAGAATTCTTCTTTTGATCGCCATGATCGTATACGATCCGTTCTCACAGAAACTGTGGCGGCTTTTATACGTGAAGAAGCAAACGCAAATCCACTCATTACGGTCACGAGACTTGATGTAGCACCCAATTATCGAAATGTCACTGTGTATATTACAACGCTTCCTGAAGGTGGCGAGCAGGATGCTCTCATATTCTTAAAACGCAAAGGCGGGGATCTTCGTGGGTATGTAATGAAACATAGCCATACAAAAATAGTCCCATTTTTTAATTTTGAAATTGATTATGGTGAACGCAATCGTCAGCTCATTGACACAATCGTTGATAAAGTTGAAAAGAAGGAAGAATAACAAAAGGACCGACACTCTCGTCTCGGTCCTTTTGTTATTCTTGAGGCCAGGACGGGAATCGAAGCTTACAGCTTCAGTTCAGGTTGTATGACAATTTCTTCCTTCGGTCGAAATCGTCGACAACCTTTTCGATTCCCTTATCCAAATTTCAAAAACCGCCACAAGGGCGGCATTTAAATTTGGAGGCCAGGACGGGAATCGAACCCGTGCATATCGGTTTTGCAGACCGCCGCGTTACCTCTTCGCCACCTGGCCAAAGAACACACAATACTTTAGCATTTGTTCTCATTACAGACAAAGCAGATTGCTGACCTAAAGAGACTCAGACTTTTATGCTAAAATAGCGCCGACGCTCGGGTGGTGTAATTGGTAGCCACGCAAGACTTAAAATTTTGTGGCCGCAAGGCCGTGCGGGTTCGATTCCCGCCCCGAGCACAAAGTAAGGAGAGTAAACGGGGTGCGAGGGCTGGGAATCGAAAAGGTTGCCAGATATTTTGACGGAGGAAAAATATCGACAACCTGTACTGAACATGTAATGTTCGATTCCCGCCCCGAGCACAGATTCAACGGAGTTAAAGCTGAGCTCGGGAAAAATGTGCATACGCACATTTTGTGCGAGAATCGAAAAGGTTGCCAGCACTTTTGTAAAAAAGAGCGACAACCTGTACTGAACATGTAATGTTCGATTCCCGCCCCGAGCACAAAATGGCTTGTTTTTGCTATGTATCTTTAGTACACTCTCTCGTGTTGAGTGACTATTGACCATAAATTCTTATTTGGCTTGTGAAATTTCTTCACCCAAATACGAAACTAGTCGAAATGCGCCAACACATCCGCCCATAGCTCAGAGGTGACGCGTAGAATGCATCCCATGCACTCTACCCTCATTAAGGAATATGGCCGTCAAAATACACATCCGCCCATAGCTCAGCTGGTAGAGCAGATCCCTCTTAAGGATAAGGTCCTAGGTTCGATCCCTAGTGGGCGGACAAAATATTACAGAAAAAGCGACAGACACCTGTCGCTTTTTCTGTAATATTTTGTCCGGGGCGGAGCAATGTGAGTCGCTTTCCCAATGCGACGAACCAGCGAGCCGGGGTCGATGGTGCTTTGCAAAATGTAAACGCAGTTTGCATTATGCCTAGCAACCAGTGACGACATGTGAATACGTAGCTTGCACGACATGAATTATGGTATAGTCTCACTCACGCCCAGGTGGCGAAATTGGTAGACGCACTTGCCTTAGGAGCAAGCGGGGCAACCCATGAAGGTTCAAGTCCTTTCCTGGGCACATTGTTTGGTTTTTAGAACATAAGAAATGGGGGGCAACCCATGAAGGTTGAGATAGTTTGGGAAACTATCTCAAGACCTTGTGAGGTAAATTATGAATGAAGTGAAATAATATACCCACAAGGTGTACTGAACATGTATGCAAGAGCATACATAAACTGCATTCATGTCTCGAATCCAAGTAAACTTCGATTCAGACACTCATTTGTTCATGTAATGTTCAAGTCCTTTCCTGGGCACATTGTTTGGTTTTAGAAAGTTCGACCTTGAGTCGAACTTTCTAAATTTTCGGGGAGCTTGAATAACGTTTTGATTTTTCATTAACGAATCATCAAGATACAAGTTAAATAAAATCGGACTTACAGGAGGTCGTATGCCTATAGCAATCATTCCAACGATTTTACACAAAGGAGTGACACTGAAAATGAACTTTATAAAAGTTGTGGGATCGGGCGACGTTCGATACGAAATAATTGCAGAATGCAATAACGGGACATTTCTTCTTCCTAAAACAAGTGTTCTTACAGAACTTTCAAAAGAATGCAGAATACAAGGGTTTAAGGAAGTCGAAAGAAGTGAGGCTCCATCAAATGGCACAAATAAAGCGCGAGTAATATTTGATTTTGTAGTCGCAAGGCGTCCGCATCAACGGGCTGCTTACCTTGCCGCAATAAGTACTCGTATTCAGCGATTCTATCCTTAAATACGCCTAACCCCGCACTTGTTGCGGGGTTTATCTTACGACACTCTTTAGCCGATGCTTTTTAAATTGCTCAAGTTTCTTTTTGTGATTATTTTTCGTAAGAACCTTTTTCACAACCTGTGGAAGTGAATCAAACGTCATACACTTGTACGAGCAATACCCTTTTTTCTTCGCTTTGCACTCATTACAGCAAATAAATAGCACGTGGCATGCTTGATTCTTGCAGTGAATATGGTCATCACATTTATTTTTTGTACAAAGATGACAGTGTGCAATTATTTCATTACTAATCCGCTCTCCCATACGCTCATCAAACACAAAATTTTTGCCTCTAAATTTATTCGGGAGATTTTTCTCTTCTACTTGCCGAGCATAATCAATAATGCCGCCTCGAAGATGCTTTACATCAGTGAAACCATTATGCCGTAGCCACGCACTCGCCTTTTCACATCGAATTCCGCCTGTGCAATAGAGTGCAATTTTTTTGTTCTTATGTACTTTCAGTAAGTGTGGAGCGACTTTTAATTCTTCTCGAAATGTATCAACGTCTGGAGTGATTGCTGTTTCAAAATGCCCCACCTCGCTCTCATAGCCATTCCGCATATCGACAACGACCGCATCTGGATCATCTATGTAAGCATTCATTTCTTCAGCAGAAAGATACTCACCTGTTTTTGTTACATCAAAAGAACTATCATCAAGTCCATCGGCTACAATTTTATCTTTTACTTTAATAGTGAGCTTATAAAACGATACCGTATCTGTTTCCTCAACTGCAATTTTATAGGGTATGCCTTTTAATTCATTATTGTTTTGCACATACGCATTAAATTCTTCCCAGTGTTCCGTAGGTACATTCATCTGCGCATTGATCCCTTCACTTGCAACATAAATTCGCCCAAGACATCCGAGATCAGAAAGTTTTTTAAAAAGCTCAGCTCGCAATTCTTGTGGATTACTAATTCGGACATAGCGATAAAACGAAAGTGTTGTTCGTGGAATTACCTCTTCAAGGATTTTTTTCTTTCGCTCACTTCGTGGAATGATGTGCTTCTTCATAGATATTTTGAAAGTAGCATACCGTAGAAGTATAACTTAGCAAAGTACAATGCCGTCTTGTATTATTCAAGGTTTGCCAAGGGTCACCCTAGGCAAACCTTATATTCTACGGCTTAGAACATTACTATCTCCAACTTATTTCAAGTAGAAATAGCTTGACTTTTTACTAAATTATGGTATCATAGTAAATGGAATGTGAGTTGGGGAAATTCGTCCCCTCTTCACCGAAGTCAATCCGCGTTTATTATGAACGCACGCACTTTGACAAGGAGAATGAATCATGGCTACACAATCTGGTTTTGCAGATACGGTCGCATTCGGAGAGAAAGGACAGGCACAGCCTGCTCCAAAAAAGAAAAAGAACAGGAATGTGGTGACCGTTGATACAGATTCAATGGCTCACCGTAATCGAGCGTCTCGGGTAACAGTGTTTCTGTTGACGTTTGGAGCGATCCTTGCTTTGACAAGTGCACTCGGTCTGTACTTGGGCAGCGAATTTTCGTTCGATGGCTCCGGTTTTCTTCTCACGAGCTTCGGATTTGCTACAGGTGTCTACATCTGTATGCAAATTTTCCCGAGCTTTTGGGTAGTGGTCCCACAAACCGCTGCCTACGTCACGACAGACTTGCTTACACGAAGCAAGACTGATCCGAACATACCCTATGGACCAGGCGCTCACATTGCTTTTCCTTGGGAAAGCCGTGAAGAATCGGGCAATATTACGCTCGACATTTTCACGATTCCCTTTGAAGAGACGGTGCCGACTGGAAACACTGCAGTCATTGTGAAAGGAATGGTGCAGTTCAAGTTTAGCCTTCATCACGTGAACAAGGTCATTGGCATTGACGCATCTACGATCGACGGCTTCATGTCCCAGATCAATGAATACGTCAGTCATGAGATCTCGCAACTACCAAGTGGCGAAGAGGCCTTGAAGGACACGACTGGCCTCCGCAAAAGGCTTGAAGATGAGTTTGAGGGAAATTCTGAAGCTGCTGCTAGCCTGCTCGATGAGTACGGCATTTTTGTCACTGGCTTCCAAGTTTCGTCAATTGATTTCCCAAAGGAAGTTCAGGAAGCTCGCGATGCGCGGATGAAGGGCAGAGAACTGAATGCCGGCGTGCT
>JAYSTK010000090.1:0-1475 GCA_043719825.1 Candidatus Kaiserbacteria bacterium | reverse complement strand
GGTGAGTTGCAGATTGTGTATGTGGCGCCTGAGCGTTTGCTGATGAGTGGGTTTTTGGCTATGTTGGAGCAGTTGAATAGTGCTGCCCCCTCTCCCCAACCCTTCACGCCAGCATTAGGTGCTTTAGCACCAACGCTGGCGGGGAAGCCAAATGCTGGCTCCCCCTCGAGGGGAGAGGGAGTTAATAGTGGCATCGCCTTATTTGCGATTGATGAGGCGCATTGCGTTTCGCAGTGGGGGCATGATTTTCGGCCTGAATATCGTAAGCTGACGGTGTTGCACGAGCGCTTTCCGCAGGTGCCACGCATTGCGCTGACGGCCACGGCAGATGCGCCTACGCGTGCGGAAATCATTGAGCAACTCTGATAGTTTGATGGCGCTGATCAAATCGTATGTGCTCAAACTCAATGAGTATTTGGGTTATGATTTTAATACCGTGGAGTTTGCCGTACGAGACGGCATCCCATATGCAATAGATTTTTGTAATCCCGCTCCTGATGCTGATCTACATTCAGTCGGCAAAGAAAATTGGGATTGGATCGTAGAGCATTCTGCATTATATGCTATCGAGCGTGCCCAAGCTCATGTGCCGGGTAGAGATAACCTTACTTGGGGTAAGTATATCCGACATAGCGTAGATCAACGAGAATTGTAGGTACTGGGCCTTAGATTTGGATGCTTGAGCTCACATTTTGAAATTGTACTGAGCCTGCGTATTAAAGTTTAGGAGGAGATTAATTTGTTAACATATGTTAAAGTTGATGATTTGCCAATTTAAAATTTTTTAAGAAGTTATAATAAGGTTGACTTTTTATTAATGTCGCATTCTGGGGGAAAATCCCTCGCCTTAAAGGCGAAGACTTTAGTTTATATCTTTGGGGATATGCAAAACTACCGAAAATCAGCCCACAGTACGTATGACTGCAAATACCATATAGTATGGATAACAAAATATCGCAAACCAGTTCTACAGGGGCTAGTAGGCGAGAGAATACGGGAACTAATACGAGGGGTCTGTAAGGAGCAAGATGTAGAGATCATAAAGGGACACGTATCAAAAGACCATGTACATTTGTTTGTATCGGTTCCACCGCATATGGCCATAAGCAAATTGGTACAGTACATAAAAGGAAAAAGTTCGTATAAGCTAATGAATGAGAACAAGCAGATATCAAAATTATTTTGGGGAAGACATTTATGGGGAAGGGGCTATTTTGTGGCGACATCAGGAAATGTGACGGACGAAATAGTGATGGAATATATAAAGAATCAAGACTTGGAAAAAGGAGAAGAAAACTTTACAGTAAAGGAATAAGTTAGGCTTCTTCAGTCAGCTTCAGCTGAAAATAAACCCATCGGCCTTCAGCCGATGGTAGTTTAATTTTCTATGCGCAATGGAAGATTCATGAAAGCCACGCGGAATTAGCGGTTACTTTAGTATTTGCGAACAAAGCTATAATTTTAGTGTTTTAAGA
>JAYSTK010000089.1:0-1481 GCA_043719825.1 Candidatus Kaiserbacteria bacterium | reverse complement strand
AGTGCATCCCCTCGACGTCCATGGGCTTCCAGCTGGCGTGAGAAGAAGGTTTTAAAATTCTTGTCATTCGCCCAAGCCGTAAGTGCCGAAGTGTCAGTGTGAAGTGCAAGCGCAGCGCGCCCCTTACGATTGAGCTTGTACTGGCACGTAATCTCCGCAGCAAAATGCTGTGAATCCGCCGCACTCCCGCCATTCCCCGCAATGAGAAGCTTCCCACCGTTCTCGTAAATCTGAATCATCGATGTTGCCATCCTCGCAACCGCTTCGATAATTGCATCGCTCGTAAGAATTTCTTCTTTCACCCGAATCGAGTCGCGTATCGCCTCTATTACCCTCGTTTTCAGTGCATTCATGGTTTTGCCCTCCTAAGGCATAGGAATTGCGAATCTGTCTTTCTGGACAGTACCACACATAAATTGATTCTCCAATACTAACAACTATTTGTACCCACGAATTTTGAACGCACAATTATCAAACTAAGTTTCTCCTTTAAAAGGTGGTGGTTATTACAATGTATTATGTGCATTCACCTTTTTATATATTAGCGAGTTACAATGGTGTGTAAAGGAAGTAAAATAGTCCTAATAGTGCTTCATAATCTAGTAAATGATTTTAAAAAATACAGCACATCGCTTTTTAAAAAAAGCCGAGAAATACACTAAAATTGACATGGTGTACTTAAGCAGAGGAAGTTTCTGGTTAATTGCAAATCAGGTTATTGGTACTACTCTCACTTTTGGTCTTGCGGTTGCGTTTGCCAACATTTTGACCCAAGAAACATTTGGCACTTACAAGTTTGCTTTGTCTTTGGCAGCAGTAATTGCTTCTTTCTCTCTCACTGGTTTGAATCTTGCGATTATCAAAGATGTTGCAAAAGGTTCGAAGGGTCTTCTAAAAAAAGGTTTTACGACCCAATTAAAATGGAGTCTAGGCACTTTAATTGCAGCAGTGTTTCTCGGCGGATATTACTTATTCAAAGGAAACGATGTATTAGCAATCTCGTTAGTAATAATGGGTATATTCATACCTATTATTTCAAGTGCGCACACTTACACTTCCTATTGGGAAGGTAAAAAGAACTACAAAAAAATAAGTGTTTTTAATATAATTTCAACCTTAATTTATACTGCCTTTGTTTTTGTTACGATCCATCTCACCTCGTATGTTCCTATTATAGTTTTTGCGTACTACGCAACACAAGCTTCATGTGCATATTTTTTTTATAGGTGGTCACTAAAGTATGACCAAGACACAGAAAACTCTTCACATGAGACAATAAACTTTGGAAAACATTTGAGTTTTTTAAATGTTTTATCGACAGTTGCCGCACAGCTCGATAAAATTTTAGTTTTTCATTTCCTTGGTGCAGCCCAACTTGCCCTGTATGTCCTTTCACAAATCCCTCTCAGCCAAACCAGATCCCTTCTCAAACCCATAGTACAATTAGCTTTCCCTAAGTACTCTGAAAAAACAATTGACAA
>JAYSTK010000088.1:0-1481 GCA_043719825.1 Candidatus Kaiserbacteria bacterium | reverse complement strand
ATACCACCGCCAATTTGCCCAGCAATATCAACAACCGGAGATCTTTCTTCGGACATTTCTAATTCTTTCTGTATATCTTCTTGATTCTTTCTATAAAGTTCAGTGGGGCTTGCTTCGTCAATTTTAAATCCTTCTTGGCGAAGTTTTACGTCAGTGGGGTTAAACTTGTTGTATAAAGCCTCTACGCCGGCAGAAGCTAATCCGCCTAGTTCGTCAATAGAGTTAAGAGTTAAGCCTTTAGCAACGCCTCTAGCAGCGTCTAAACCAGTCTCTAGTATAGGTTGGGCAATTCCCGGTGTCGCTTCAATTACAGGAGTCGCGATATCAGTTGCAACTTCTTGAAGTCCAGTTCCAACTTTGTTTAAAAGCGTAGGGTTAGCTAATGCTAGCTCTTCTTCGGTTGGTGCTCCAAATAGATCTAATTCTTCCTGACTAGGAGGTGCGAATAAATCACTATCTTGCGCCATTATATCCTCTTTTTTCTAAGATTTTTTTAGCAGCTTCATAACCAATGTTGTATTGTTTTGAGTAGTTTTCAATTTTTGGGTCAACACTAGAAGTCGCTGAAGAATTTCTTCCCTCAGGTATAGTTGTTAATCCTGCGGCTGGAGTGGCTGAAAATTCACGAATTAAAGCGGGGTCTATTGATTCCTCAACCGGAAGATCGTAGTTTTTAAAACGAGCTTCAATTGGAACTAATAATGATTTCACGTGTTTAGCTTTAGTGTCGCCAATTAACTTTGCAATAGACTTCATTTGCTCAAGTTCAACTGGGGTAAAATTTCCACCTTGGGCTTTTGATCTTAGTTTTTGAAACATTTCGCTCGCTGAAGCATAGTTATAACTACCGGCAAGGTTTTTCATATCTGATTCACGAACAACAGAGTTATCACCTTGGGCAATTTTTGCGTAAATCATAAACGCAGAACCTGTAGAAGTTTTATCTCCCTTTTCAATTGCATTTTCTAAAGCAATTTGGGCAGATTTTGCAGCTTGTAATCCTATGTAATCTTCAGATTTATAAAGCTGAGATACCATTTTATCAACAGAGCCTTGAGCTTTGATTTTAGCAGCATCTGCTATTCTTTCTTTTTTCTCATCTTTTGTAGATTCTAGCATGTCACGTTTAAATTGTGCGTCTTCTTTTCTAGAATTAATTGCTTCTCTTTGTGCTATTAAGTTTCCAATATTTATGCCCTGATCTTTAGCTTGTTTTGCTGTAAAATTAGGACCAACTTTTACACCCATTGACTCTAATGCTTCTTTCAACTGAATAGATGCGTCAGAATTTGGATCTCTTAGTATATTTTCGTCTGTTAAGTCTAAGTTGGCTTTTTTTAATTTACCCTCAGAACTTAATTGATTAACGTATTTATTTGCGTTTGCAAGTTCGTTATCTGCGTAAGAAGTGTCAGCTTTAGATCCAGCAAGCGCAGAACCACCCATTTGAGCCGCCTTTAACATACCAAGGATAAGTTCGC
>JAYSTK010000087.1:0-29878 GCA_043719825.1 Candidatus Kaiserbacteria bacterium | reverse complement strand
ATTTTACAAAGACGATGGGCAAATTTTTAAAACAAAAAATCTCCCCACAAAGGGGAGATAGATAGATATTTCAACTACCGCGTAGTTATTTTTCAGATTTTCCCCTCGTCGGTATTTCTAAGGGGTCAAAGAATGTATCTTCAACTTGAGATTCAAAGGCGACTTCGGCTTCATGGAGTGTGGAGAAACCACCTAAGACCGACTTGCGAAAATCGTCTTCCGTTTCAGGCATAGAGCGCACAGGCATCGTGATTTCGTTCCGAACCACCATGCCAGTTGCTGTGACCTCGTACTTCTTATAAGTACAGTTTATACCATCACAATTGCCGCCATAACTCGTACACCAGACCTTCTTATCAACAACAATTGGTCGATGACTTGCTTCAACCGTAGGCACTTTGCCTTGAGCCACCTGCATACGTGCCACAAACTCCCTCCTTGGGCCGTACATGTCTATCTCTTTAGCAAACCGCAGGGCATCACCAACAATCTGTGAGATGGTGTTTCCTGGCTCCTGCTCTATAAGCACCATAAGGGCTTGGTATGATTTTGGGTCAAGACCAGCAACCACACGTGTCTTTTCTATTTTTGTTCTTAGCCTCCGTAAAGTTGGTCTGTTTGACATGTTTTATATAATGTATACTAATAGTAACAATGAGTATACAAGAGTTGCGTATAAAACACAAGTTATGTATAATTAACAATTATTACTAATCAACATTTGCATGGACAATCAAGACATCAGTCCAACCATTTCGATTTCCGCATCTAACACGATACGCGAACGATTGGATTATATTCAGGAGGCAACAGGTTCAAAGTCACGTTCAGGAGTTGTCGTCATGGCAATCAATGAACTCTATGACCGCCTTGTGAATCAAGCACACGTACGACTTAAGAGAAAAAATGGTACTCTCTCTTAAAACAACAGGAGTCCTCGCATTGGTATTTGCAATTCTTGCAATTCCACTCATAAATCAAATGCTCTTTACACTGTTCCTTGGTTTCTTCCTTGGATTACTTGTGGCATATATCGTTTTACAGATATTTTTTAAAGATGTTTGGTTAGCGAATGTTGCGGGGTTTATGACTTTTTGTGCAGTATCGTATTACGTATCAGTAGTATTATTAAAACTATTTTAAAAAACATGAAAACAGAAGTAGTAGTCCTTATCGTTGTGTGTATTGCCCTCATCTTCCTCTCTGGCACAATTATCGGGATGACCATGAAGAGAGAGCAGGAGACGAAACACTATTTTGACCAGTACCCTTCCCCACTTGCGTGTCACAGAGATGGAAACTGTGGAGTAAAACCATGTGACCTATCGGATTATAAAGGTGATGTAATTTGTAAGTAATATGATTATTGTTTTTATTATCGTTGTGTTGATACTCACTCACTATATGGCGTTTGTCCTTGGTGAGGAAGCAGGAGATAACAAGTGGGTAGAGCGAATGAGGGTTCTTCAAACTCGGTTTGATAACTTTGTAGATTTACAACTGAAGACAAGGAAGTTGGATGTAAAAAGTGAAACAAAAAAGGTACGCAAGGTTGCAATTAATAAGAAATAAAATGTCTGCTTTTGTTCATCACGATGAGGGTGGTACTGTACGGTGTGAACAATGTTCGCACGTTGCACGGTTTCATCGGTTCAACTTTGAGAACAAAACAGAGGAGTTTATTTGTCCCAAAGGACACATTACTGAAACTCCTGAGATTAAGGAGACACCTAAGAAAAAACGTATATGAGCGCAGAAACATCAGTGACCGTAACCGCACAGGTATTAGGGGAAGTGTCTTCAATGGCGACAACCATCGCCACAACCACAACTGACGTAGGGTTCTGGCAGGGCATTATTAACTGGGTGCTTAGTTTATTTTAAGTTATTATCTACAACAATAAAATTGAAGTGATAAAAATGTAAGTGGGTTACACCTTTCTGGCCTGATATTATTGATGACGTAATTAAAACAACATGAAAGACAAACTACTTGAACTGTTCAACACCCGCGACAAGGACTTCATCTCCCGGTTCTGTCAGGAGGGGACGTACCTCGATGAGAGCGGGAAAGAGATAAAAGGTGTATGTCGCACGATGACGGCCGAAGAAGTACTTACCTTCATGCACACCTACGATGCGTATGCCGTCGAAGCAGCATTACAAAATAACTAACAAGGTATGAATACAACCTACAAAGGAGATATTGAACTTAAAAAATACATGGTGAAGGAAGCAGTAGCACACCGCAAATCAGATGAATTAGTGAAGGGGACGTATGGCGACATCAGCGCCGGAGCTTGGAAAGGATGTGCTGTCGGATGTGCAATCAAATCACTGAACGCAAAACTCGGAACTAACCATTCAACCGCAGACCACTCATTCCTCGAAGAACAGAGTCTGTACCCTGAGTGGCTTGCACGACTCCAAGACACGCTCTTTGAAGGACTCCCTGAGAAGGAAAGTCAGCAATGGCCTGAGCGCTTTACCAAAGCTATTCCTGTAGGAGTCTCGTTCAAAGACCTCGAACCAATCAGGTGGAAGTTCTGCGCGCTCATTTTGAAGGAGAACATTGAACGTGTACTCACGCTCAACATCAAGGATGAACTCAAGAAGCAAGTTGTAGACGCAATACAAGGTGTTCTCACACTCCATGAGAATGCTCTAACGACTGGTGTGTGGGATGAGTCGGCGGCGAGGTCGGCGGCGAGGTCGGCGTGGTCGGCGGCGGAGTCGGCGGCATATATCAAATACGCAGCTGAACTTATTAGACTACTCAAGGAGGTTAAATAACCACTAAAGTATGAAAAACGACATCAAGATGTACTTCATGCGGCAATCAAATATACGGCTATGGGCGAGGGTCATTGTGTTCCCTCTCTGGCTTATCGGGCGTATGGTTGAGAGAGCGTTAAATATATAACAAGGTATGACACCAGAACAATTCACATACTGGCTTCAAGGGAAACTAGAGGGCAGAGACATAACGCAATTAGGGACAGACGAACTAAAATCAATACACGACCACCTCCTCACTGTCTTTCATAAAGTCACACCAGCGTACACGCCACCAGACACAACGCCGGGGTACACCCATACTGGAAAGAATCCATACGACCCACCTTATACAGTTATTTGTTAACCCAAACACCTATGAAAGACCCCACAAAAGACATCATAGAAGAATACAAAGACACCTTCACCGCACTCCACAACTACGACAGTGACCCCACAAACGAAGGGTGGGAGAAGGAGTTTGATGAAGCGTACTGTAGCTTCAAGTTTTCATGTGACGAAACACAGACCATCTCAAAACCGCAGCTAGTCAAACTAAAAAACTTCATCCAAGCTCTCCTCACAGAAGAACGAGCTAAGGAAAAGAACTACTGGATGAATCAGTCAGCGAATGAACACGACAACGCGACACGTGCAGCGACACGAGCTGAGATAGCGAAGGAGATTAAGGAAAATCTGGCGATAGTTACAGAAGAGCGAGCTAAGGCAGAAGCGGCGGGAGTTGACCACGTACGAGTCGGGATGCTTCGACAATGGATAAACGAAGACCGCATCATCAACAATCCGAAGAAGACCTTAATCTCAAATGAAGAAATCCTGTACTGGCTCATGGGCAATGAAACACATCTCACCCTCTCCACAGAGGCTAAGAAAGAAAGCGTATGAATGATTTTGGAAAACAACTAGAGGACTTAAAACACATTGGTGATTGGAAAGACGGAAAGTTAGTCTGTCGCGAGGATTGTCCGAGTTCCGCACATTTGACCCCTCCCCCAGACGTAGAGGCGAACGAGAGTGTGTACGATATGGTTGAAGACTTAATGCACGATGCCGAAAGCTATCTTGCAGATTACTCCAACAAAGAGTGGTTCGCTGGACGAATACGAACTGCCCTCACCACCTACCGTCACTCCCTCATACAAGAAGACATTCGGAAAATGGAGGGGATGAAGAAAGGCGGTTCATCCGAAACTAGGGAAAGAATCGAAAAGGATGGCTATGGTTACTTATATGAGAGACTTGTCGGATACAACATAGCCCTCACCGATTGCATCACACAGAAGAGGGAATCACTTTAACTACAAACTTTATGAAAGACGAAAAAACTAAAACCGAGGAAATAGATGTAAGAGACTGGATGGAGACAGGGCCGGAACAAGAGTGGTTCAACGACGAATCACTCACACAGAAGAGGAGTGAACTTACTAATCTAAATACGTGATATGAAGCAAGAAGAAACAAACAAGATTTCAGATGGCTACCACACGTTCGGAGAACTCTATACACACCGCTACTGGCTGTTCATTGCTTTACTTCATCATAGACACGATGGGTGGAAATCTAAGAAGCATAGTGATGGAACTATGTTCAAAGATATGTTTATCGCGGGAATCGGGGGAAAAGGTGGGAGCATGATTACATACCACTTGCCGTTAAGTGTGTGGAATAAAGTTCACGTTACAGCCGTACCTACTGCGCCGAAATGGGACGGTCACACCCCAAACGACGTTATCCATCGACTCAAGTCATTAACCAAAGAATAACAATTAAGCAGTATGAAGAAGAAGGCACACAAGGACTTCATTAAATGGATCAACGAAAAGGTGAATCTATACGCGCCGGTGTTAGGAGTCTCCGACCAAATCATCAACGTTGAGCACAACGAGAAAACGACATTTATTTCAATTACTTGTACGTATCCGTACCTCGAACCCACCATCCATTTCTCCGACAGAGCGTTTAATGAATGGAGTAGCGGAAAGATGCGACAAGACCGAATTCTCCATGAGCTTTGTCACATCCTCACGGACCCGCTTTACTGCAAAGCGATTTCGCGTTATGCAAGCAAAGATGAGATTGAAGATGAACGCGAACACCTAACGGACAGGCTATGCGTAATTATAAGAAATTTGATTAATCCCCTATGAAAACTATTGAAGAGGTAGTAGAAGAAGCATTTACAGACGGGGATGTCCACTATAGCGGTTTAGGTAAACTTACACCTGAATGGCTCACCCAAACCCTCAAAGCCCACGATGAAGAACTATTGGGGGAGATACGAAAATTTGTAAGTGATGAGGTATAATTAGATGAGATTGGTGGGTTGGTGAGTCCGGGCGGCGCCACAGACAAATGTTAATTGCTCGCATGAGTAAGTCTGGCTCGGACCCACAAGCCCATCACCTCGTCTTCGGGGCAACGGAATGGTTGGAGGGGCAGTTTCACTGTCACATTTTCAAGTCCCGCGATTCCGTTGCTTTGGAGATGAGTGACAACCTACTTGACAATTACTTGACAATAAAAAGTAACACCCGTTATTACACGGGTGTTTTGTGTCACACGCTATCGCGTGACCACAGCAGTTCGAGGTGCTTGCTCTCATCAATCTCTCCGTCTTTGGGCATTTCTTTTACCCGGTAAATCTTCGCTTGACCTCGCCCATCATGGGCGGCGACGTACAACACGTTGTCTTTTGCAACGAGGAAGCACACCATTGGTTTTCCATCGTCGGTGCACCGACCTTGATGTAAGACCATAGCCCCTTCGAGGTCTGGTTTCTGTGCAAACGCAGGGAGTGCACAGAGGAAGACAATAACGAGTGCGAGTAACAGGTTTTTCATCACTTTTCCCCTTGAATGTAGTGAAGATACCGTTGAACGTACTTCGGTACAACGCCGTTCAGTTGGTACTGAGCAACGTCATCGTGAATGTTCGGGTCACGACCCTTAAACGCCCAGATATGCGCCAACCGGAAGAACTCATGTTCACTCAGGTTGAGGCGTATCATAGTGTTTACAAGATAGAGCATCATTCTACCCTCCTTTCTAAACGTAAGTGAGTGGATTTCATCGGTGGACACGTCATGTGTGCGTGATAGAGCGCTCCGTCTTTCTCAACAATGATGTGACTCTCTTTATTCAAGAGCATCCATCGGTAGCAGGAGAGACAGAGTTTCCATTGCCACCAGAACTTGTGTCCTTCATGATGACTGGTGGTATACATTGCGCCCTCCTTTCAGTGAAGGCAGACTCACAGGTTTTGGAACACGTCCATCCCTCGTGGTGCATCCCGTAGGCTCCTGGTATGGTTTTGTTGCACACCATGCACGGCTGTGGTTTCACCCACGGCTCGTTTTCT
Organism: Candidatus Kaiserbacteria bacterium; assembly: GCA_043719825.1. GTDB lineage: Bacteria > Patescibacteriota > Minisyncoccia > Phycocordibacterales > UBA918 > Damh-18. The sequence continues at coordinate 23,725 of JAYSTK010000087.1, read as the reverse complement.
TTCACGGCCTGTTGCCGTTCAGCAAGTTTGAACTTCATACCTTTCTCCTTACGATGAACTCGTAATCGGGGTCGAGCCACACGTTGTTGATGATGAGTGCAATTTGCGCGGGTTCATGATTCCGAAACAAAAGGTGCCATGCACTATGTTTATCTCGGTTTACTACCGAAATATTACGCGCAGAATTATCTCCACCTTTACTTCGTGGGCATCTATGATGCTTATGGTCATGTCGCTTTACCATTTTGTACTCCTTATTTCAAAGAACTGGCGGTGACAGGAGGTTGCACACTCCACCCAGCGTTTTGGCGTCACCCTACCTATAATTTTAGCACCCGTGTGTTTATACATATAAGGATAACTATTATGTTTTCTTTGGTATTTTTATAAATTCAACCTCTTTCCAAGAAGAAACCTCAGTCTTGGTAACTGAGGTTTTTCCTTTTGTCTTCTGGTTCCATACCCATATTGGGATGAGGTAGAAGCCGAGGAGCTTCTTACCGAAGCCAATAACGACATAGGCAAGCGACTGTTGTAAAACGAAGCAGTCCATCGGCTTCTGTTCGTAGCTTGCATCAGAAATCTTGTGATAGAGAGTGCCTTCGTATGCCTGTGTGAGTGCCTGTTTCTGGTGGGTGGCGAGGTTTGGTATATAAAATCTATCGGTCTCGGTACGTTTTAATTCAAAAGCAGCGGAACCATTGTTCCATTGTGACTGCACCCAATGTTTAAATATAATTTGAAATTGCGATTCTAACTTCTTCACCACATCATATTATCTTGTCAACCTGTTTTGCACAATGGAAACATATCCACAGGAGCACTCCTCGTTTTCTATTAGCATAGAGAGAGTGTTGAGGCGAATTTTTTATATAAGAACACTTTTTATTTGAGCATACTTCGCCGTTTTTGCGGTCTTTTCGGTAACCAACAGGCACATCTTTATTTACATTCATAACAAGTTTCTTTAGGTAGATTATTAAATTTGGCGATACTTTTTTGCCAATGTTCTTTTCGGTACTTCTCAGTAATTTGCATCTTTACCGCCTTACACTTTGGGCACTGAGCCAACATTTTTTCACCGATAATTTTAACTCTCATATTGATTCAGCTCAGTACTACTAAATATCGTATCATTGAAGTCACGCTTATTTTGAATAGATAACCACACCGCCTCATCAACACTCCCCTCTGTAATCATGACGACATACAAGTTCTTCTTAAGGGCATTGATGCGAAGCACACGACCCATAGACTGCGTATAGTCTACGAAACTGTATGACAGAGAAGCAAAAATAACAGTGTCGAAGGTTGGTAGCTCATACCCTACTGAACATGAGGCATTAATAAGAAGCACAAATCTTTCTGACTTCTCTGCTTTATCAAATATTTCCTCTTTGTCGTTGACCTTCCCGTTCACGATGGCGTTTGGTATTTTCTTTTCATCAAGCATCTTCTTCAAAAGATTGAGGTGCATGTTGTACCGAGAGAAGATAATGAGCTTGAGTGTTTCCTCTGCGTATTCGATAATGCGGTCATTCTTCTCACACTCATAGGTGAGGTCTCCCGTAAATTCTGTACCAATCTGCACCCCAGAAGCGATTTGGTGGTACTTGGTGGTGCGTACAAGGGGGTTGGATTCGTCTTGCTGAATGAGTGATTCTGCCTGTTCTTGCTCTTTATTCTTATCGAACATCTCTATCTCTACAATCTGGTCTGGCACATCCACACACTCATCGAGGCGCACAACACTCCCAATAAGGCGAACGCACCGTGCAAGTTCCTCCCTCGCCCCTTCATCGGTACGAGGAACCCACACAGAGCGAGAGCCGAACCATTGTTCCCTGAAAAACCTACCTCTAAAGTCAAAGTAATTCCATCTATGTCCAAGGAGTAGAGCAAGACCATACACAGAGAGTGGCGAGGATGTGTACGGTGTCCCTGTAAGGAGCCAGATATATTTCATACTCCACTGCTTAATAAACCACATCGTCTTCTTCGCAAGCTGACTCTTCTGATTACTGAATCCGTAATGAGCCTCATCAATGATGAGTGCTTTGTACTTAGAGCCGTCGAGCTTGGGTGCGAGTTTACGGAACTGCTCACGTGTCATTACTTCCCCATCAACTCCCATATCGACCATTGCCTTGTTCCACTTCTTACGGACAGGTTTAGGGCAGACCACAAGAGTACATACGTTATTCTTTTTAGCGAGTGCGAGTGCGGTAATGGTCTTACCAGAACCCATGCCGTGTGCGAGTAAGTACCGTTCAGGGTTTAGTTCGAGTACTCGTTCTTGATGTTTATATAATTGTAATTGCATATTTTAAAAGTCATCTGGGTCATTCTCTGTCATCTCACGCGCCTGTTCAGGGTCGTACTCCCTGTCCTTATCTTTCTGCCACTCCTTACCTGCGTCCTCATCCATATCTTCCCCGTCTGTCATCCAGTCATCTTGTGCTTTGATGCCCTGTAGTTTAAACATGATGTCACGGAACGTTGGTTCAAGTTTCCACCAGTTACCGAACCCGCTACGCTTCACACGAGCAACGACCCCAAGCGCGTTCAACTGTTCGAGCCACCCCTGCACCACCTTTGTTGGATAGTTGGTCTTTCGAGCGAGTGCTGCGGTGTCTACTCCTTCACTGTACTGAGCGAGGTAACGGAGTGCGATACGACGCTGAATAGGAATAGAGTCATACGCAATTTTATAAATGGTCTTCAGGTCTCTATCATCAAGATGCACACCTTCTTCACCATCAATCTTATTCATCAAAAGGAATGTGGCACCAAGCGACAACATCTGTTCAAACATACGAGTTGGCATTTCAGGAGAGGGTACAAAGCTGATGTCATTTGTATATTCGTTTACGATGATTCCCGAACGAGCGATGGTGCAGAAGTTTGCAACACCAATGATGTCTCTACGCTGTGTTTTATCAAGTGACAACTTTGTATCTTCGAGCATATCAAATGCCTGTTGCATGTACTGATGTACGAGAGCCTGAGCCTTCGGCATCTGTACGCTCTCTGTGGTTCCTTTATCCTCCTGGTCGAGCTTAAATTCAAGGACAGCAATACGGTCTGGCTGAGGTACCTGATAGAGCATGAAGCGGTCTCCCATCACCGCCATACCCTCAAGGTGCTGGTAGATGGCCTCTGTAACCCCTCCAATCGCACCAATCTTACCGACCCATGTAACCTCCTCTCCTGTACCAAAAATCTTCTTATATGCCCCGTCATAGATTTCTCGAAGCTGTGCCATGATTCCACGCCTCTCCTCTTCCCTCTTGCTGAGTACTGAGGTGAAGTCTTTGAACATAAGTACACCACCAAAGGGGAGACGGTAGAGAAGGGAAGTCTCCTTATCGTTTCGTATGGCACCAGAGGCGAATGTTTTATCTGTGATATCTGAGATGCTACAAGTAGGGAGTATCTTTTCACCACGCTTTGTGTTGATAGTCAAGTTCACCAAAGCATTGAGTGCCGTTGTCTTTCCTGATGATGGGGGAGCTACAAGGAGTAGCCAGATGGGACGACGAGAGGGTATCTGATTTCCAATCACTACCGCAAGTGTGAGACGTATGAAGTCGCGGTCACGAAGGAGCATGAAAGAATCGAAACATTCTTGGATTTGTGCAAATGTTACTTTCTTTTCTTCCATACTATTTCGTTAATCGTTCGACAGCACTTTTAAAATCTATATTCCACACTGCCATTGCAATGGCGATTGCATCAAACCGTTTCCCGCAACCGCCAAAGCAATAGGCGTGGTTATCTTTATAGACTTTCAGACTTGGCGTCCTTTCGTCATGTGCGACACAAAGTGCGAACCCATCACGATTCACCTTGATGATATTTTCAATTGGATATGCGTTCGCCCGTTCTTTATCTCCTCCATCGACATGTGGTACCGTCCGTTTCTTTCTCTCTGCTAGTCGCATAGAAAGTTCAACAATCATTGCGCGTATAAATAGTGTACCAATACTTCCTGTGCTCATACCCCGCACCATTTGAAACAGTGTACGACGATACTCACGGATTGCCTTCTTGGTCTTTAGTTCTGGTATGGAAACTTCAAGTGCATTCTCAGGATTACGCATCAGTACCTTCAGTGTTTCTTCATCATACGTCATGAGTACATCACTCACGTCTTTTCCATATCGTGGTGGTACCCAGCGATAGGTAAAATTGTGTAACATAAAAGCAACCTTCACGGCTCCTTTTATACCTGCCTCATCATTGTCGTATAGGATGGTTACGTTTTTCCCATCAAAGAGGTGCGTCCAGCTCTCTTGGAAACTCAACGCGCCCCCTGTTGATGAACAGGCATTAAAGCCACATGAAATAAGCGTGAGTGTGTCCAACTCTCCTTCAGTGATAACTACGTTGTCGCTGATGTGGTCTGCTCCATAAAGAGAAACAGTTGCACCCTTTTCATACTGATACTTCGGGCTATTCGACGTGTCCCATGGTGCCTTTCGATATTTAGAAAAAATATACTGACCATCAATACTGTATACAGGTATTTTTAACTTGTCGTCGTAGACATCAAGTCCAGCAAGCTTAATGACCTGCTGTGATAACTTTCGTTGTGTATGAAGGTAATTAAACCACTGACTTGTAATATCCATGAGAGAGCGTATGTCGGCTGTGACCATACGCTCTACATGGGCGTTACGCAGGAGTTTCGTCTGAAGGTTGTTCTTCAGTAGGCTCTACTACCTCTTCACCTTCAACCGCTGGTTCTACAGTCGCGTCCGTAGATACCGCTTCTGCTGTCGCTTCTTCCACAGGAGTTTCCTCAACCACGGTGTCTACAACTTCATCATTTTCGTTCATAGCTATGATATAGTTAATGACTAATAACCTGCATCAAAAATTGCATATCCACATGTAGAGTTGCAATTTTTTGTGCGTTCGTGTATTATACAGGAGTCATGGAAGCTGTCAAAAAAGATATCAACAGGCGCGAACTCTCCATTATAGAACGGAGTGCTCGAAATAGCATTATATGGCGACTTGCTGAGGTTGGTTTCAGTGTGTCCAGTATTGCGAACATAATGAACATGACACAATCAACAGTGTCACGCATGGTGGACAAGAAGCCGTCAAGGTCTAAGGTTATTGATACGGTTTTATTTGGTGACAAACTTGGTGAATAGATACCCCATTTACCCAACAAGATTGGGTATGGGCATCTGTTTGCGATTTAGACAAACAGTACATAAATATATAAAACATGTCTGAAGAAAAGAAAGAGGGATGGGAGACCGCTGAAGGAAGTGGTTTTATAAAGTTCGATGAGGCTGGTGCAACTTTCACAGGTCTCCTCACCGCGCACTCAGTAGAGACTGGTTCTAAGGGTGTTGGTCAGGTGTACACAGTGATGACACAAGAAGGAGCGCGAAAGTTCTATGCTCCAAAAGATTTGCATGACAAACTCGCAGGTATCGTCATCAAGTATGGTATGGGTAATGCGATTATTAAGGCAACCTTCAAGGAGAAGGTAAAGACCGCATCAGGTAACGACTTCAAAATCTTTGAGGTTCAGCATCGTAAGAAGGATGAGGAGACCCTTAAAGACCTTGGTATCGACCCAACAGGAGGAGACTTCTAGGTTTATTAGCACACTAATTAATTTTGGTGTGCTGTATGCAAGTAAGATATAGGCTTAAACACTTTTGTACAGAGGTGTTAAGTAACACTCGTAAGAGTAGCTGAGGGGTGAGTCCTTGGCACTTGCACACAGCGCATCAAAAAACATTGCATGTTTACACCATCTTTAGCGCTAGAACTCAGGGAGAAAATCAAAGCGGTCTTCTACGAAGGGCGTGTGATTCCTAAACATACTGAGTACCAGCATTTCTACCAAGATGTTGAAGATGGTGAGACGTACGCGAGTGTGACGACAAAGACCAGCCTTCTCTCACGTGAGTACTACAAGCAAATGGCAGCGGACAAGGCGGTAGACCATATCCAAAGCCAGATGCTCAGGTTCGATGAGATGGAGCCAGAACAGATTACAGAGGTCTTTACTTACGCACGTGAGGCTCATAAGCATGACCTTAAACGTGCAGGAGATTGGGGCACCCATGCCCACGATATTGTTGACAGGTATGTTTCACTGTGGCTTGAAACAAATGAAAAACCAAAAGATATAAAAGACTTCTGGCTCTCAACTGATAGTAACGAAGGTAAGTGTGCGTCACTTGCAGGAGAGAAGTTCATGCGAAGTAGGGTGATGTTTCCAGTGGCCAGTGAGTTGAAGGTTATCTCAAAAAAGAATCGGTACGCAGGTACCCTCGACTCACTCTGGCTTATTGGAACTACGCCACCAGAGGAACAGATGCGTTGTGTACACACATGGTTTGAGAAAGGAAAGAATAAAATCGTGTGCCACAACTGTGGACAAAAAGAAACACTCAGCCTCCTTCTTGGAGATTGGAAAAGTAGTAATCAAATCTTCGGACATGGCTCAATGGGGAAGTATGAGTACGCCATGCAGGTTGCAGCATATGACATCGCGCTCACGGAGATGGTACATATTAAATGTAAGCATCACTGGATAGTGCGTCTCGATAAGCAGGAACCTAAATTTGAAGTTGGGTATATCACGAATATTAAACAGGCACGGAAAGCTTTTCTCGCAATGAACTTAGTGAGTGACTTTGCGAGGTCGAAGGTTCCCCCTGTGGAACAGCTTAATCCTAAGACGGTAATAACATTATGAGTTATCAGCATGTACCAGCGGAGTTAGATAAAAGGGGAACCGTACCAACAGCTATTGTTGAGCAAATTCTTCAAATGAAGATGCAGGGTTTTACCTACCGAAGTATTGCTGAACAGTTCTCACTAACACCTACTGGTGTATATGGTATATGGCTAAAGTTTTCTAACCCAGAGAAATACGAACAACAAATGCAGAAACGTAGAGACAGACTTAAGGAACGTATGAATGACCCTGAGTATGTCGAGAAAAAGAGGGAGCGGTCACGCAAAAGTGCTAAATATATTACATCTCTTGCACTTAATAAGGAGTACCACAACAAGTTACAACGAGAACAATATGCACCAAGGTTTCGTTCTAACATGACTCCTGAAGAAAAGGATGCTCGTAAAAAAATTATGCATGATTGGTATTTAAAAAATAAAGAAAGATATCATCAAAGGTACTTAAATAATAAAAAATGTCAAAAATAACCGCAACAAGATTTTGGAGAAAAAATGAACCACTCGGTAGACATATCCTTAAGCGAAGCGAACCAATTGCAAGTAAGGATAGGCACCCAGAACTTTGCCAGTACTGTAAGCAGGTAGTGGAAGTCGCTGATGGACAAATAGCATATTTCCATAAAGAATGTCGAAAGAAGAAACGTTCATATCAGAATCAAGGTAAGCCACGAAACCATGTCTAATTTACTTTTTCTTGATACTGAAACAACGGGGGCAACCGCTGATGACAGGTTGTGTCAGGTGGCCTTTAAGATAGAAGGAAGGGACGCTCATCAATCGTTATTTAAACCGCCACTCCCCATAAAGATTGCAGCAATGGCAGTGACACATATCACGAATGAGATGGTCGAAGCCATGCCAGTGTTTCAGGGGTCATACATTCACACACGACTAAACGAACTTAAAGACACTGCCATCTTGGTTGCCCACAACGTAGACTTCGATGCACGAATGTTAAAGTATGAGGGCATAGTATTTCCACAACAAATCTGCACACTAAAAATTGCACGGTACCTCGATAAAGGTAGTAAGTACGAAAACCACCAGCTCCAATACCTCCGCTATTTCTATGGACTAAAAGTAAACGCCTCCGCACACGATGCAATGGGAGACGTACTCGTACTTGAAGTTGTGTTTGCAAAGCTTCTTGAAGAACTCGTACAAGCTGATGGAATCCTACCTGAAGATGCTATACGTAGAGCAATCGAGATAACAACACAGCCAACTGAATACCACACATTTAACTTTGGTAAATATAAAGGTAAGTCAGTTGCTGAAGTGAAACAGGGGGACAGAGGGTATCTTGAATGGCTCCTTAGAGCGAAGCAAGAGAAGCCAGACGGTGAAGAAGGGTGGATTTACACATTAACTAAAGCATTAAAATGACAGAAGAACAGAAAGCTCTATTCCGAGCATATGAAGATTACAAGCGAGAGATTGCGGTTCTTGAAGAACACTGTGAGGCACTTAAGCCACAGCTTCTAACGCTTGTGCCAGCCGATTCAAAAATTGACACAGGTACAGGAGTCTTCAGTTTGTCTTCTAGGAAGAAGTGGAAGTACACAGATGATACAATGGAGCTAGAGAAAGAACTGAAAGACAAGATGAAAGAAGAGGAGCAACTTGGTCTTGCTACGTTCGAGGACGGCACACCATTTATTATATTTAAAGCGAAGAAAGAATGATAATCGGATTAACGGGTAAAAAACAAAACGGCAAATCAACCGCAGCGCAGTACGTTGCGGATAAGTATGGGTTCGTGCGATTGAATTTTAAGGATGCTCTTGTTGCTGAAATCAAAGAACGATTCCCTAATGTACTTGAAGCAATCATTGAGGTAATGGACAGGTCAGCATATGATGGTATGAAACCTTGGACTATTGACCGTTTATTTAAAGACAAGCCACCAATCTTTCGTGCCCTCATGCAGAACTTTGGCGGCGAGGTACGGCGTAGAGACCATGAAGACTATTGGGTAGTAATGTGGCTGAAGCAAGCATCAAAACACAAAAATGTTGTTGTGGATGATGTTAGGTTTCTTAACGAGGCACAGGCTGTTCGAGATATGGGGGGTATGATTATTCGAATTGTTCGTGCTGATTACAACAATAACGACTCACACGTATCTGAAACGGAGATGGATAGTATTGAAGCTGATGACAGTGTAACTGTGGTAAGTGGTGAAGAGGGTATCGAGTACCTGAAAAAGTTTATGGACTCAATTATTCCACTCAGCTAGGTTATTTTCCTTTAGCTTTCTTAGGGTGCGATTGCCTGTAGCCTGTCTCTTTTGAGCGTCCTTTGATAACAGAACATCTGTATAATACTTTTGTAAGGCACCTGGTATCGCTTCGAGTCCTTGCCTTCCTGCAATTGAACCGAGGTATGCGTACATCTCGTTCACTACAGAGTAATCGTTATTCCCCTCATATATACCGCCACGTACCTTTTCATCAAGGTAATTCATAAGGTCGTGTGTAGGCCCGTATGCGTCGGCTTCTGATGATTGATTTTGGGCCATGTCCCAATCTTTAAGGAAAGCTTTAGGCTCGATTGATTTACGTGAAAAGACAGCATGTAATCCTTCGTGAAAAGCAGTCTCTGCATCAGAGTTATCAAGGTTAATTTGTTCTCCCATAAGCAAACGATAGAGCTTTGGTGGAACCTTTTGCATGGCGCTGTCTGCACTCGCATTATTCCAAATCTTATCAAATACTTTTGCAGTCTTCTCCCCTCGAATTTGCCGATGCTCAGCACCTGCCTTACCTCCAAGAAGAGAGTCCGGTTCAACGAAATTAATGTCCACCTCACTCAGTATCTTTTTTGCCTCTGGTGTAAGAGGATAGTTTTTAGCTATCTCATCACGCATCGCTACCTCTAGCCTCGTGTCAGCACCAGGGATTTTACTCTTTACCTTGTCCATCACTTTAGCAAACATATCAGTAAGCTTTGGTCGATACTCACTAATCATAACCCAATGTTCTTTATCGAACTGAATCTTCTCTCTATTTATTTCGTCTGGCGTAGGGTCTTCCCAATCCTCGTCCCTAATGTCATCAAGTGGAGGAACTGTGGTCTCTAGCTTTTCCTGATATGAGGATGAGTTCTCTTTTTTAAACCTTTCCCATTCACCACTATTAACAAACGTACGTGCATCTTCTGGCCCCATACCTTCACGAAGAATCTCTATATCTGAAAACTCTTTATTTACTTCGGGGTCTGGTTCCTTCTTCTTATCGGCACGAACGAAGTCAATCTTGTTCATACCATTGAATCGTTTGTTCATGGTGTCGGTCACAAGGAAGACCTTATTACCCAAAGAAGGAACACGGATGACGGTGCCAAGGCGAAGGTTGCCAGTCAAACCATCCTCTCTAAGTGCGGTTGCAACCATATCATCGGTCATTTTTACGCCCGCCTTTCCCTTTCCATCTGGGTTTGGACGTGTCTGGTCAGGGTCATAGGGGTCATAATTGGTACCAAGGAAAGGCACGTCGAACGTCTTGAGCGGTTTCTTTGGCTCTGGTTTAGCTTGTACAGGATTCTTTTGTGGCACAAGAGCACCGTCATCAACCTTTACTGGCTCAGGTGGTAATGGCTTCTTTTTAGCATCAAGAAGAGGAACTGTTTGTACGCTGTCTTTTGAATCTACTTTTGTCTCATCTGCCGATGAGTAGTTGATGACTGATGCAGGGGTAAGAATGTCAACGAGTTTATCTCGAAGTGGTTTCGTCTTACCCCATAATTTTTCTCGTAGTGATGGCATATTATTGTAGTTCCTTAGCACGACGTAATACGTCATCGGTGAGTAATCCTCCTGCCTTCAAATTCTTAAGCGTAGCAACAAGAGCTTCGCCAGTAATTCCGTCAGTAAGCTCAATCACCATAAGCGCTCGTGCAGTTATTTTTGACTGGTCAATTATTTTCTCTATAGCTTTTCCTCGCTCCTCATCCTCTGCCATAGTGTATTCCTTACGCAACATGAGGTTAGTAAGTTTTTGATTGACGAGATTGCCCGCCTGTTGCCACAATTCTGTATTCTGCTCTGGCGTAAGAATCGCATACCCATCTTTAGTCTTGCCCAATTTTGTAGGAGATACAGTGTACCCTTCTTCCAAAAGTCGACGAAGTTCCTTTGTCACAGGTGTCTCCGTTTCCTTTTGTGGCCTCGTTGGGTCAAGCATAATCTCTAATGGGCTTGCCTTAAGAGAAACGTCCCTACCGAGTACATCCACTTTAGGTTCCAAGTCATCACGAAGTCCTGGGAGTTTAGCTTTAATACCTTGTACTGTTTTCTCACCAAAGTTACCCGATGTCCTTCTGTCTTCACCATCAATAGCACGAGCAACGTCTCCTGAGAGCGTCGGCACGAGAGACGATGCAAGACTTTGAACATATCGTTCTCCGTTTCGTACAGGGTCGTCAAATGCGTTCATAAAGTTATTGACTCCACTGAGGAATGTCTGCTCTTTAAGTGCAGAGAAAGTACCGAGCCCCGCTGTTTTAAGACCTTCGTACATACCACCCGATGGGCTCCCCGCTTGTTTGATTCCCCTTGCGTAGTACGCACCCATGAGTATCAAGTTCCCTGCTGGCCCAAGAACAATCGGGTCACGCCACTTGCCATTGATTTTAATGGAGTTGTCCTTGCGTCCTTCTGCCTCATAGAGAGCACGTTCACGTGCGGTTTCTGGGTACTCAAGTTGCACCATGTCGTTATTGAAAAGCTCATAGCCAATGTACATTGGTACCGTTCCTGTGATGCCACGACCCATCATTGTTGAAAACTGTCTCTGATTAAATTTGCCCTTACCGATATTCTCTACTACAGCACGAACAATACCTACTGGTGAGTAGTTAAGAATCTGCATAGCTACTGCGGATGGGGTTCTGTTGAATGGGATAACGATTTCACCAAGCATCCCTGTGGCGTTCCTTACCTTTCCTGCAACTTTTGATATGGTTGTTTCGTTTTGAAACACAGCCGTTGTAGCATCAATAACAGAAGCATTAATCATTTCAGACGTAGGATTCTGTATCAATTCCTCGGCGTATTCCTTTGCTGCCTTGCCACGAAGCCCAACGTTGTGAGCTACTGCCAACGCTTGGTCGCCAAGTGAACGAGCGGCTGCGCCGTAGTAAAAGACTTGGTCTTGAGCACCAATCACTCGGAAGACTGTATCTGTGTAAGTCTGAAAGAATTTAGCTGCTGCCCCCTTACCAAAGTTCACCTTTGAGTAATCAAGCTTCTCACCGATATTGCGTTCATCAATCCCTTTAGTGAGATAATTCCATCCGTTTTCAAATCCCTTTTTAATACCACCACCTGTACCCTTAAGTGTTGCCATCTTTGCCCTTTTGCCTGTGAAAAGAGAGGCCACACTATCAACCGCTGCCGCAGGTATATCCTTGATTGTTTCAAGTACACCATGTGAAAGGTTTGAAGCGATGTTGAGTCCTGAAGTTTTGAGACCTGTAAGGAGTCCTGCCTTCCACACAGTAGTCATCTTCTTCCATAGTGGAGTAGGAACTTTATCTGTAATGAAATCCTGCACCTTCTTAAGACGGACTGCCTTATCAAGACCATCTTCCATTTCACCAATCGCCTTCATTTCTTCTCTAATGAATTTGGTATCATCACCCGTAAGCTCTGGTATTCGCTTCGCTGGATTAGCTTCGTTCCATTTCTGAATAGTTCTCGCCGCGAAGCGTAGTTGTCCTTCTGGTGTAGCTCTGCCGAGAATAGAGGCTGCCTGAACAGCTCGTCCAAGGTTGGTGAGTTTTTCTGCAAAAGGATTTACCATCTCGGCAAGTCTGTCGTAGAGCATATCTGCTTGTGCCTTATTACCTGATGCAGTTGCTTTCGCCGCGTCATCACCGTACTTCTTTACTAGCTCTGAAATAATAGCAACGGCCTTATCGTCATTATTGTTGCGGGCATATGTCTCAGCGGCGTCCTGCGCTAACTTAACTTCGTTTCTCGCCATGATTGCAAGGTCATCAGTATCTCTTGCAATGTATTGCCCAGCCACTTTTGTAGCGTTTGGTGTAGTTTGTCTCACACTCTTTACAAAACCACGCTCAATCAATTGTTTTGTGACTCGTGTGAAATCCTTTTCATTATCGACAAACTTTAATGCGGTTGCTACAGCATCAACGTCTTCACTTGCTACCTTACCTGAGCCAAGAAGAACCTCCTTAATCGTTTTTACATTCTTTGTCTTAAGGATAGTTTCAAGTTCCTTGGCTCCAAGTACCAACGATTGTTTAACCGCCTTCCCCCCTGGTGCAATATCAAGAAGTCCGAGACCTACACCAAGGACAGGTGCAAACGCACCTTTCTCATCAACGAACGGCATCTCTCCACCTGCTCGTCTGAATGTAAGTGCCTCATCTGTCCCAAATAAATTCCTCTCGAAGTTAGTTTCGGGAGTGATTGTTGATGAACCATATTTTTTTTCGTAGTCATCAAATGTGCTGAATGGGTCAAGTGCAGCTTGTATTTTACGACCAATCTTCATTCCACCAGAAAGTGTTGCTGCGCCAAGTCGAAGCGACCCACGACCCATCTCACCAAGTGTTTTATCAACGACACTCTCAAATTTACTCGGCTCTTGGCCAAACGTATTAACAAGTCCGTTTTCAACCCCTGAGTAAAGCTGTTTTATCTTGTCTGATATTGCCATATGTTTTACAAATCGTCCTCATTTATGTCGCTGAGGCCACCCCCTCCACTTGATGAGCCACTTCCACTACCTGGCTTTTCAGCAAACACACGAGAACGATAATTTTTCCACGCATCACTAATGAATCGTTTTGTAAACTTATCCATTGCTGCACCAAGAACAGTTGGCTCCATGTTCATCTTGTAGAACCCTTCAAGAAACTCTTGTGTAAGTTCTACTCCCATCATCTCGGTAACGGTACCAGCATCAAACCACTTTGGTACAGCATCGCTACCAAAGCCAAGTGCATACAGTTCACTTCGAACTTTTGCAGCAGCTGTTGGTGTGAGTCCTTTGAGGGTCGTGAACCCATCAAGAACTTGCATGGTTGTATCAGAAATCGCCACTCCTTCGTCAGTGGTAAACGATGTACTATTATTACTACCTGTCTTTCTTCCATATACCTCGTCGGCCACAGCACGTTGTGCAGGTGTAAGACTGCTTCGCACAGTCTCGTTGTAACCGTTTTCATTAACATATTCTTGAAGCGCAGAAACGTCGTCTTGCGACATGCCAGAACCAAGGAAACCAGCGGTCTCATTGCCCGTAAATTTAAATCCTGACTTCGTAGAAGCAGGTGTCATTTCTTCTAAGAAATCATTAATTTCTTTAATATCAGTTTTGCCACCAAGATTTTTGAAGATATCAGAAGCTGTCTTAGCACCACCCTGTATCGCGGTAAAGATGTCATTTTGAGTCTTTGTCTTTTTCGCCTGTTCAACACCTTTTTCTGCTTCCTTCTTTACTTCAGAGTTATATTCTCTTGTCCGTTCGTAGGTTTCTTGGTCAATTCGAGCAATCGCATCTGCCTTAAGGCGAACAATATCAAAACGACGATTGGCAGCTGCGTTACGCGCTTCCTGAAGTGCGGTCTGCCGTTCTGATTCAAGCGCAGTAAGTTCAGCTCGATGTGATTCAGCGAGTTTAAGCATCACTCCTGTACCTGAGCCAGAGAAGCCGAGGTACCCGCCAGCATTTGCAATACCTACTGATGTTTGCCCCACCTCACTTGCTTGTTCCCCAAGTACCCCTGTTTTTGCAACATCAGAAGAACTATTGATTGCAGATAAATTGTCTTTTAGGTTCTGGTCATTACGCTTAATTTCTTCATTAAGAAGACGAAGTTCTTTTGTTGAAGGTGAAGGGTCTGTGTCTTTAAGTTTATTCATTGCAGCCGACTCTTCCTGCACTTCTCCTGTATCTGAAACAACTGCACCTTGTGCAGCACTTTCATCTTTTGCAGAGAGTAAACCAACTTCTTTTGCGAGACGTGCTGCTTCTGCTTTTGCACTTGCAATAGCTTGGTCACGAGCACTTATCGTACTTGAACCACGTTGTGAAGTTGGTGAAGATGCGCCACCTGCACCATTCCCACGTGACGAACCTGAACCTACTGAAGATGATGTGCTACGTGATGAAGAAGGTGTAGGGGAAGCTAGTGATGTTTCAAATGTATTAGTGATGTCTACGCCAAGGTCTCCTAGTCCATAGGAATAATCCTCTGAGCCGAGCGACATGAAACTTGTGTCGATAGCACTTGATGACCTGTTATTACTAGGTGCACTCGCCTCATACACACCTGTAGACTCATACTTGTTGTCACCTGTCTTTTTTACATATCCTTGTTTTTCAAGTTCAGCAATACTGAGTGGGGGCAATCCTCCTTTGGATGGGCCACCAGTTCCTTTTGGATTATTTTTCAGTGAATTGATGGTGTCCATCAACTGTTTCACGGACGCATCTTTTTTTGTCGTTGTTGGGGTGTACGTGTAGCCACCAGTATATTTATCAAATGGATTTGTTGCCTTGGGTGCAACAGATTGATTTACAGGAAATTTCGATTGTGGGCCAGAGGGAACAGTTGGTATGACAACTTTTTTGGGGGCAACAGCCGAAGCGACTGATGCGACATTGTTTACCTGTGGTGCTGAGGAACTGCCAAAACTTCCACCACCTCCTCCACCAGAACCACCGCCAGATGATTTACTTGGTGTTGATGTTTTTGATACAACAACTTCCTTAACTTTATTGACAATCTTATCTTTAACCGTACTTGCTACGCTTTTGAGTTTTGACTTTGCTTTAGATAAGAGTCCCATATGTTAATAATTATACATTAGTTAATACCATATTACATGAATTGAAAGAAGTTAGAGTTGGTTGAACTACCATGTTCTACAACCAGTTTGGGGTCATTCGCTGTTCCTACCGCATCTGCATTAAACATCTCAACTTCTAATTCATTCGTATCGTCTGGTGTTAAGTTGTTAAAATCGCCATGTGCCCTGAGTCCAAATTTAGTAATTCCTATTTTTGATATGGCGGCGATACCGCTTGCATTAAGCGCAAAATCTTTATACTGACCTGCGGTAAAACCACTTGCACTACCGTAATCAACTGAACCAAGTTGGTCGTAGTCCTCCACGACAATACTTGTGTTAGAAGCGGGGGTGCTCGATACGACATAAATATTGGTGTGTGTTCCTGATACTTCACCTACCGATGACACCCACCCTGAATAAGTTGCTGAATTTATTGGGTCTGCGTCTGGTATTGAGGCTGTGTCAAATAGTATAAACGCCCTTAGTATGTTATAGAAACCCGCACCATTTCCATTTCCAATAGACGCGTATACAGAAGTATTTGCATATACAACACGAGATGCTGTTGCGTCACGAGTTGTTGCCCAAACATTTGAATCATCTTTATAACAAGCAGCTGATATTGTTGAAGCATCGGGGTAGAATGTACTTGTGGTATTTCCACGTTTCCCCGCAATAATATTTACCCCATCTTTCCCAACTTGTAAGATTGTATGAGTAAGAGACTGGAGTAGTGCTTCTCTGGTGTCTTCTGAATAAATATGTGTAACTATTTCTCCGGTATTTGAATTTGCACGATTCTTTATTATAGTTCCAAGTGGGTCTTGAACAAGAATAGGAGGGTTAAAGATTCTGAAACGCTCTATATCAATCGTTCCATCTTTTCCAAAGCCTAACTGACTTCCGTTTTTCCAACCACGCGCAAATAACTCTACTCCGATTTGACCGTTAATATCAATCTTGGTAATCGGGCCAACTATTTCTAATTCTATTTCTGGTTTTATCTTATCTTTAACCTTTCCTTTTATATCAAGTTTCGCAATTTCAGTACACTTAATATCTGACTTCTCAGAAGCTGTTTTGTTGAGTAGTAGGTCGCTGATGGGTTGTATTGGCATATTATTACGCGCTCGCTATACATCGCCACAGACTTGTAGCTCCATTAAATTGGAAGCCAGCCGTTTTAGGCAAGGTTGTTGAACCATTTGAGGGAGTGGGCGGTGTTACGGCAGTTTCAGTATTTACCCATGTAATAGTTTGAGCTACGGCAGAAAAGTCTAAGACTCGTACTATTCGTCTTTGACCATCAACCGCACCTGCTGTCGGGAGGGTAACTGTAAGAGTTGCCGCTGAGTTGTTTGAGATAGTGTTTGATACAAACATTAAATCTATGGTTGCCGCATTCGCGCTTGCCGTTGTATCTTTGTCGTTATTGATACCATCTATCAATGTGTATTCCCAGTTTGCAGCCGTAGTTGGAGTAGCCACCTGTGCGGTAAAAGTAACAACCATACCTGTTCCTAGTACAAGTACGGTGTTCGCACCAGAAGATTGAACGGTAACTTTTCCTGTAGACTTGTTACTGATGATGTACTGCTGTCCAAGAATTGTTCCTGTGGTTGGCAATGTAACGGTTTGAGTAGTCGCTCCTGTAAATACTTGATTCTTTGCCGACGCTCTCGTAAGAGTAGTCGTCCCTGCCGCAGTTGCTGTAGTAGCGTAACCGTTCAGTATTTCATTTTCTATTGAGCCAATACCAGCTGCTTCTCGCGCAAATGTAGTATCTGTTGCATGACCGAGTTCAATTGTAGATGCACTGAATACTTGGGACACACTCCCCGCGATGTTTGCATAAAGCGTATCAAAATATGTTTTAAGAAAAGCCTTGAGGTTTGTAAAAGAAACTTTCTTAATTATGTTTGCCGCTGCGGTATCAGTAATAGGAAAAGTGTCAGCATCAATTGGTGGATTTTTAGACGCTGCTGCTGCGTTAATTGCACCAACGTTTGTTGCTGTTGCTGCTACGTTTTGGAGGAGGTTTTCAAAAATTTGTGGAGTGTCAGTACCAATGTCAACATACGTGTCACCTTTTGTCCATGCATACTTATTGGTAGACACCTCTGTGGTAAGGTCTCCATCATATTTCAGACCACGACGGGTAATTGTGATATCAGCACTCGCAATTGTTGTTGGATTAAATTCAAAAAGCTCAATCTGTGTACGTGCTGCGTTTCGAAACACTCCATACGCCTGTGTTCCGAAACTAGCAGAAGTAAGGTTTACTCCATCCCAACCTTTAATGTCATTGAGACGAAAAGTTGTCGCTGCCGCAGTAATTGACTGTGAGAGAATTTTTGTGGGGACTGAGATTGCTTTTACTGACATAATACTAATTGTAACATTATTACTAAATTGCTTTAACCCTATTTGTGTTGATACCTGGCTCTTCCATAAGCATTAACCCAAAACGTGTCGTCTCGTGGTCTTGGTCAACCCCAGAAGAAGTGATGCCTACAGAAAAATACTGTCCGTAAACATATGGGAAATAGACACGTGCGGTGAAGTGGCGACGACCATCAGCATCCACATCAGAGTAGTCAACTGTCATACCGTTTACTCCAAGTGGAAGGTCTCCCCAATAAAGATTGGAACCCTCCCCGTCAAGATACCCAAGTTCAGTCGAAGCAAAGGTAAAAGAAACCGATGGACTTTCGTTAAAATCTTTCCATACGTAGTAATTTATTGTTGTACCTCCACGAATATACCCCTCAATAACCATGCCGTTTACGGCTTGTTGGTAGGTTTTTGATGGCATGAGGTTAAAGAAGTGGGTAGCTACCTCAAAGGAATAGCCATACGCCTCCGTTCCTTCAACGTCTGCGTATCGTGTGTGAAACAACTGGTGCACATTAGCGTCAACAGATGAGCCGTAATAATACTTCTCATTCAATTCAACGAGTCCAAAAGCACCCAAGTCCCAGATTCCTTCAAAGGAATTTGTGTTTCGATTGTAAATAAGGATAAGGTCATTTGCTGACGCTTCTGAAGAAGACTTTACTGGTACATACAATTTACCTGAAACTTCCACTCCACGGCCAACCTCAGTCGTGTCTGCACGGTCAAGCCACCTCGAAATACGAAGCCCAATATCTTGAGTCTGTGGTCGAGCGTCCTGTGAACGCACACGACCAATTGAGCTGAACTGTTTGGAGGGGGTAAAAAAATACACATCATCCGTTCCGCGTGTAACCTTCCCACTAGAGCCAACTCCTGGTTTAAGTGGTTCTCGTTGTACAAGGTCGCTGCCATCTTGTGTGTACGAAATTGCCTCAATATAGTCTCGTTTAAAGAGATATGCCTGATTTTCCTGTGCAATTACGTCAACAAGGTCTCCTCCACCGTATGGTGTAGCAATCATGTCACCTTCGCCAGCAACACGAGTTGCTGTAAAAGTAAAGCTTAAAGGGTCATTCAGTTTGGAGACAAACGCTGTGGAACCAGAGGCATACCCTTGCAGCGCACCACCACTATCCCTAGAAAGGGCAGAGCGTACATTTCCAACAATTACTCTTCCAAGAAAGTTGGTGAATCTATTGCCTCTGGGGTTAGCTTCATACTCTGTTGGAACGAGTGTAACCACAGTGTTATCAGGTGCCGCATGTGCTGAAGCCACACTAATAGTTGTTGCTGTTGGAACCGCTGTATATGCAATGGTGGTTCCATTATAAATAACAGTTCCTGTGGGTGGTATCAAAATTCGACGGATTTCAAACGTACAGTTACCAGGCGCAAGAGGTAGCGTATCGAAAGTGATAACAGTGGCTGTGTTTGCAGTTATTTTTCTAATTTGACCAGTGTACGCTCCACTGGTTACATACACATAAAAGTTAACCCACTGACTTGCTGCCCATACCGCGGTTGCGACAGTAAGTGTTGTCGCAGTGTTGGCTGTAGCTGTTTGTGACTCATATACATCAGCAAGAAGCGTGGTGTCTACAGTAAGTGCAGTTTCTGCACCAGCAAGGGCACCATTTAATTGCAATATGGCACCAGTATAAGCGAAAAACTTATCAAAACGATTACCACCAATAAGATAGTTTTCATTAGATGTATTATACAATGAATGAACGTACCCAAATTCTTTATCTTGCGTGAAACCACTTTTTATACGGAACCAACCCGCAGCAGTATTACCAATAGAATACCCCTCCATCTCATCATCATAATTCTTAATGAGAATTTCATTTGACTCAAATGATTTTTTAAATGCATATAAACCACGTATAGGAAAGGCACTTGTATTTTTTGTTCCAAGTAAAACAGTGCCTGGTCGTGGGCCAATACCTTCTCTTTCTGTAACTTGCGCGTTTCGCATTTTTCGAAGAGACCCGAAAGGTGCTTTTGTTGTATCAATACTTGCCCAGAATCCTTGAGAAAAGTCTGCGATATCTACAATC
Source organism: Candidatus Kaiserbacteria bacterium (assembly GCA_043719825.1). Taxonomy (GTDB): domain Bacteria; phylum Patescibacteriota; class Minisyncoccia; order Phycocordibacterales; family UBA918; genus Damh-18. The sequence continues at coordinate 3,706 of JAYSTK010000087.1, read as the reverse complement.
TTATCTTGCTGCATACTTTAATTTTGGTGGTATGTAGATACCATTAATTGAGACTCGTCAGGATTTTGAGAACCATATACTCTAAGTGAGTCGGCATATTCTGCATCAGCATCCTTAATTTCGTCAGTACTGAAGTTGGTATATCTCATTCCACGTCGGATTCCATGCTTCAAAATAAGGTCATATTCAGAAGTGTCACACACAACATAATCGAGAGCATCAGTTGAGTTTTCAAGATGGGTGCCAGATGTATTTTGCCAACCATACTTTGAGTAGTATTCAATTTCATGAATCACTCCACGCATGACCACAAGATTATTGAATTTGTAGTCAGTCTCACTAACCTTTGCTGCGCTCTTCGTCATGTAGATTGATGCAAAATCAATTGCTGTATCTACAACGGTACCTGTTTCGGTAAGGGAGGTGAGAGGAAAACGAAGTAGGTTCCAACCAGAAGCAAAAGCGTTTCCATCATGTCGGGCAGTTACTGTTTTGCTGTAATAATTACTTGAGTCACTACCAATCTTCAAAACAAAGTTTGTAAGATTTGTTGTACTGTTTATGCGAACCCACACAAAAACTGCGCTGTGACCACCGAGGAAATCGGTAAGGTCAAATGTATTGAGTCCTGTGTTCTGTATACCAGCAGTTGTCGTCGCCCCTGCGCCAATGTCCCACGCAACACTTCCAGCTCCTTTAATATAATCATCACTGTCATCTCGTACGTTTGTGGCATCCCCAACAGCTGTCCATGTACCACCGCCAGACGTTGTTGTTTCAAGTGATGAAATCGTGACACTACTTGTGTTCACTTCACTATTTATTAAAAGTGTTCGAACGCCATTATAATCATCTATAGCAATATTTCCTTTTTGTGGATTCACAGCAAACTGCTCAGAAGGCACGAGGCCAAAAGATTTATCATATCGTTTTGCTTGTGCGGGAATATCTATGATGCGAAAATCACGTAAGTCTATAGGACAGGCGTATTGAAAAATACCAGGAAACATCTCAGGACTCAGAGATGCTTTACGTCGTGTCGAGCGGATTGCAATGTCGTTATTTACTTCCCGTACGACACGGTTTACAAAATCTTCTTGCGAAGATATCATGCCAATTTTACCACGAATCCCTCCGCTTATGTCTGAAAGTAATTGAGTGCGTGTATAAATGAAACTCACAATATATCTATTGTACCACTTGTGAGATATGTCAACTAGTCCTTATGCACAATAAAACTGCATAGTGAATGCAGTTTTATTGGAATTAAGAATTTTTTTGGAGGTGTATTTATTTAATTGTCGAAAGACCCTACCATATTAATAGTAACAAAGTTACTCACAGTTTCCACAGGTTTATCCCCTTATTCCTTAAAGAAAAATGCCTTTACATTTGGTCGGTTGAATTGATTAAGTGCCATGAGAATAAGTGCCACTGCCACCAATACTCCCTCAACCGCCCTTGTTACAGAACCAACTTCAAATTCAACACCAAGAGAACTGAGAAGTGCCTCTATGATAAGGACGGCTAACGATGCGCCATTTTTTGAGATTGTCATACTATTTTGTTAAATTTTGATAAACCTTAATAAGCTCCTGTAGTGCATTGAGCAACTTACCCTGCAACTCGGTACGCGAATCAAGTTGCTTTTGTACCACTTCAGGAACAATGTTGTAGTGTACGAGCCAACATTCTGTTGGTCTGTAATCTTTGTGCAGACGGTATGCGGTACCTTTATCTGCCCAATCAGTACCCCATGTGTTGGCAATTCTAAATGAAGTTCCGTTATAGTTTGAATCAGTTACTGCGTGACCACTAATGAAAACTTTTGGTGGCCGGAGTGGTTCGACTGGTGATTTCCACCACTCATTACCAAGAGCATATCGAGTAAGAACCCCAGCTGAACTTTCGTTAATTGCTTGAGCCATCAAGTCTCTGTCAATTGGAACACTTGAATATGCTGAAATTTTATATGGCTCACAAAACTTTTTAAGCTTTTCTATATCTTCGTCAGAAACTGCTTGTAACTTTTTTATGTACTTTGTGTATGAAAGTTTGCGGTCTTCTTCATTTGTAAATGTCCAATGTTTTTCAGGAAGAAAACCTATATTTTTAGCAACCCAAAGAGCGTGCGAAAGAGAAGACCCTTCATCCCAATTACCCTGCTTTTTCTTTTGCATTAAATATTGAAAGTCAGCAGAAAACTTTTTCTTCAGTGCTTTACGTGCGTTTTGTGTTGTGGAAATTGCAGTACAAATACCAACTTTATGTTGGTCTTCAATTTGCTCTGGTGAGTAACGAACTCCACCACTTACAGGAATGCCTGATGGAACATATGCGAAGGTACGAACGTCATATGGTGACTCCTCCGCTCCTGTGGCATATGTTTTTTCCATACTATTTTTTTATATTAAATGAATTTACCAACGCTTCTCGAATTTTTCCAGATAGTACAGTAAGTCCTTCTACCCCAAGAAAACCGCCAGAACCAGCTGCTGCTAGAGTGATGTATTGATTTTCAAATAAATTGAGTGCAACGAGAGCAAAAATTACCCCAGAAAATGAGGACATGATGGTAAGTAAACAGAAGTCCAACAACCCCTTTGTCTTTCCTGTTCGATGAGCATTAATAGCGTGTGCAAGTGCTCCGAATCCTGCGATGAGGCCATGTTTGGCTATCGCAGAAACTGCAAAGGTTGATACTGGTTCAGACATAATACGTTTTACATAATGGTTATTTTTAATTTTTGCTAATGTTTTCATATATATTGTACCACTTCATTTTTCATAGAAGTCGTGATATCCCCTATTTTAAGGCAATAAAGTTATTCTGAGTAAGACCATCTTTAAGCTTCTTCCCCGCCGTACCCACTGTAGTGTGCTCGGTAAGAAGTTCATCCCACGCAGCATCACTCACTGTTGCGGGATTCACAAGCCCCGTGACATTAGGAGTGAGCGCAGAATTGTTCGTGACTTGACCAACACCCGTAACGATAATACTTCCCCCAACACAGGAAGAGGCAATGGTGAGTGTTCCTTCAAGGAGTCCTACGTTTACACTCGCGGTTGAACCGAGTGATGCAAGAATGACGTTATCTTTACAGTTCGTAAACGCTGCCGTGATGTTTGTATTCATCGTGACCGTAGACTTCACATTTGGGTAGAGCGGGACAATGTCATCAAAGAATATCTGACTTCCAAACTCTGCCCCAATATCGCCCACACCACACGACACGCTTCCGACTGAACCGGCGCGTACCCACCCGATGAAATTGGAAATGTTATAAATCCAACAGTCGTTGAGGACATTCCAGTACCCACTCATGACCCCGTAGAGAGATACTTTTGAGAACGCTGTGTCATTAGTGATTGAACCTGCGTTAAGCGTAACAGTTGACCACTTTGGAGAAGTGATAAGGAACCCGCTCACGTTCTGACCTGTTGTAATTGTCAGTGCAGAAATTGTCTCAATGACCTTAATTCCGCGTGTGACAGCAATCGAAAGCGCATCGGTGAGGTTGTTTACCGGGGAAGAGCGTGTCCCTATTGGGTAGGCAGTACCTGCGGTTCCACTCACTGTATCAATAGTGATTCGTCCGTCAAATGACGCATATTCGATTTCAGGGAGTTGCTGAACCGTCGAGTCTACAAGTGACGACACAGAACTCACGACAGCAATACTGAAAGTGCCTAGTGCTGCGATGTA
>JAYSTK010000086.1:0-10683 GCA_043719825.1 Candidatus Kaiserbacteria bacterium | reverse complement strand
GGTCAATGCGGTCAGGAAGGTCAATGGTGACGCGGCGGTCAAACCTCCCTGGACGAAGAAGGGCAGGATCGAGCACGTCAGGACGATTTGTTGCGGCCATGACAACCACTTTTTCAGTTGGTTCAAAGCCATCCATTTCTACAAGTATTTGGTTGAGTGTTTGCTCACGTTCGTCGTTCCCCCCACCAACACCCGTGCCACGTACTCGCCCGACGGCATCAATTTCATCAACGAAGATAATTGATGGTGCGGCTTTCTTTGCCATTTGGAATAAGTCGCGCACACGTGAGGCTCCAACACCCACAAACATTTCGACAAACTCACTTCCAGAAATTGAGAAAAATGGAACCCCCGCTTCTCCCGCGACTGCACGCGCAAGAAGTGTCTTTCCCGTTCCTGGAGCACCCATCATCATGACGCCCTTCGGAATCTGAGCACCGATATCAAGAAATTTCTTTGGATTTTTTAGGAAGTCGACAATTTCTTCAAGCTCTTGTTTTGCTTCTTTTGCACCAGCAACATCTTTGAAGGTTACTTTTTGCGACTGATCGTTTGGGTCAATCATTCGCGCCTTTGATGATCCAAAGTTGAGTGCTTGCATTCCTGCGCCACGCACCGAGCGTGTGAAAAACCAAACAATGAACCCGAGAAGAATGAGGGGAAATAGAAATGGTGCAAGGTTCGAAATCCAATAACGGAATCCTGATTCATTTTCAACTGAAATTTGGATCGTCGAAATTTGTTCTGTTGAAACTCCTAAATTGGTAAGTGTTTCAGTCACGGCTGCATCGTTTTCCTTTTTCGATTCGCTACGATTCCGAGTTTCGTCGGCATAGTACACCTCAAGGGTGTTCCCCTTTACGACGATTTTATTTACCTCTCCCACTTTTACTCGCTCTGCAATTTGAGAAACAGATATTTCCTCAGGCTTTTCTCCCGTGTCCGCTATATATGAATAGAAAAATGTGAGTGCAACAAGGAGTAACACTGTTGAAAGCACGTTATTCCAAAAGTTTCCGGGGCCGACGGGCATTCTTTGCGGCAGTTTCATTTTTGGGTTTTTTTGTTTTTCTAACGAATTTTTTTCCGTATTTTTGATTTTATTTTCTTTTGTATTTTTTTCATCATGTGGGGTAGTCATAGAGCGTTATTATACATAAAATGCTCCTTTTTGCGAGATGTACGTTTTTAGTTGCGAGGCGTCACCTTACAGACTATAGTTATCGTATGGGTATGATTTTAAGCCACAAAAGAGTGCACTTCGACTTTGATATTCTTGAAACATTCGAGGCGGGCATTTCCCTATTTGGGACAGAAGTAAAATCACTCCGGAACGGGCATGGAAAACTTGAAGGAGGGTACGTGATTGTGCGTGGCAAAGAAGCTTTTCTCGTTGGCGTTTCTATTCCAGCATTCCAGAAAAAAAATGTCTCCGCTTCATTTGAACCCGAACGTGCACGTAAACTTCTCCTTACAAAAAAGGAAATTGCAGAAATTGAGCTTAAAAGCGAAAAACAGGGTTTGACAGCAGTGCCAATTAAGTTGTATAATAAAGGTTCAAAATTAAAGCTCGAGATAGGCATTGCGCGAGGTAAAAAAAAGCAGGACAAGCGTGAGAGCATAAAGGAACGCGATACAAAGCGAGATATAGAACGAGACTTTAAATTCCGGTAATATTAATTCCCTTAAAGCGTCTGTAGGTATACGAGTGTATGAAAAATGCATCCGCTCGGACATTGTAAGGGGGTGACAGGCTTAGACGGTTTGCCTCGTTTCGTATGTGCAGTGTCGAAGTTGAATTCCAATTCGTTAAGAGGAATTCAAACGTACGTGCTAAGAAAAGCGTACCAAGTCCTTACGCAAACGCGTTCGGATTCGCACCAGCTGTAGCGTAAGTAATTACTGCTCGCTCGTGCGACGTCACACTATCTCATGCCTCATAGGATGGTCGTGGTGATATAAACATGAGACTCTAAAATGGTGTTGCGCTTCTGCACCATTTCGAATTCTTCGGAGCTCGATGAATGATGCTTTGGATTACTTTCTACATCACTCGTTTAAACCAAAAGGTAATCTACGCACTGTAGATACATACAAACGAACATTCTCGGACGGCGGTTCAAATCCGCCCACCTCCACAAAATGAAAAGCGCCTTCAGGCGTTTTTTCATTGTGTGAGGGTGGAGCACAGTGTCTGCACACTGTGCGTGCGGATTTGAAAGTCGGAGACATGTTTTGCTATTTCTAATGCAAAACAGTCGAGACCGGGGAGAAAGTTCTTATGAGCATAGCGAATTAGAAACTTGACCCCAACTCCACCACCTCCACAAAAAAATCCCGCGTCACGGACGCGGGATTTTCTCAAAGAAATGTCACCGATCGTATGAGTTCCTGAAATACACCGTGCTGACTGTCTTCTTCTCCATTATGTTGTCCTACAATTAAATAGAATTTGTTGCTATAAAACGCAACATATACATCTTGGAGATACACTCCATCCGCTTTATAGTGGAGTGCTTTTACTCCATCTATTTCAACCTCTTCTGGAGCACTTAGTGCAAGATTGTATGAAGTAAGAGAGGTATTTTCCATTGCCCAATTACGAAGCTTAGTCATTCGGTCTATAGATTCTGTACTTGATGAGACGGTTGAAGTAGCCTCCACTTCATCAAATACAAAGATGCTCATGCTAGGGGGCGTTTCTCCTACAAAACTTGGGTCTTGCATTACTTCATATGCTTTTGACTCCATCATTATGAACGCCCCTACTGGCTTGTTTTCTCCTTCTACTTTCATAGGCTCTATGTATGTATATGCATCTTCACCACTCGGGAATGTAAATGCAATATTTAATTCAGGTCGTTCGATTTTTTCGTTTACTACAGTAGAGACGGTTCGGTTTTGAAGCATGGGACGCACGAAGAAGATTGCGATTAACGCTATGCCAAGGATAACAACTGCTCCAATTATTAGTTTTGTATTTTTATTCATAGGAAAAAGCTCAAAAAGTTATATATTTTATGACGAGACAAGAACGACTTTATTACGAGATCACTTACCGTAACATTTTATACCATGCAATCGAGTACTTACAATGCGATAGACTTAAACGTACTATTTTCTATGTATAAAAATCAAGTGCCAAACAATATGAAAACATATTTAGGCAGTTGCCACTGTGGAAAGGTGAAATATGAAGTAGATATCGAAAATCTCGAGAGTGTAATGTCATGTAATTGCTCTATCTGCTCACGGCGGGGGTGACTTCTCACTTTCGTCCGCAAAATGCGTTTAGGCTTGTTACTGGTGAAGGAGAGCAAACGGAATACCAATTTCATAAAATGCTCCTTCACCACCTATTCTGTAACACGTGTGGCACATCTTCTTACATATATGGAAGTGATGATAAAGGTAATGAAATGGTAGCGGTTAACGTGTGCTGTCTCGAAGATGTTGATATTAAGTCAATTACCATAAACGAGTAGACGTTTAATTAGAAGTGAGATACAAAGAGTGCTTAGTGAGCAGGAAAAAATCTGGATCTTCTTCCGAGCCTTCCTGACCACATTTTGGGTTTGCTTTCAAAACAACCTTCCACGCAACCGATCGTGAGCCACCAAAACGGCGCCCCATGCGAGTGGAAACGCTAACGTCACATCCTGAACCCGCCGAGTACACTATACTCGGCGTTTTCTATAAAAGCCTCTTCTTGCTTCGCCTTACTTTTTGTTATGTAATTTGACTTTTGATTAAAATTGGGTTACAATTAGACGCTAAATTATTTCATATATATCTGTATGCAATTCATTAAAAACGCCCACTTTAAGCTTACAAAACGGTTCGGAACTTTAACAGTACGCATTTTTAGTGTAGGAATTGGAATCGCAGTCGTACTTATTCTTGCAAGTATGTTTGGAGGTGAAGGAGGAGAAGAAGCAGCACTTCAAAATACAACAAAGGTAGTTACGGTGTCGCGCGTCTCTGAACTTGAAGGAAGTGGAAGTACTCTTTCCCTTCTCGGAACCGTAGAAGCTGTGCGTGAAGCACGCCTTTTAACAGAATCGAGTGGACGAGTAACTTCGGTGCCCGTAAAACTTGGTGACACAGTTGGGGCTGGTGCGATCATTGGTACTATTGAAAATAGCACTGAGCGCGCATCAATACTTCAAGCACAGGGTGTGTATGAAGCTGCGAGAGCAAACGCTTCAGCGAGTAATGTTGGTTCTGCCTCTGCAGATCAGGCATATGAGGAAGCACTCACTCAAGCAGTAAATACATATCGTTCAGCCTTTGCATCAGCTGACGATGTGCTTCGTAATATCGTCGATCAACTATTTTCGCAACCTGAAACACCGATTCCCGGGCTTAAGATTGATGGAAAAGGTACAGCCAATACGCTCAATGAAGACAGAGTCGAGCTCGAAGCTATTTTTGATGCATGGCAAGCATCCCTCGATATGTCGGCCTCTTCGGATGCTGAAGCACTTATTTCTGATGCAGAAAAAAACATTACGCGTCTCAGTACATTAGTGGTCACGCTTACGAGTCTTCTTTCGGACGATGACGCGAAGAGAAGTTTAAGTGATACAGACCTCTCTGCGCTTCGTACTGATTTTGCGAATGGGCGGACGACCGTAAATGGAATACTCCAATCACTCTCCGGAGCACGGAGTGCACTCAACGCAGCAAAATCGCAAAAGGAGCAAGCGAGCATTGCGGCGAGTAGCGGGGATGTTTCACTCGCTGATGCGCACGTGAAACAAGCACTCGGCTCAATGCGTCTTGCACAGGCAAATCTTGAAAAGACAATTGTTCGCTCACCTATTTCAGGAACCGTAAACGCACTGAGTATTAAAGAAGGGACCTCAGTCGGGATGGGGGTTCCTGCAGCAATTATTTCAAGCACTGGTGGCTTCGAAGTTGTCGCATACATTACAGAAAGCGATGCACAGATCGTTCGAGTGGGTGACCGAGCGCTCATTCATGAATCTGTTGAGGGAATTACTACTCAGCTCGGTTCTGCAATTGATGCACGTACAAAGAAGATTGAAATACGTATTGGATTAGAGAACGACACCGATATTCTGACAAACGGCCAAGCGGTAACCGTTATGCTCATGAGTAGTGCGGAAGAATCAGAATCAGAGTCTCCAACAAAGAACTCCCCGATCCGACTTCCTATCGTCTCACTCAAAATGACTCCAGACGGTCCTATTGTATTTAGTGTCAATGAGGAGAACGAACTCATCGCCCATCCGGTTGTCCTTGGTGCCATTATTGGCGAGATGGTGGTTATCGAAGAAGGAATCACTTCCGACATGTCGATTGTCACTGACGCACGGGGTCTCCGAGCAGGAGAAATAGTTATCGTAAAGTAATTAGGACTTACGTAGTCGGGAAATTTCATCGTTGAAACATCAGATTTTTCCTTCATCGTACGATGTGTACGTTTCAGTCAAAATCTTTGTTTCGCCTTGAACTGTCCGAAACTACTTAAGTCCATACATATAATATGCATTCATTTTGGAATTTTTTTCTCGATAAAAGTCAATTTACGTGGCTTCTTGTTGCGACTCTTCTCGTACTCGGAATCTACTCAGCAAACGCAATTCCGAAAGAATCAGCCCCTGAGGTTATCGTGCCAATCGGTATCGTTTCAACTCCCTTTCCTGGCGCAGCGGGAGCCGATGTCGAAGAACTCGTCACAAATAAAATTGAAGACGCAGTTGAAAATCTAGATAATGTTTCAAAAATAACTTCGAGCTCGCGAAGTGGTATTTCTATTGTGACCATTGAGTTTAATGCAAGCGCAGATGTCGACAAATCAATCGACGAGTTAAAAGACGCTATCGATACCGCCAAACCAGAACTCCCTAATGAAGCTGACGACCCGATTGTTTCAAAAGTAAACTTCGCCGATCAGCCGATGCTCATACTCTCAGTATCCGCTGACGTACTTCCTTCGGAATTCACTGCATTTGCAGAGCGTATTGAACTTGAGATTGAAGGAGTGAGTGGGATTTCACGTGTTGATGTCTCCGGTGTGCGCGATCGTGAAATTCAAGTCGTTGTAAATCCTGAAGCCCTACTTACCTACGGACTTACCTTAAACGATGTCATCTTTGGTATCGGAAGTGCCAATGCAACATTGCCCGTAGGAACTATAACTACCGGCAACGTAGAGTATGCACTTCAATTTGAAGGCGATATTGAGGACCCTGAAGCAATTCGTGATATCGCAATTCTAAGTGTGGGCGGGAAGCCAATCTTCGTGCGTGACGTCGCGACTATTTCTACAGGGGTGGAACGGGAGACTACCATCTCACGAGTTGCGGTTGAGGGAAGTTCTTCAGAAAATGCCGCAACATTTTACATTTACAAACGTTCTGGAGGAGATGTTACTGCAATTGCTCGTGAAGTACACGCACACCTCGCGTCACTGAAAACACCTGGAGGACTCCTCGAGAACTCTGAGGTACTCGTCTCTCTCGATACAGGAAAGGACGTTGAAAAGGACCTCAAAGAACTTATTACGGCAGGTATTGAAACCGTGTTGCTCGTTATTGCTTCACTTCTTCTCACTATTGGATGGCGCGAATCACTCGTCGCTGCACTTTCAATTCCACTTTCATTCGTAATCGCATTTATCGGACTCTGGGCTTCAGGGAATACGATTAACTTTGTCTCACTCTTTTCCCTCATTCTTGCTATCGGTATTCTTGTTGACTCAGGGATTGTGGTGACTGAAGCGATTCATACCCGTATGCGCAATTTGAGTGAGCCACTGACTGCAGCGAGAGCGACAATTAAAGAATACGCGTGGCCACTCATCGGCGGGACCATGACAACCGTCGCAGTGTTCGCTCCCCTCTTCTTTATTTCAGGCATCGTCGGTGAATTCATTTCATCAATTCCCTTTACGATTATTTTTGTCCTCATAGCATCTATCTTTGTAGCACTTGGGATAGTACCGCTCATCGCTATCAAAATTACAAAACCAAATTCAGCTAATCGACTTGAAGAGCTTCAGGAAGAATGGACTCATCGTGTGCAGGAATGGTATCGAATACGACTTCACGATTTTCTTCTAAACGCTCGTGCTCAACGATGGTTCATGGGAGCACTCGTTATCGGACTCATTCTCTCATTTATGCTTCCGATTACAGGGCTCGTAAAGTCGGTCTTCTTCCCCGGTGAAGATGTTGATTATGTGTACCTTGAACTGGAAACAAAGCGTGGGGCTCCACTCAAGGAAACTGACCTCTCACTCCGTGCCGTAGAGGAAGTCCTCTACGAACGTGAATATGTAAAATCATTTACGACGACTGCAGGAGCAAGTTCTCCATTTACTGAATCCGGTAGTACCGGCGGTACCTATGGAAATATTACCGTTGAGCTTAAAAGTCCACGAGACATTACGTCGAGCGAAGTTGTCGAAGACCTGCGTCCGCTTCTTGCTGCAATTAAATCTGCGGATGTTCGTGTGATTGAACAAGAGAATGGCCCTCCAGGGGGAGCGCCCGTACTTATAAAACTTTTCGGTGATGACCTTGGTGAACTCGCTAAGGTTGCTGAGCGCGCAGAAAATGTACTCCGAGAAATGTCTGGGACAAGTGATATTACAGCAAGTACACGAAACATCGGTACCGAATTTGTATTCCAAATTGATGGTGCTAAAGCAAGTGCGCTTGGACTCACCTCACGCGATGTAGCACAAACACTTCGCACCGCGGTCTTTGGAACTGCGGCGACAACAATCCGAGCAGACGGAGATGATATTGATGTTGTAGTAAAACTAGCCATTGATCAGAATTACACTGACCCTACTGAGACAGCAAATGTTTCAGTAGACGCGCTTAAAAATATTCGTGTCGACACGCAAAGTGGAAACGTATTTCTTGGTTCAGTGCTCAAAGATAGCATTCGACCAGCAAATACGCGGATAAATCATGAAGATGGGAAACGGGTTGAAACGGTCTCTGCATATACCACCGGCGGAGTTACGCCAACAGAAATCGTTACTGAATTTAAAAAGAAAGAAACAGAGCTTCTACTCACGGGTGATATGAGCATTTCGTATGGTGGTGAGACCGAAGATGTAAATCAATCCTTTAGTGAAATGTTTCTCGCGCTTGTGGCAGGGCTTCTCCTTATGCTTGGTATTCTTGTACTCTCGTTTAATTCAATTCGTTATTCGCTCTACCTTCTTTCCGTAGTACCTCTTTCTCTCATTGGTGTACTCGATGGTCTCGCTCTTACAGGAAAACCTATATCATTCACCTCACTCCTTGGTGTGGTCGCACTTTCGGGCGTTATCATAAACCATGCCATTATTCTTATGGACTCGATGCTTGTGTATCGTCGCACCATGACGGATCAACCACTCATTGAGGTTGTCACCCGTGCTGCAGTGTCACGACTTCGTCCTATATTCCTTACCACCATCACCACCGTTATTGGTATGATTCCGCTCGCGAACATTTCAGACTTTTGGAGTCCTCTTGCCTATGCAATTATGTTCGGGCTTTCCTTTGCAATGATTCTCACGCTTGTACTTGTTCCAATGCTCTATTATCGGCATCAAAATGGAAACTACCTATGGTTTAGACGCTTCATCAAACAAAACCTGTGGGAGCGACCAATGCGACTTATTTTTAAGAAGTCACCTGTATAGGAGCATAGTAAAACCCCCATGCATTGCATGGGGGTTTGGCAAAAGATCAATGAAACCGTAGCAACGTACTTGTAACAATCCCGTTGAGTACTTCAAACTTGGGGATATACAATCGAATGTTTCCTTCTTCAGGTTCCACCCATCCTTTTCGCCATTTGTTTAGAATGGTAACTGAATATTCCCCGTCGTCGACCTCTTTCAATTTAATTTTAGTGGACGTGGGCGAACACACATCGGTGCCCAAAAGAACGTATTCCCCATCTTCATTCAACACATTGAATGGACCTTTAATGAAAGTCCGAAGTCTGTATGTCCTATTTGTTTTTTTATTGTGAAGATACACCAAGCTCTTAGTACCACTTTCCATTTTCGCTATGAGTGGCAAATCATCCTTTCGTGCAAAGCGATACTTTGGGTTTAGCACAGGTTGAACATTATTCACCTTCTTCTCCTTAAAAATGAATGGCAATATTCTACGTTTATTTATGGATTTGTCAATAAACGGTGTGAATGCTTTTCTTAAGCATATCTACAGACTATAATAATAGAAACATTACACATACATATATTACTTATGGATTCAAACACCTATCAATCATCAACGGAAGGAAGCGGGACCGGTACAACACAGAACTCCCCTACTAATACTGTTAAAGATCTAAGCACGAACCATTCCACACTTATGGGAATTCTGTCTTACCTGGGAATACTGGTAATTATTCCGTTTTTAGTTGCAAAAGAAAATCCGTTTGTAAAATTTCATATTAAACAAGGATTGGTCCTCGTTGCAATTCAGCTTCTCCTATGGCTCCTCAGTGAAACATTTTTATTCAAGATTGATTCTATCGTGCGAATAGTACAGATTGTTCTTTTTATACTTTCAGTGATTGGAATAGTTAACGTATTAAAGAAACGTGAAAAAGAAATACCACTCGTTGGTAGCTTTGCGCATTATATTAAATTCTAATTTTGTTCGAGCTATAAACATCATGTGGTAACACAAAAAACCGGCACGCTACGCGTGCCGGTTTTTTGTGTTACTTTGTCACCGAAATGGAAGTTTCAGCTCTATTCTTTTGGGGAGAATTATCGATCGCTGAAGCTGTTATGGTGTGTTGGCCCGCTGTGACTTTTCGCGTCATCCAGCTATACGTACACGATTGTACCGCACTACACGTTTTAACAATGGTTCCATCTATAGTTATGTCAATTCGTGCAATTCCACTAGTATCAGACGCACTCGCAGAAACTGATGTTTTGGTACCTTTGAGAGTGGTGCCGCTTTGAGGACTCGTAATACTCACTTCTGGTGGAGTAGCATCTGGAGGCAGCACATTGTAATTTGCAGAAGCGCTGGCAGCGCTTGTTGCGACGGCGTTATTTTGTGCTACTTGACTAAATGAATAGGTTGCGGGACTTACTGTGTTTGGCGAAGTGATAGTAAATGCAACAGAATTTTGTTCAAGAGGACTGAGTGTTAATGAAAGTAGAGAGGGTGATTGAACAAATTCATTTGGAAGAGTTGGCGTTATGCTAAATACCGATGAACCGCATGTCTCAGAATCATTGTTTCGAACTATAGCCGAATATGAAAGAGGAGAACCAGCACTCCCCCATTGTCCAACAGGTGATATAGAGAGTGTTGGAGTATTTCGCACACATGGAGCTGTGGTTAATTGTAATTCAATGGTGGCTCCCCCCAAAGAAATACTCCGAGGAGTAATCGTAATACCTGCTTCTGTATCCGTAAATGTTTGATTGAGTGAAAGTGTGCTTACACTATAAGTTTTACTTGCACCTCCATTTGCATAATCACTCACGAGACTCACCATTACGGCACTTGCTCCAAGATAGCTATCAAAGCCCGTAGGGGTTTTAAATTCAATATGATAATAACCATTCGTTACCATGTATGAACCCGCTGCAAAAGGTCGTTTGAGACGTATAAGCTTTAGCCCGGTTCCGCTCGTTTCAGTCGGTTCAAGTGTAAATGTTCCCGATTGTGTTGG
>JAYSTK010000085.1:0-10692 GCA_043719825.1 Candidatus Kaiserbacteria bacterium | reverse complement strand
GCAGTTCCATCGGTGGGGGTCAGCCTCTCAGCTCCCCTATCCGTCGTAGCCATGGTGAGCCGTTACCTCACCATCAAGCTGATAGAGCGCAGGCCGTTTCCAAAGCGATAAATCTTTACCCTTTCGGGACCATCAAGTATTATCCTGCCTTTCGGCAGGTTATCCCTGACTTTGGAGTACGTACCTACGTGTTACTACCTCGTCCGCCATGGGTCTAAACCCATTCGACTTGCATGCCTCATCCACGCCGCCAGCGTTCACCCTGAGCTAGGATCAAACTCTAAGTATAAACAGGATCCCTTACCGATTGCTCGGCAAAGTGATCTTGTGCGTTCAGGTGTTTTTGTTGGTGCGCGTACTTGCGCTCCACCACCCAAACTAATCCAAGTAAGACAAAAGAGAATGCACGTTCTTGGATTTAAAAAATCTAGAACACGTTCGCTTTTGTCATGTGTGTGCATATGTAATTTCAAAATGAAATCACATATACGTATGTGTTGTCATAACCTATGTCACTCGATTCCCAAAGAAAAGGGCTTCACGAGCGTCGCTCTGCATATGAACTTTCGTTCACGTTGTCTTGCAGGCGCACCTTTCAATTAACGCTATCCTCCATGGTTATAATGATAGTAAAACGCCTCGTGGGCGCTCTGCTGCTCATCTAAAACCGGACAGTGGGGCTATTATACAGGTGAGCGAAAAAAGGTCAAGGGGTTAGCCATAGAAATAATTGTGCGTAACGGTTTACTCTCCAAATATCGTATTTGGGGGTGAATTATTCCTTATGTTCGACTAATATTCGGCGTATTTCCGAGCAAACTTCGAAGATTATCTGTAGTCAATCCCCTATTATTGGCCTGTGTTATAGCGGTAAATACGCGATGCATGTATATTTCGGTTTTTTCATTGGGGAACATTTTTACACCATAGGGAGGTTTCTCTACCTCACGGAATATTTTTCCAAGTTGCGCGAGTGCGGGTGTGCGCTCCGCGAAAGTACCCCGTTCCATAGCTTCAATCGTAAATGTTTTTACCGGGAGATCACGTACTTGTTGCCATGCATGCATAGGTACATTTTTTGAAAGAAAATATGTTTCAAGAATACGACCACCTTGTATATCGAGCGCTGTAGGATTTGGAAAATTTTCCACATTACTCGCAAAGAGTTTTTGTACTTCTTCTTTTTCTTCTTGAGTTGGAGAATCAAAATTTGATGCAACGACTTCACTCTGGATAGTTGGTATCGGTGCGATAGCGGGAAGTGATTCAAGGGAAGAAATTTTTTCTTCATTTTCAACAGTCGCACTCATTGAAAGAGATTCTTTTAGGGATGGGGCTTTATCCGCAGCGACCTCAACTACCCTTTCCTCATTCAGAGAGTTACGTGTTTCTGTTTCAAATTCACTTTTATCGGTTTCTATTTCGGCTAAAACTTCTTCATTTGGGGAGGATGATACCCAATCCTTTATTTTTCCTCCTATATTATTATCTCGTACGTAGTCTGCGAGAAGCGCACCACCTAGTGCAAAGACACCACCACGAAGCGCATGTCCTGCTGTTTCTTTGATTTGAAGAGTGCGTCGTGCCCGAGTTATTTTTTCTTCTTTTTTCCCTAAATATTCTTCGAGTCGCGCTTCGACTTTACTTGCACGTGTGGGAATATTTTTCGCATAATCATAATTATCCGCCACTATCATCTGCGCTTCTGCAAGTGTCTCATACAAAGTAACCATATTAGATACCGCATCCTCCTTTTTTCCAAAATTGACGCGATTAAGATTAAGTTTATCTTGAATATAAATAACTCGTGTCTTAAGCTTATCAAGAACTTTGATGCGCTCACTCCCATTACTTTCCGCTCTGTCATTCAGAGCATTATATTCTGCAATGAGAGTTTGTGTTTTCTGAATCATTCCTCGATCACGCTTTTCTCGTCCCACGCTGATTATTTCTACCGCCTGCACCATATTAAGGGCTTCAGCAGATTTGTCTTTTGTAACCCCCATTCTTGCAGCACGATCACGCTCACGAAGTTCGGCAGCACTACGATTCCATGCACGCAATCCTGCAATTCCTGCACTCACTGTTGGGGCAGCGGCAAATCCCAAAAAGCCTACGGTTGCGGTGCGTCCCACAAACCCGAGTGCCATATAGCCGAGACTTGATTTTGAAAACATTTTTTTTGCAACTTCATTCCATACATTTTTATCCTGAATTTTTTCAATTCCGCGAACTGACTCAGGTGCCGTTTGTATAAATTGGAGTTGATGCACTCGTCCCTTAAGCTCTATAAAGGTGCGAGCAATTTCTCCATCACTTTTTCCTGAAGCACGAAGTGTTTGCTCTACCTTGTGTTGAGCACGAGCGAATTTTTTCTGTGCCGTTTCATATTTATTCTTTTTCTTGCGATCAGAAGAAAACGTGCTTTTTAAAAAAGAAACAACACGTGATTCGCTTTCATGCTTGGAGTCGATTCCATCCGCGAGCCATTCGCGTGGAATTTTTGCGAGTTCATGGGCGGCGATATTAAGTTCACGCACTGCCTCATACTGAGCGCCACGTTCCTTTCGATCAAAATCAATATGTACTAAGTCAGGTATGAGATTCCCCTCATTATCCTCGTGCATCTTTGGTCCATACAGCGCAGTGCTTTTAATAAGTTCTGAAACTATAGGTTTGTATGTTTCCATTCCACCTGTTGTCTTTTTTTGCGTATTTATTTGATGGTTTTCTGAATTATTTAAAATGCCAGACCAGACCGTATGTAAATATCCATCGGGGGTAGCGTGTGCGTACTCAGCTAAATTTCCGTATACAAGTTTCTGTTGCTCAGGGGAAAGCTTTTCAAATCCATCGATTACGCTAAGTGCTTCTTTTGTAATACCGAATTCGGTCGTAAATCGCTCGTCGAACACTTTAGCCTGCTCTGGTTTTTTTCTTCCCTCTTTTTCAAGTTTGAGTGATTGTAACTTTTCTTCAATCCACATATGTGCGAGCGCTTCACGTTCTCCACCCGCTACCTCATACGCCTTCTTAAATTGAGGGTCACTTTTTTTTGCAAATTCAATAAATTCATTCGACCCTGAAGAAACCTCAGATTTTACTTTTTCGAGAAATGCAATTTCATTTTTTATATCACCTAACTTACGTTCTGACACTGCCGCTGCAATAGCTTTTTTTCTTTCCTCAACAGAACTTAATTGCTTTGCTCTAATAGAAATTTTCTCCCCTAAAGGCAACGGAATATCAACAGCGTTAGTATGTGTAAGTTCCTTCTCTTCACTCAGAGGCAATTCAATATCTATACTGCTTGGATAGAGAAGAGATTCCACCGAATCTCGAGATTTTCCATTTAAAACAACATCGGTGAGTACGGGGAGTTCTTCGAATTTTAGTTGTAACAAAGTTTTCTCTCTTTCTACTTTTTGTCGTTTACGCAATTCCGGAACTGTTTCATTTATATATCGAATGGACTCGGCGTTATCGAGATGCTCTTTTTTTTCTTTAAGTGTAATTGTTTCGGGTATTAATTCAGGTTCAGGTATTTCTTTCAAAGCTTTTTTTTCAGCGACATATGCAAGCGACTCTTCTCTTGATAAGCGTCTTTTAGTAGATAAAGGCTTACCGATGGGTTTATCATCTACTAATTCCGTTTTTAAAATGTCCTCGGGTGGTAACGAAACTGGCTCAGTTACATGCAACTTCTCCGGCTCTATTCCAACACTATTTTCCTGAGGTAAAATAGCTTTTTCTTTATTTCCCTTTTCAACTATGATCGCATCTTCCACGTCTTCATTCGATGCATTAAGCACCTTTGATTTAAGGGTCAAACGTTCGGCGGTCTCACCTACAATTGGAGTATATATTTCATTCTCATGTGTAAGACGTAACAGCTCAGATTCCGATCCTTTTTCATGTATTTCTTCTGCGTCTTTAATACCACCTCTATTGGCTGCTTCCCCACTAAGTTGAGCTAATTGTGAACCAGCTAATTCAGTAGCATTGGACACCGACTCTTTTACCATGGGATCGGAAAGAGAAGGTGTGACTTGCTTATATGAAGCTAGTTTTGGACTTACTTTTGAGGATGCATGCCCTAGTGCTTCTTCAAAGCTGACATCCTCTACAAATACTATTTCCTTATTACCTTCTTTATTTTTTTGATGCGTGAGCTCCACTTGCCCATTCGGTAATGGACGTATCTCAATATTTTTGTTTCTGAGTGCTGTTATTACTATGGGAGGAATGATTCTCGTAGATTTTTTTTCAATTACATCACTAAGAGGGAGAGTCGGGACATCCGGAACAGATCGTTCATTTTTTGGCACTGACTTCAAAGATTTTTTAACATCCTCTGCACTGTCGGGGGCATGTTGGTTTACACGCGCCATTAAGTTATCAAACGTTGCTTTTACTCCTGGAGTAATAACCTCGACCTCCTCAGTCAGAGTTGGGATATTCTCTAGAGAAGGAGGTGGGATGTTATGACTTGTTGCTGATTTTCTTACGTGTTCTAAAAATCCCTCGTCTGTAATTACGGTATCCTTATCCTTTTGACCGTGCTTGAGAGAAGGTTCTATAAGTTCTTTTTTTTCTACCTCCTTTGTACGAGTAAGATGTGCCTCAAGCCCACGAATTTCTTCAGCAATCTCGGACTCATCTCCTAAGATTTGTTTTTGCGTTTCCTCTTTTTCTTGAACCACTACTATTTCGCGAAGAAGTTTTACTGCATCACTATGAATTACCCCTCCCTCAGTAGCCTCGGTATCTCTAATCCATATATACTGTTTTCCATCTTCGAAAAAAGGTTCTGCAATAAAGCCAGCATCTTTAAAAATTTTGAGCGTTGCTTGCGGAACATAATTGCTATCAAAAATTTCTTTCCGTATTGGAGGAATATTTTTTATTGCACTGATTGTCTCCTGTGACAATTTTTTCCTCACAAAGGAAAAGTAGTCTGTTGCCTCATTTTCTTGAGCACTCTGTTCTTTTACCTTTGATGAAGGTTTCCTAAAACGTTTAGTGGGCGCGAGACTTTCTCCACTGAGTTCCGTTTTCTCTACTGGAGATTCTTGGTGCGCATTAGGATTTTCCCTAGGTCGCTCCGTTGATACATTTGAAATCGGTGGCTCTTCGACAACTTTGCGAATTGTTGGAGAAGTATCCGGGTGAATCGACGAAAGAGATTCTCCTCCCATCTTAGAATCATAAAGCTCGTTAAAATGTGCATAAAATTTTCCGTCTACATCATTCATACGGACGGGCACACCAGATTCTTCTAAATAAGTGATTTCCTTGGGATTATAAATAAGTATGGCTTGCTCACGCCCCAGTTTTTTTGCAATTTGTAAATACCTATCAAAAATAATATTTCCAGGACCCGACTTAGGAATCGGGATTTTTTCAATTCGTTGTTTATTAAATTGGGGTAATTTTTCTGACATACGTTAATTGCAATGGCGGAATAGACTATTTATGTGCATTGTCGGCATCACTACAGAAATCAAAATACCCCTATCAACAAGTGTAAATCCACGACCAAATGCCGCATTGCTCTGCATCTCACTATCGTATCACGGTGAACATTTCGGTTTTAAAGATATCAAGTATGGAGAGAGACACTTGTCCGACTTTGCGGAGTGTTTCTAAAGAGGTACACTAACGTACATGCACATTACGGAAACAATAATATTGTCGGTTGGAGGATCACTCATTGTCCCCGACCAAATTGACACAGGATTTCTCACCAACCTTCGAAACCTCGTTGAACATCAGATCGCCTCTTACGGGCGACGTTTTATTATCATTGCAGGAGGTGGTAAAACTGCGCGTCGCTACCAAGACGCTGCAGCAACTGTCACTGAGCTCGATCCCGAAGATCTCGACTGGATGGGTATTCATGCTACACGATTAAATGGTCATCTTCTTCGCACCATTTTCCGTGATGTTGCACATCCCGTTATGATTACGAATCCTGATGAGATTGTTGACGTGCCCAAAGATACGAGCCTCGTTATTGCTGCAGGGTATCGGCCCGGCGCATCAACCGACCTCCGCGCCGTACAGATAGCAAAACATTGTGGTGCAACAAAACTTATGAATCTATCAAACATAGATTATGTATACACCGCAGACCCCCGTACACATCCCGAAGCGGTCAAAATTGAAACCATTACGTGGCCCGAATTTTTAAAACTCATTCCAACGGAGTGGAGCCCTGGTCTTTCTTCCCCGTTTGACCCTGTTGCAGCACGTGAAGCTGAACGGATGAATATCGAAGTCGCAATCATCAATGGATCAAAGCTTGAGGAAATAGATCGGTATCTTGCGGGAGAAAATTTTATTGGGACAAGGATATATTAAAATTATCAAAGGGCGGTTTGGATTTACTCCAAACCGCCCTGAAGTTGGTCAAATCCGTTGACCACCGATCTGGGAGCGCCGATGGCACTTCCAGCTGCGATCCACCTTGCCGTAGATGTCGCGATACACCCCTCGTGATTCCGGATGCCATCCCGCCGCCGTACGTACCCGCTCCCCATTGCCGTTGAGAAAAATCTTCTCGAAATCGTAAACCTGTGGTAGCGGCAGAAGTGCCCGGGCATTTTTGAAAATCGTCGCAAAGATCACCCTCATCTCCTTATATATAGTGTTGGAAGGTATTTATATTGTACCACCTTCAAATTATTTGTCAATCTCTTTAAGTAAATCTTCTATTTTTGCATGCAATTCAAGAAGGGATCCATCATTTAAAATGATTCGATCTGATTCTTGAAGTGCTCCGAAAATATTTTGTTTTGTTGGATCATCGGGGTTATTTTCAAGCTCTTCTTGAGTAAGCCACTTTTCATACGAAACAGTATCTTTTTCACTTCCGCGCACACATGTGCGCTCGTACCGAATTTTTGACGTTGCATCAACACCTATAACAAAACCCCCTAATTCCTTAATTTTTCTTACCTCAGCAACAGCGCGGAGGGCCTCAATTACTACATCTCCTCCCGCACTATGTGCAAGGGTATACAATGTTTCAATAATATATGCAGGGCCGTGAGCAGCGCGAAGCTCATTTGCAACAACAATCATTGAATCGCGATTAACGGGCAGCTGTCGTCTTTTAACTTCTTCCGTTATAAAACCACTTGCCGAAAAATGTCGAAAATTCTTTTGCGCGACAAGATACTCTACAACGGCACCCTTCCCCGCACCAAATGAACCTGCAATACCGATTATCATGCTGCAGATTTTTTTGGCTTCTTACGTTCGTACGCTTCAATAGCAATGAGGAGCGGTGAAGCAAGGAAAATAGATGAGTAGGTTCCCGCGACCATACCAATCGTGAGCGTGAGCGCGAAATCTTTTGTTGATTCAGGACCAATTATATAGAGCGCTACGAGCATAATGATAACGGTGAGTGATGTATTCACCGAGCGCGCCATTGTTTGTCGGATACTCTTCCACACCACATCCACATACGCTTCATGTTTTCCATTTTTTTCATTGAGTCCCAAGTTTTCGCGAATACGGTCGAACACAACAATGGTGTCATTGATGGAAATACCGAGAATGGTAAGAAGTGCCACGATGAAAAGTACCCCGACTTCAGCCCCGCGAGCGTATCCGAGGTAAGCAAAATATCCTGTTGGAATAAGTATGTCATGCATGAGCGTTATAATCGCAACAACTCCATATTTCCATGACGATACGGGTTTCGAGACATGACGAAATGCAAACGCAATAAAAAGAATTATGGACAACGTTATGAGCGCTATTGCCCACCATGCCTTTTGCACTAACTCCTTTCCAATTGACGGGCCAACTGAATTGAATTGCACTTCTTCAATAGATCCAAATGACGCAAGTGTCGTATCGAGTGCTGTTTTTTCTTCCTGAGTGAGTGCGCGCTGTCGAAGCACGAGTTCTCGCTCGCCTGCCGGTTGTATGCGAACCTCACCCAGTGAAAGCTTATTCACTGACTCTTGCACGACTTCGGGCTCTGGGCGACCATCTGGATATGCAACCTCAAGGAGAGATCCTCCCTTCAGATCAATTCCAGGACGAAGCCCCCAGAATGATAGAGCGATAATCGCAAGAAGCGCAGCAATAGAAGGAAGTATAAAGAAGTGGTAGTGAAATTTTTTGAGTGACATATACTATTTTGAAATACCTGAACCCATAAGGAACCTGCCGAGGCGCGATTGCATTTTAATTGGAAGAACAATGAGAAGCGTGCGTGAAATACTGATTGCTGAAATCATAGAAATCACCACCCCAAGACTGAATACAAGGGCAAATCCTTTAATGAGTGATGTTCCAAACCAAAAGAGGATAACACCCGCAATAATATGTGCGATGTTTGAGTCACGAATGGCGAGCCAAGCACGATCAAATCCCTCTTTAATTGCTTCTTGCGTATTTTTGCCCGCAATGAGCTCCTCTTTCATACGTTCTGCAATGAGAATGTTGGCATCTACCGCAAGTCCGATGGAAAGGATGAGCCCTGCAATGCCTGCAGCAGTGAGTACGACGGGAATAAACTTAAAGAGCGCGAGCATCATAATTATGTACATAATCAGTGCTAGCACTGAAATAACTCCGGGAAGTCGATACCATGCGATCATAAAAATGGCGAGAAGTACAAAACCAATCACGCCCGCGCGTACACCCGCGTAAAGTGCCTCACCACCAAGTGATGAGCCAATTGTTTGCGTTGTATCAAGCGTGATAGGAACAGGGAGCGCACCGAAATTCAGATTGCGCACAAGCTCACGTGCTTCTTCGGGAGTAAAGTTCCCTGAAATGATCGCCTTCCCCCCTCCAATTACTTCGTTTATGCGCGGCGCAGAAACTACTTCTCCGTCGAGGAAAATAGCGAGCGAAGAACCAATATTTTCTTTCGTAATTGATTCAAAAAGTTCAGCTCCTTCATCATTAAACGTGATACTCACAATAGGTTCGTTTGAGAGACCTCCCTGTGAACCTTGCCCAAAGACAAGCTCAGCTCGTTGTAGGAATCTTCCCGTAAGTCCTGTTGCTACATACGGTTCTACGGTCTCACCATTTACTTTTACATTCCCAATTACTGCATTTGTATTTGAGGCGGCAAAACTATCTAAAGACTGTTGCGCAGCAAGTGCTTCCTCATCTACAAGTTTAAATTCAAGTTGTGGGGTCTTACCTATCTGCCGAATAGCTTCATCAATATCAGTCACTCCCGGAAGTTCAACAATAAGTCGCTGCTCACTACTTTCCGTAACAAAACTACTTGTTTCAATTTGAACATTTGGCTCAGAGACACCAAAGGAATTCACCCGACGTTCAATAACTGCACGAAGCACAGACATGAGTTCAGGAATTTCCTCTTTTTTTACAGAGGAAACATCAGCAACGTACACGAGCTGACTCCCTCCTGCGAGGTCAAGACCGAACTTAAATGGATACTTACTCGACTCATTTTGAGTAGTTGTGTACACAAAGTAGCCGAGGAGGCACCCAAGGATAATCACAATGAGTGCTCGAAACGCCCGTACCACTCCTTCAGTACTTTCTGTCTCCTTATGTGTCTTTTCAGTCATATCACTCACTGCTTCGATTAATATAGCGCCTACTATAGCATAAAATGTGAACATGGGCTGAAATCCTATACGTAGATAGAAAGGATAGGAAAAACCCGCGCAATAGAGCTGCGCGGGTTGGCTATTAAGCGGGGGGCCACTCTAGCATGAAGGCAAAACCTCGATGGTGATTAAATTCTTGGGAAAGCGTGCCGACACGCGAGCGGAGCTCGCAATGAAAGCCGTCCTTACTCACGCTCAGTTCAAAAAGCAAAGGATCATTAGCTATGGTGATAGGAGTATGCATGAAGATGATGGACTGTACGCCCATAGCCTTTAGGTCTACTCCTCGCAACTTTTCCGCGAAAAGACAGACAACGTTAGGATGCGGTTTGCTCAATCTTTTTTTCCCCGCAATCGAACGAATTGTCCTCGTGGTGAGCGGTTGATTGTACGACGCAGCCCTCAGAACAAGAATTTCATGATGACTATGTGGTGACACTGTAAAATCCTTTGAGACAAGCATTTCCTTGGTGTCGTCTCCAATCACGTGCACACCCGACCGCCCCAGACGAGTGCACCAGTCATTTTTTACTGGAACTTCCATCTTGAACGAGAAACGAATTGTGTCGTCAACATCGAGATACCACATGATTGGTTCACGAATGGGATCATTCTCAACCACTCGAAGCTCCCCACGAAGAAGGCGATCTGCCCTTTCTTCCCCACCAATTTTGTTCACAATTGCTTCGAACCAGTTGCCTGGCCGGTGTCCATATTTCGACATGTAAATCTCCTTGAGCTAAAAGCTCACTTGTTCTCGACTGAGAGTCAAAGAACGATGACTGCATGCCGCAGTCGAGCATCAATACTGTGCCTATTAAGAATCAAAGTGCCAAAAAATGCAAGCGCTCGTTTTTCCGCACTCTCCGCGTCTCGTCTGCATTTATCGGTGCTCCGTGAGCTCGACCACATTTCGAAGGAGTACCGCAATAGTAAGGGGGCCGATACCCCCAGGAACAGGAGTAAAAAGCGATGCTTTCTCTGCAACCTGCACATCAACATCCCCTCTAAGAACTCCTCCATCCTCAGAAGTCCCAGCGTCCAAGATAATAACTCCCTCTTTTACCATGTCTCT
>JAYSTK010000084.1:0-3797 GCA_043719825.1 Candidatus Kaiserbacteria bacterium | reverse complement strand
TCCTTACCCGAGTGACGGGAAAAAATTTGAATAAAAAATCTCTTGAGGCACTCGTCATGACCGGTTGCTTTGATCAGTTTGATGATCGAGGAATTCTTGCACACAACCTCGATACCCTTCTAGCATTTCATAAAGAACAATCATCAGGAAAAGAATCTTCTCAGGATTCACTGTTTGGAGGACTTGCGGACTCGTCCGTAAATGCACTTGTCCTCGTTCCTCCAACGTCAAAAACAACCGATATAGATAGATTAAGGGCAGAAAAGGAACTTCTCGGAGTCTATGTTTCAGGACACCCACTTGACGCATTTGAGTCAGAAATGAAGAAACGCCCATCGATTGCGCAAATACGTGCAGACGGACGAAATGGAATTCCTGTAGTCACTGCGGGCATGGTCGAAAGTGTGCGAGAACTACTTACAAAAAAAGGTGACCGTATGGCGTTTATTCTCATTGGTGACAAAAACGACATGATTGAAATTGTAGCCTTTCCCGAAGTATTCCAAACCTCAAAAGAACTCCTCGTCCCTGGTATGTGTGTTGCTGTCAAAGGCCGACTTTCAATCCGTAATGATGAGCCGACCATCGCACTCGAAAAATTGAAATCATTGAGTGAGAGCGTCCCCGAACCACTTCCGCTCGCGCAACTTGAGAAGATTTAAATCTTATACTGCAACACTTAGATTCGGTATTTTAGGTAATTTATGGTATTTTAGTGAATACCTTAGTCATATATCTTTGTTTGTATGGAAGATGCACTTGAGAAAAATCGACATACTCTTGCTCACCTCCTCGCCCTCGCGGTGCGAAGAGATTTTCCGCATGCACTTCCAACCATCGGACCTGCGATTGATAGTGGTTTTTACTATGATTTTGATTTTAGTGGAGGCGAGGCACCTACAGAGGCTGACTTGAAGCAAATCGAAAAAAATATGAGAAAGGCGCTTCCTGCGTGGACGTCGTTTTCGCATCTGATCGTTACTCCCGACGAAGCACGAGAAAAATTTAAAGGAAATCAGTACAAGATTGAACTCATTAACGAACTTGAAGAGAGGGGTGAGACGATAACACTCTACACTATTGGAGAAGGACATTTTGAATTTACTGATTTGTGTCGTGGTGGACACTGTGACGCTCCGGCTACTGATATCGCTTCTGATTCATTCACCCTCACTTCAATCGCGGGCGCCTATTGGCGAGGAAGTGAAAAGAACGCAATGCTTACACGAATTTATGGATTGGCCTTTGACACAAAGGGAGCACTCGACGAACATCTCGCAAAACTCGAAGAAGCGAAAAAAAATGACCACCGCGCCCTCGGGGAACAACTCGATCTATTTCATTTTGATGAATCAATTGGAAAGGGTCTGCCCATCTGGCTCCCAAAAGGAAACATTATTAAGGAAACGCTCGAAGAATGGGCAAAGAAAACTGAAGAGAAATGGGGCTATGAGCGTGTTACTACTCCTATTATTACGAAGGAGGACCTTTTCTATACATCTGGTCACCTTCCCCTCTACAAGGACAGCATGTATGCTCCTCTTCAAATAGAAAATGAAAACTACTACATAAAACCAATGAACTGTCCGTTCCATCACAAAACATACGCAGCACGGAGTAAGAGCTATCGTGACCTACCGGTGCGTTTTGCGGAATATGGGTGGTGCCACCGATACGAAGATTCAGGAAGTCTTTTCGGTCTTATGCGCGTTCGAGGGATGCAGATGAATGATGCGCATATTTATGTGCAAAAAGAACATGCAGTAGAAGAATTTGTGAACGTAATAAAGCTTCATGAATATTATTACAAAGCACTTGGAATAGAGAAGTATGAAATGGAACTTGCGCTCCGCGATCCGAAGAATATGGGCAAATATCACGGGGATGAGCAAGACTGGATTGATGCAGAACGAATGACTGTTGAAGCTATGGAACTCTCGGGTGTTCCCTACACAATCGTGCATGAGGGTGCGGCGTTCTATGGGCCCAAAATGGATTTCCAAATTTACTCTTCAATAGGAAGAGCTTTTACCGCATCCACGAATCAACTTGACCTCTTTATGGGTAAACGATTTGAACTTGAATACACTGACCAAGATGGACAGAAAAAAACACCTGCCATTATCCATCGTGCACCGCTTGGAACACACGAACGATTCATTGGTTTTTTAATCGAGCACTTCGGGGGCAATTTTCCTCTTTGGCTCGCTCCAGAACAAATTCGTGTTATTCCAGTTTCTGAAACGCATAGTGATTATGCAAAGCAAGTGTATGAAGGACTTAAAGCGATAGGTATTCGAGCGTACCTCGACAATAGTAATGAGTCACTCGGTAAACGAATTCGTAATGCAAAAACTGCACGTCTTCCCTATTTTGTCGTTGTAGGAGACAAGGAAGTAGAATCCAAAAATGTGACGCTGGAGAAACGTGGTGAATCATCATCTTCGGTGATGTCACTCGCAGTGCTCGGGAATCACCTCCTTACGGAAATCGACACGAAATTAATTTAGTTAATTTAAAAAAATCAGATTCTTGAGACATTGCGGAGCTTATAGGAAGCGAGCATAGCAAAACACAAAAAACATCATCAGGAGATGATGTTTTTTGTGTTTATGCGTGTCTCAAGAATCTGAATTTTTTATTTGTGCAAATTTTATTTTCCACTATTTAAGGAGCGTGAGGATTCGATCTTTGTTTATTACCACCCATCCGTCTTCGGTTGGAAACTGTCCTTTCGCAACGCTTGTAATCTTATCGAGAAGTTCAATATGATCAGACTCGTTTCCTGATTGAGCAGTTATAAATCGAAGAGCATCAGTAGAAACAAGAACACGGGCATCATGCGCGCGCGCTTCAAGAAGTGCAAAATTTGGTGGAGTGCGAAGTGGAGAGTTTGATTCACTTGCATCCACTGAAATTTCATTTTGAATTTCTTCAACTTCATCTCCATCCGCATAATACGCCTCATAGCCTATTGCCGCGTTCTTTGAAGCCATGGCTCCAACCGGAATAATCCGTGGTGGAGGAATGGTTCGCATCGGTGGTTCCATGAGGGAAACTTGTGGTGCTTTAATTGCTGAAGGACTTTCAGCCATTTTATGCATGCTCCGCATAGGGGACGAAGTCGCAAATATGTCCTCGCGAATAGGAGTTGCTTTACTCTTAAGTGAAACACCCAAAACTGATTCTCGTCGAATAACGAGGATGTACGCAACCGCGAGTGCCCACACTACAAGGAGGAGATAGAAAAGCCCTGTCATAATCGGACCAGCATCAAATCCAGTGTACGGAACTCGTGAAAGCGAAATACCTGCTACGAGTGGGTCACGAGTACGAGTACTCGTTACACTTACATTTTCTACATTGATGTCTACCGTACATGATCGCTTCTTTGAGCCTTTATACACGGTAAGCGTGTATGAAGTAGATTTTGTCGGTCGTACATCAATACTATCTTCGTCTTCATTGTATTTCTTTTCGTCAGCTGTTTCGTTGGTATCAATAAGTTCGTTCCCACGATTATCTTTGAGGATAATTTCATTCGTACGTGTGTTTTTCCAACTTAGTGTTACCTTCTGCCCTGAAGTTATAGATTTATCAGACGCCTTGAGCGTACAACGTGGTCCGCTTGAGCCACCTCCGCCTCCACCACCTCCGCCGCCGCCAGTTTCAATTTCAACAGTGGCTTGGCAGTTTGTCGATGCAGCTCCATTAGTAACCGTAAGTATGTAGGTGGTATTTTCATCAACAGTCACCGTACGTGTTCCATCTGCCGTAACTGCTCCAATATTTTGATT
>JAYSTK010000083.1:0-3816 GCA_043719825.1 Candidatus Kaiserbacteria bacterium | reverse complement strand
GAAACTTACAGTTTCAGTACGCCTTTGCGATTTACTCAGGATAAGAATCCTTTGTAAATAACGCAAAGCCTTTCGAATCTCACTCGTAGGCAAAGCAGCGACCAATTTTTCTTAACGGTACTCCGTCTTAGAAAAATGAAGTACTCCCCGTGGTGTTTGCCTACTCGTCTCCATTTCTCGAAGACTCATAACGGAGGCGGTGAGATTCGAACTCACGGACCTTTTAAAGGGTCGACAGTTTAGTAAACTGTTGATTTAAACCACTCATCCACGCCTCCTTGCTGTTGTACTGTAGCATATAATTTAATTTGAAAAGAAGGCGGGAATTTCGACCCTTACCGGGTCAGTACCCCATTCCTATTTTTTCAGAATGGGAATTCATCGTACACGGGGATTCGGTCACGAGTTACTAAGCTTTTTATTTCGCTTCGCTTATAAAAATCTGAGTACTCTCGACCCCGACTCGGCAACGCCGTCCGAAGACGGATGTCGGCTTCGCGCCTCCGTCTTTCGAATCCCACTGTCTCACGCAATGGCTAATTAAAAAAGACCTCTCGGTCTTTTTCGGGCCATTGACGGTGTCCAAAGGTTAAGTACCCCATGCTCAAGGCCTTGTAAGCGTATTCTAGCACCTGCGAGCGAAAAAAATCGAGGAGCGTAGGTCTACTACTCTTATTCTGTGAATGTTACAAATGAGACACAATAAGGGCGTTTTAGACACTGTCTCATTTACATCAGGATCCGCTCACACTCCTGGTGTCCAACCGAGGACTTCTTCGACTTTTCTCCTATAGGCGGTGTCTATCTGCTTCGGTGTCTTTTCGACGTATTCCTGAGCTGAAC
The DNA here is from genome assembly GCA_043719825.1 of Candidatus Kaiserbacteria bacterium. Classification (GTDB taxonomy): domain Bacteria; phylum Patescibacteriota; class Minisyncoccia; order Phycocordibacterales; family UBA918; genus Damh-18. The sequence continues at coordinate 2,973 of JAYSTK010000083.1, read as the reverse complement.
TTTTCTCATCCCCAGTTCGAGGACTTAAGTAATCAACAATCTGATTTTCGGTGGGTACACCGCTGATACCACCAAGTTCAGGAGGAAGGGCTGTCCAAACGACAGCATCAACACCTCTTGATCCTGACCACGCCGATAAATCAGGAATCAGATCAGGGCTCGGTTCTCCCGTTCTCCATGTCCCAATTCCATTAGAGTATTTTCTGTTACCTATTCCTTCGCGAACACGAAGTGCCTCTTTCGCTTCTCCAAGTTCTTGGGGATCCATGATTGCCCAAAGTGATCTTACCAAGATTGCTCCTGGGGCAAGGACCAGCGTAATTCTTCCCCGCGAAGATTCACGCGCAAATTCAACGGGTATCATCGGCCCATCCTCAAACCAATGTTTTTGAATCGGCAGATCTTTGGGATCCAAATCAACGACCCCCATCCTAGGCAAGCGATTTTCATATTATTTGGCGGCAAGCAACTTCTTTATATCACCGAGTCTGTGTTCCAAAAGATTTTTCGAGAAGTTTTGTTCACCAAGGTGAGAAAATCCGCGAGCGCCGATTAACTTTTTGTCGGTCGCATTGAATCCGAACGAGAAGAATCGCTCTTGTTTACCCGCTTTGGTTTTCACGCTCCCCAACAGTTTGACCATTTCTTTCTGATTGAATACGACAATCTTCCTATCCCACTTCGCACTCGGACGAAAGTTTTTGTCGAGTACGGGGAATGTCATATACACAAAATAAAAATCGCTGTAATTGTCTTTGATATCGAACCAGTGCAACCAGGAGTAAAACTGAAAGGTGTCCTTTCCCGATCCTGGCCACGTTCGCGAACTTTTCACCTGTATGGTGACCGACTTCTTACTCTTCCCGTTCACCAATAGCAGATCGTAAAATTTCTGCTGTCGACTGATCGGGATAGCCACTGAATAATTATCCTTCTTTGGGAATTCTTTTTGAAGGGTGTTGGCTATATCGTATTCGGGAAATGGGATGGTAAAAGTAGACATAGGTTATTTTGAGCTTTCTACGCCACTTCAGTGCGCGCGAGACGTTCTTTTATTTTTGCAATCACCTCGCTCAGATTCCAATCTGATTTTACTAAATAGTAGGCAGGTTCATTTTTTGTAACTGATTTCATGATTTTCTCCTCGTTCGCAGACATGTTTGTTAGTAGTATGATCGGTACGTTTTTGCCGTATGAGTTTTTCTCTCGGAGTGTGTCCATCATGGTCAATCCGTCCATGACGGGCATTAAAATATCTAACAATATAAGGTCAGGTTTTTCTCGCATCGCCAGCTCCAATCCATCGCTACCATTCATGGCAGTAAGCACATTAAATCCTGAAGTGCGCAGTTCCTCTGTAAACACCTTGTTTATTATTACCTCGTCCTCAACGAGTAAAATTTTCATCATTTTTGTTTCAGCCATAATAAATTTATTGTATCATCTTTAAACTGTCATGCAATAAGCTCTTTTTTTCCTGCTTTCACCTTCATTCCTGTCAGGGGAATAGCGGTATAAAATTCAGAACCCTCATTTTCACGCGAAGTGAACCATATCGACCCACCGGAATTATCAAGAATAGATTTTGCGATATAAAGCCCCAGACCGCTGCCATTAGTGTATTTTTCTCTAGCATTGTCAGCTCTAAAAAATTTGGTGAATACCTTACTCTGTTGTTTGCGAGAAATACCGCAACCAGTATCAGAAACAACAATCACAAAACAATCCTCTTCCAGAAGTTTTCCTCCCAGTGCTTGCCCTTTATTTACCACCTTACACTCGATTCGTATCTCACCTCCTTCTGCTGTGTAGTGGATAGCATTTACGACAAGATTGCTAAATACCATACGGAATAAGGGTTCGTCGACCTCCAATATGATATTCTTTTCTAAAGATATCATTTTGAGTTTTAATTTCTTTTTATCAATGACGGGTTTTAACTCATCAACAATATTCTCCACAATAATACATGGATCATTTTCCCTAACTTGAATAGAAAAAACTCCCATTTCAATACGCGACACATTTAAAAGTGCATTAACAAGGCCTATCATTCGCTGATTTGAAGATTGAATGTCATCAAGATACTCTTTTTGTTTTTCCGTGAATATCCCCATTTTACCTCCCAAGAGTCTTTCGGTCAGTAGTTTAATAGCAGTTAGGGGCGTTTTGAGCTGGTGAGAGGCAAGAGAAATTATATCGTTTTTTACCTGTTCAATTTTTTGCTGTTCCGTGATATCACGATAAGCCCACATATTTCCAAGATATTCAAACTCTGAAAAAACAGGAATATAGTCCCGTTCAAATACGCGACCATCGACAAGTAGCAATTTATCGTTTTGCTGAATCTTTTTTTCTCTGAGAAGATCGTCCACGCGGTTAATAAATTCGTCTGGATTGATAAAAAGATTTTTTGATTGTTGCGATGCTTGATTGCAATCATTTCCGATCAAATCGCATGCCGGTATGTTTATGCCAAATAGTTTACAAAAATCTTGATTGACATAGGTTATTTTGCGATCCTCATCTTCAATGAGAATGCCCTCCGGCAAATTATTTATTAGTCCATTTAACTGTCGATGTAACTTATCCTTCTCGGTAACGTCTTCCACAAAAAGTAGTAGGTGCTCAACAGCACCGTCATCGTTTTTTATAGGGACCCCTTTATAACTTCTTACGGTTTTTTTGCCTGCTGTATGAGATGTATAATGAACCATGTTGGTCCGGTCCCCAAATTTCAGACACTAAACTTGTAATTATTCGTTAGAATAGCTACATATGAAAAAGCATCGCATCGCTCCTGATATGAGGGAGCAAATTATCAACCGTATCAAGAATGACGGAGTGTCTGTCGCACAAGCGGCAAAGGAACATGGCATCTCAGACCAGACCATCTACGGATGGATTGCCAAGAAGGTGGAAGGGCAACCGACCATTTCCGACCTCATCCGGCTCAAGAAGGAGAATGCACAG
>JAYSTK010000082.1:0-3825 GCA_043719825.1 Candidatus Kaiserbacteria bacterium | reverse complement strand
AATCCAAGGTTAGAATAATATTTATGCAAAGAGAAGTTGTCAGCCAAGCAGTCTAACCGCAGGCCAGTTCCTTGCCCTGCAAAATCGATGATTACAGGTAGCATGGTACTGCGAAAAAAATCTTGTCCACGAACCTGACTGCCGGTTTCCAGCTTGGCAAGGTACAGAGCGGGAGACTGCAGATCCCCCCATGTTCGCATGTGTCATTGCGTCTTGGTAGACAGCAACTAAACCATCTGTGTCTGATGTTTTTGCAAGTCTCATTGGAACTAGGATACCAAAAAGATGCTAGGTCTGGCGACCGTGCCGTAATCTTACATAGTGTTTACATCTTTTGCTAGCAACTCATGCGAGAGATGCGATTAGTATATTAGGAGCCTGACAAATCTATTTGAATTACCAGTTTTTACAGAACTGTCAGGTAAACTCCAATGACTACAATTATTGCTGCCAGGAGCTTTTTATATCCTTCATCGCGTTCTTTAAGCATTATATAGGCTACCAATACATTCAGTACGACAGATACTGCCTGCAGGGGTACTATGGTACTCACTTCGCCGAGTTGATATGCACGAAGCCCAAAAAGAATTGATAAACCCCAAGATAAACCAGTTATAGCGTAAAATTTCTTGTTGCCACGGTTCCACTCGTCAGAAATCGAACTGAGTCTAATTTTCTCCGACAACGCGACCATTGCAGCAGGAATTAGTAGAGTAAGGCTTATGTAAAATGGCAGGTTAAACTCCTCAGAGATGCCTATGTCAATTGTTATAGCAGTTGCAAACGAAAATAGTGCGATTATTCCAAGTGCGTAGTATTTATTGACTGCCAGGGTATGTTTTACTGGTTTATAAAATATCCATGCGTTGGCCGCTATAATCAGTAACGCTCCAATAATCTTAGTCAAAACAAGCTCGTCTTTGAAAATAACAAATCCATAGATAATAAGGAATACTGTTCCGAGCTGACTTAGTATAGAAAAAACCGAAACTTCTAGATTTTTTCTAACGCTAGTCTGGAGCCTGTCGTTCACGGCGTAAAAAATACAGGCAGCCAGAAGTAAAAATACTACGGAAATAGCATCCGGTAGTTGCCACGAAAAGAGCGGAATAAGTACTAAAATACTTAATCCAGCAATTACCTGAAAAATGATAGTTGCTGCACCGTCTTTTTTTACATTCTTTACTGACAGCTTGTAGTATTGAAAGAAAATGATGTTAAAAACGTAGTACATCAGTAGACTAAATTGCCATGTGTTTATTATGCTCATCTCGTTGCTAATAATATCAGCATCAGATTAGATATTCTAATCTGATCAGAGCATGAATTATGTTTGACTAACTGTTGCAAAAGGTAGCTTTGTAAAAAAATACGATTTTGGACCCGGCAAGATGGTTACTCCTGCGGGCTTTCTTGGTTGCCGCGGCGACCTGCGAGAGGTATTAAATATCAAATGCTACAACAAGCATTTAATCCTTAATACCTAGAACTTAATTATAAAACCCGTGGGTGTAAACTGATTTTTTATAAGGTAGTTACCTGGCTTTGTGATCAGGTACTTAATTTTTTGACTGCTCGTATAGACAGTGGTATTGCTAAAAGTATAGTTGTCACTAACTAGCTTAAACTGGCACGTCCCAAGACATTGTAAATCTACACTTAGCTCAACACTCGTTACATCTTTCAACGTTGTAGTAACTGGGGATGCTTGGGCGGAGTTACCGTCAGACGCTACGCGATATAGTGCATAGGCTTGACCAGTTTTTAATGTGGTTGGGCGGGCTGTTGCTGTGCGGTCGGTGTAGCGTTTGATGATGCGTCTTGCTGTTGCGTTGTCACAGATGGCTTTACGGTATTATGAATACTAACTTTTTTGTATACCTCGCCTGACACTCTTTTGACGGATAACTCAAAGCTTGCACATTTGATGCAATTCTCTAGACTAACCTTGTACTGACTTTCAGAATCCGGAGTATTGATAAGCTCGTTATTACTAACAACAAGGTCTCTGTCAGTAATTGACAACGTAGTCTTATTGACGGTGTAAGTCAGGTTTTTGCTTGCCCAGCCCGGGCTTGTGAGGTCAGTTGATGATGGGTAAAACCCATTTTTATCATAGTAATTTTCTAGTGCTTTTGCGAGTGTATTAATTTTTTGTAGGCGTGTGAAATCTCCGAACTGTTGCTCCAACTCTTGTTGCTCTTGCACAGATAATGAATCGCTATATTGTCCGCCTTTTTGACCGTTGTAAGCAGCAAATCCTAGCAAACCAATGAGAATAGCCAAGACCAGAACTGTAAGGCGCAATGATTTGGGGGCAGTTGTGATGTCCTGCTTTCTTGAACGGTTCAAATAAAGCATCACCATTGCTCCTTCTACTAGGATAAACAGAACAATAAAAATTGCGCTTATAATATTGTCGTTTGGATTTTCTAGCTGTCTTAAATTGGAACCTGTAACGAATCCAAGAAAAATAAATATAGCAAGGATAAGTAGCACGCCTTTTATAACAAACCACTGTCCACCTTTCTTAAGTAGTTGCTCACTTCTTTTTAGGGTTTGCCTAACGGGGACTTCTGGCTCAAATAATGCCACATAAGGAGCCAATGAGTAACGAAGTAAGGCAATTATTGACCAGATAAAGGCCGCGAGGATAACGACCACTGCTAACAATCCAGTTGCAAGTCCTTCGACAGCCGAAGTACTAGAACTCATAATCAACAATGGCAAAAATATAGCAATAGCGATAGGCCAATATGCCACAACTGCTACCCATGTACTGACCTTCACTACGCGTAGAGTTGACCGTAAGGCCATCTTGAAAGTTGTCCCAATGCCATATTTTTCATCACTCAATGAGTATGCTATGCAACTAACGGTAAATGCGTAAACAAATGCGTATAACAACGTATAGATTATCAGACCTACAATTAGCACAGTTAAAATTTTGCCAAAACTAGCAAATAGCAAACCGAATTGACCAAGCAATAGGTGGGCGGCAGCGTACAGAACAAGTAGTAATGCCACTCCGGAAAGTATGTATGATACTAAAACCGTTACCCCAAACGTAACAAGGTTACGTTTTACCGCCCCCATCATATCATTTACGGACTGAAATATGCGGTACTTCGGCAAAGCCGACACATTTGGCTGCTGATTACCCGTATAATCAGAGGCTCCGGTTACTTGATTTTCCATTTTTACTCCTTTTTATTCGTCAGTAGGACTATTTAGCGACAGTATACTCCCATGAGTTGTTCTTCTACAATCCCATGTCACGCTCTATGATTATTACCTACATAGAAACTCCTTAGAAAAGCATATAGCTACAAACTTTTTAGCTCGAATCTTGGCGCCAGTAAACTCGCACAAAATAAAAGCGCCCTCACTGAAGTGAGAACGTTTCATTTTCCGTGGTGCAGCATATTAGACGAAGTTAGAACTATTTTACTTTTTGGCGTTTTGCTTTCTTGAAATATTTCTCTTAACTGCTAATCTTTCATCACTTTTCAATTCTATTCTAGTTACGCCACCTGGCTTACTAATCAAGATGTTTAGTAAAAATAGTTCTATGATAAATTCGATAGTAGCCAAAATAAGTATTAGTCCCGCAAACCGAGTAAGGTTATGAGGATCTGGAGCACCAAACATAGGTATAAAAAGAGCAAGAAAGAGTAAAAATATCATAAACAGAATTATACACGACTTTATTAACTCTTATGGTTATGGTGCACCCGGCAAGATTCGAACTTGCGACACCTGGTTCCGAAGACCAGTGCTCTAATCCGCTGAGCTACGGGTGCATGTATTGTGATTATAATGTTC
>JAYSTK010000081.1:0-1520 GCA_043719825.1 Candidatus Kaiserbacteria bacterium | reverse complement strand
CGTTTGTTAATGTCACAAGAGATCTTCTCTTTATTGATTATTGTGTGGCGTTCACAGATCTGAATGCCGACGGAGTATTTACTTCAGATGAATGCACTAATGTTGACCAAGTTCCACTTTTCGGAGTCGAAGCCGATGAGTTTTTCTGGGATTACGACAATAGAGGTCTTAAAGTTGCTCAACTTCGCTTCTACGAAGTCCCCACAGAAACAGGCTGGGTGAACTAGTTTATCTAACTTAATGAAAAATCGTCTGCATTCGCAGACGATTTTTTATGTAGAGTTAGATACTCAAAAAATGCCATACTATACATTTGGAAATTTATAAATAGTTCTAACGTCATCCTAAACGTCCAGCGCGTCATTTTGATAAAATAGACCCTAGTTTCCTGGGGTCTTATGCGGCGTGCCGCTCAGCAGCTTTTTCTGCTTCACATTCTCGTTCCATCTGATCTTGCATCTCACGGTCCTCTTCTTCCGTGGGTCCGTAGCATTGGGGGAAATCAAAACGCTTGTATAGGAATTCTTACAAATCGTATTACAAAAAATGGAATAAGTGCACCAATGCAGAATCCCGTGAATACTTGAAACGGAGTATGAACACCAATAGAAAGCCTCGAAAGCCCAATAATAAGCGGGAGGAATGAAAGTGCTATATATACAAAAATAAGAGATGTGGATGAAAGAGAAGTATACTTTTTAGTAAACCACCCACACATTATTGCTGTGAACATACTCAATGCCGCATGACTACTCGGAAACGCATAAGTCGAAAGCTCGATAAGTGCATCTGGTGGTCTCGGCACTGCGAATAAATATTTCATTATCACCACAATCCCTATAGTACAGAAGAAGGCTACCGCGAATACAAACGCGTCTTTTCGTTTCTTGAATGCAAGAAGCATAAGGGTAATCAAAAGAATCAAAATCACGAACGCATATGGGGGAGTGAAATTGTGAATGAACAACGCAAGAGGAATTGAAACAATATTTCCCATCTCATTAGTATACGATATGCATAACAATAGAAATTAGGTAGTCTAGCTGCCTATATCACTCTCAATTCGAATAATAGGATTCGAAGACTACGAGATGACTATTGTTTCCCTGGACTGCACCATTGAGATTATGAAAAAATTGATGAAATCAATATTTTATAATTAAAAAATGCTAAAGTATAAGCATCATGAGTAAGAAGAAAGCAGAAAAACAACTCGTTATTTACCAAACCAAATCTGGCGCGCTTGAATTGCGTGGCGATTTAGAGAAGGAAACCGTATGGGCTACACTTGATCAGATAGCCACTGTTTTTGAGCGAGATAAATCAGTGATTTCACGTCACCTTAAAAATATCTTTAAGGACGGTGAATTGGCTAAGACTGCAGTTGTTGCAAAAAATGCAACAACTGCAGCTGACGGCAAGACCTACCAAGTAGAGTATTTCAATCTTGATGCCATAATTTCTGTTGGTTATAGAGTTAATTCAAAGATAGCCACACAATTCCGTCAGTGGGCAACAAA
>JAYSTK010000009.1:0-5747 GCA_043719825.1 Candidatus Kaiserbacteria bacterium | reverse complement strand
AGCAGCGTTGGAAAAAATCATGGGTACGAGAAACACTTATCGCATGTACCTTTATGTGGCGACGTAATGCAATCGCAATGCTCTTCTTCTATATGTATGTATTCCTCGCAATTGCTTCTCCCTTTGTATTTTTTAGAGCACTTTTTTGGCTTCCTATTACAGAAAGCGAATGGCCGCTGGTGTATCTTGGGGGACTCTTTCTCATGCTCATGCTTCACGGTCTTTACTACCGCATTAAGGTAGGTCCACGGGCATGGGCACTCGCTATTATAAGTTTTTGGTTCCATAGCGTATTGCTCATGTGGCAACTACCATGGGCTGTCGTAACCATTCGAGACTCTCGTTGGGGAACACGCTAATCAACTTCTATTATGTACTTTAGTTTTACACGTCAAAAATTAGTACTCTTTGCAGGACTCATTTCAGTTATTCTCTTTGCAGTATATTTGACTTTTAGTTTCAAATTACAATTATTTGGTGAAAGCTCTTTTAGTCAAATACTTGTTCGTACTTCAAGTGATTTTTATAAAACACTTGTGTATTCATTGCAAGAAAATGGGGGACGCCTTGCGGGCATATTCTCTCAAAGTAATACCTATGTAAGTTCTTCTGAAATAAAAGAGGATCCTAGAAATGCACGAGCAATACCCATACTTACGTATCATGCAATCATTACATCCAAAGATAAGGAGAACCAAAGTCCTGAATCTTTTGAGGGTCACAATATTGGATTGAAAGAATTTGAGGATCAAATGTTTACACTTAAAAATAACGGCTGGGAAACGATTACGCTCATAGAGTTACATGCATTTATGCGTGAAGGTAAAGAACTACCAGAAAAATCATTTTTACTTACTTTTGATGACGGAGCAAAAGAAAGTTATTACCCTGTTGAACCACTCCTTAAAGTATTGGGGTATGAAGCAGTAACCTTCATACTCCCCAGTTTTTCTGAAGGTAATGGGACACATTATTATTTATCTGAAAATGAGATTGCTCGTGCAATTAAAAGTGGTCGGTGGGAAGTAGGTTCACATGGAAACAACGTACATAACTTTGTTTCAATTGATAATGCTTCAGCTACTGCGCCCGCTTTGGCAAACAGGAAGTGGCTTTCAGAAAAAGATAGAGTTGAAACGCTCGACGAGTATGAAAACCGAATACGTGAAGATTTGCTCATATCTCAAAAAAAACTTGAAGAAATGTTTAATGTTCCCATCAAAACTTTTGCGTTTCCCTTTGGCGATTTTGGCCAACTTTCAAAAAATATACCTGTTGAAGATATGGCACTCCCCGCTCTCACTACAGATATTTATGATTATGCTTTTTATCAATGGTGGCAGGGAGAGGGATTTACCTATAATTATCGAGAACCCTACAAAGGAATGATGAAACGAATTAGCGTAAAACCAACATGGAGTGGTGCAGATCTTCTTACTATGCTTGAAAATGGGAAACCCAAAGCACTTCCATACCTTGATACTTTTGAAGAAAATCGAGGATGGTTAAGTACATGGGGAAATTACGCAATTGCGGATTCTCGTCTTAGTATGAGGGCAGAAGAAACATCGAATGGAGCTTCGGTTTTGCTTGACGGTACAAAGGATTGGAAAAATTATACACTCCATCTCGATATTGCGAAGGCTGAGCAAACGGGGGTATTTGTGTATATCCGTTATCAAGACACTGAAAACTTCGCATCGTGCAACATCGGAAATGGTTTTGCTCATGTGGAACAAACGGTCCAAGGCAAACAACAGGTCATAAAAGGTAATCGTTCTGACACCATTTTTATACCTCAAGGTCCGTTCCGTGTGGACATAGAAGTACAAGATCGACATGTATCTTGTGGAATAAATGGTGAAGTTCTTGTTGACACAGAGTTCCTCGATGAGATACTTAATTACGGAGGAATTGGACTAAAAATATGGGATAAAGATGCAGGAAAAAGTAACCTAGATATTGACACCATTAATATTACAGATTCTAATGTTTTCCTTCAAAGGTAAGCACCGCGGAGTAGAGCAAAGATGAAGAAATGATGATAAATTCAAGTCATATTTTCTTGACCCTAATCCCCCATTACTGATAATTTTCAGTAATGCTAAATAAAATCAAATATTGTGTTCGAGCGAGTTTCTTGTTTATGAGTGTTACCGTTTCAATTTTAATTGTATTACTTACCTTCATGTATTTTGCAGCAACTAATACGCGCTTGGCGGAATATGTGCCTGATGAATTACGCGCAAGTTCTCTCTTTGCCGTAGAGGCAAGGGCGGTCACTTCTCCATTCCGATATACGTTTAATGCAGACGGGATACTTAATGAAGCCGAGTCTATGGCAAAAAGTTCAAGCCCGTACTTTTGGCTTAATTCAGGAGGTCGATTGTATATGGAAAATGGTATTGGAAAAACTATTCATGGACCATATGAACGAGGATTGTTGTGGCAAGTGCTCTATGCAAAAAGCAGCAGTCTTGATACTGAGGGAGGATTGTACCCTCAAAATTTGTTCCGTTTTATAACTCGAAGTACTTGGAAAAATGTTGCGCATGAGGTCAGATTCAACATCACAAAAGTAAATACAACTAACACCCCGAATAGAGGTGGTTGGAGCGGAATTCTGCTTATGAGCAGATACCAAGATGGTAATACGTTGTACTATGCAGGACTAAGAATGGATGGGTCTGTAGTGATTAAGAAGAAATTAAATGGAACATATTACACCCTTGCTCAAAAAGCACTTCCTTACGCAACTACAAAGTATGACTTCACCACAAACCCCAATCTTATTCCTGAGCAACAATGGATGCGACTTAAAGTTGAAACAGTAACTGCTGCTGACAATACCGTCCACCTTGATGTGTATCTTGATGAAAATGATGACGGTGTGTACGCAAAGATACTTTCTGCAATAGACAAAGCAGGGGTTAATGGGTCACAGGTGATTCAAAATGCTGGATACATGGGTATTCGTACTGATTATGCAGATGTTCAGTTTGATGATTTCACCATCAAAAACATTTAGAAAGCAGATGTAAAGAATTGCTCACCACTGGAAATCAAGATTACCGCGAGCAGCGATTCATTTCAAAAATCCTTCATAATGTATGAAGGATTTTTTGAATTCTGAATTCGAACACGATAATTTTAGAATGTCTGTAGATAAAAATTCATAAACTCTTCACTGCCTTATCCATACTATTGATAGTGGTCTTACATACTCAGGTAAGGTTATTTTTATTCTCCTAATTATTCTGTATGTATAGTTATCAAAGTCCACAACCGTATAGCCATTATAGAAAGCTATATATTTTAATATTTTTAACTATTTGTAGTGTTATCCTTCTTATCCCTCACTTGAGTAACGCTTCGGGTACAAATATTATTCCAAATGGGGACTTAGAAACAGCGAATGGGACAAGTACACCAAGTGAATGGAAAAAGGGCGGCTACGGAACTAATTCACGCACACATACATATGGTATTCCTGGATATCAAAGTGAGAAAGCTATTCGTACTGAAATTGTCTCTTATACATCAGGGGATTCAAAATGGTTTTTTAACCCAATACCAATTGATGCCTCAACTCCCTATAGATTTTCGAATGTATACAAAAGTAATACAACTAGTTTTGTTACACTTCAATTTACACTAGCAGATGGCACTAATAAATATCTTGATCTAGGAAAATTAACTCCATCCTCGACATGGAAAACCTTTACAGGGACTTTTACCACACCACCTCAAACAACGAAAATTACGATCTTTCACCTTATTAAAAGTATTGGATTTTTAGAGACAGATTCATTTGTTCTTGAAAAAATTACTTCCGACCCTACAAAATTTGATAAAGGGTATGTTTCGATTAATTTTGATGATGGATGGATTCCGACGTATCAAAATGCATTTCCCATCCTCAATGCGGCAGGATTTAAATCGGACTCATTTATAATTACCGATAGAATTGTGGAAAATGATTTTCCAGGATATATGAAGGCAAATCACATACTCGATATTCAATCAAATGGACATGTGGTAGGCGCACATACTAAAAATCATTCTAATCTCACTCTTCTTTCTACTACAGATGCATCGAGTCAGATTACTGAGTCTCGATCCGCACTGCTAAATATAGGAGCTACACCCGTGCAGTATTTTGCGTATCCTTACGGTGCTTACAATGACACAGTTAAGCAGCTCGTAAGAAGTGCAGGTTTTATAGCAGCCCGTTCAAGTGATGGAGGATACAATCAAAAAACCCAAGATAGATTTGCACTTCGACGACAGCCGATGACTAATACTACTACTATTGCTCAAATTAAATCCTATATTGATACTGCTCTGTTAGAGCGAACGTGGGTTATCCTTCTTTTCCACCAGGTAGATTCGAGTGGTACACAATATTCAGTGACACCCGAATTATTTCAACAAACTATTGATTATCTTAAAGAAAAAAATGTTTCACCAATCACGATTGCTGATGGTGTGACGCTCATGAATCAGTAATTACGCAACTTCCACATCAAAAAATCGCGCAGGCAATGCGCGATTTTTTGATTGTCCAATATGGTTCTGTACTTTTAGTGAAAACAATTACTACTCTTTAAAAGTTGTGTACTCTCGTACTGAAGAAGAACCGTGCATATCGAACGCTTTACGTACCTCCATAGGATTTTCCGTGTACGCTGTTACTAATACATCTCCTGCAGAAAGCCGCTCTTCATATTCGCGAGCTTCTTCTTCAGGTGCTCCAAGCTTTACGAGTGCGCCTATAACGCCTCCTGCGAGTGCTCCCGTAAGAGCACCAGCTGCGGTTGTAGTTATAGCAGCGCCCGCTGCACCAATACCAAGTGCGGCGATAATTGGTCCTGCTGCGAAAATAGGGCCAATAACGGGAATAAGTCCAACTACCGTTGCAATACCCGCTATAGCGCCCACAGAACCTCCCAGAACAGCTCCCTCAGTGGCTCCATCAACAGCTTTATCTCCAGTACTGTCAGTCTGTTCTATTTTTCCATCAGCATTTTTATACAAGTATGAGATATCATCACCTGTCACAAGTGATTCATTCGTAAGATGATGAATAAGTGATTCTGCTGCATTTCGAGAACTAAAAGTTCCTACTATTATACTTTTCATAGAGTGTAATTCATTACTATTAATAAAATACATTAAAGGCGATCATAAATACGACGGTCTATAAAGAATACGTATTTATGAGACTAACACTTTCTGTATACGAAATTATTTAATGCGCAACCATAAATAAGAATTGGGCTCAATTTAATGTTTGTTCTCAAATACAACAAGTGTTAATCAGTACTTCTATAGTACAAGTATAAGAATAACGTTCAACCCATGAAAAAATTATGAAGTTTATAGCGACGTACTTCAATATAAATTGAATGTGGCTAGCTAAAAAACTACGTAGTGAATAAAAATTATTTCGTTAAAAGATTAATTTTTTATTCTACTCTCCTAACCATTGTAGAAAAATTGGCCATGAACACTATTTGAAAGAAATTGATTATTTACTAATACCAATTTCCTAGAATTACTTTGATGTCTGGGTTCCCCACCGTGACAAGTCCTTTGAAACGTTTTACATCACTTAAACCATTGTCTGTTCGATAGTGGTAGGGATATACCTGTCGCGGTGCAAAATCGAGCACTATACCTGCGGCTTCCTCAACACTCATTGTATATGGAGGATTCATGGGTATAAACGCTATGTCTATTTTATT
>JAYSTK010000080.1:0-10897 GCA_043719825.1 Candidatus Kaiserbacteria bacterium | reverse complement strand
GTATCAAAGCTCCCGAAAAGATGTAGACCACACGCGGTTGGGAAATTTCTTTGTTGAGACCGCAGTTTTCTCCTCACCGTACCGTTGTACGGCTCGTTCGCAAACCTTGTCTCGCCTTGAACTTTCCGCAACCGCGTGTGGTTTATGTGAAGTGAACAAGCGAACATCGCGACTATTACGAACTTCGTTCCGAATTTTGCTCTTTGCCTTAGGAAAATTCCTGGAACACATAAATCCAATTACCTTCAGATTCATAAAGAGAGTAACAAAATAATAATCCCCGTGGCGCATGCACCACGGGGATTGAGATTGTCGGGGAGGGGTGACCTTTGAGTCACGAAAGAACACTACTTGGTCTTCATCTCCGGCGTGGATTCAAGGGGAGCTACGACATTCAGCCAACCTTGAATATATGGATTGATCGATGCAGGCCCTGCCCACATGAGTCGTACCCAGATTCTATACGATTGAAGATTCATCCTTTAGCTCCATGTCGTTCAAAAAAGGAATAATGATCCTATCAAAATCAAGATGACCTGTAAATGAATTTTCTATTTTAAGCATGTATTTTTATGCTATGATGCCCCTGCGTGTCTGATACACACGTTTTACAAGTATGTCTGATACACATATGCATATGCAAAAAAAAGAAACTCAAAACGAGTCAAAAGAAACGGTAGAAAAGAGTGACGTTGCGCTCCGCGAAGAGGAAATTCTCGCGTTTTGGAAGCAGCACGATATTTTTAATAAAACGGTAGAAACACCTGCGGGCAAGGCGCCTATAGGTGATTTTGTTTTTTATGATGGACCCCCATTTGCAACGGGACTCCCGCACTATGGACACATTCTTGCAGGAACGATAAAGGATGCAATTCCACGATTTTGGACGATGAATGGAAAGCGTGTGGTACGCAAGTGGGGATGGGATTGCCATGGACTGCCACTTGAAAATATTATCGAAAAACGACTTGGTCTTGCAACGAAGCGCGACATTGAAGCAATGGGCGTAAAGCAATTCAATGAAGCAGCGCGAGAAGCGGTTTTAGAATACGCGGATGATTGGCGAGAAATTATCCCGCGCATGGGACGGTTCGTCGATATGACCGACGATTATAAAACAATGGACGCGAGTTACACCGAGTCTGTATGGTGGGTGTTTAGCGAACTCAATCGAAAAGGGCTTGTGTATGAAGGATTTAAATCAATGCATCTTTGCCCACGTTGCGGGACAACGCTCTCAAATTTTGAGGTGAACCTAGGATACAAGGACATAAAAGATATTGCGGTGACGGTGAAGCTTCCGCTTCTTGACCAAGGTGGGCTCGTGACTGACACTGCGCTTCTCGTGTGGACGACTACTCCGTGGACTCTCCCGGGAAATATGGCCGCAGCAGTGCATAACGATATCGACTACGTGAAAGTGAAATGTACTCTTGAAGACAAAAATGATGTCGTTGTTCTTGCTAAAGCACGTCTCGCACAGCTGGGTACCGAACATTACGAGATACTCGAAGAAATGAAGGGAAGTGCACTTGTGGGGAAATCATATCTCCCTCCCTTTACTGTGTTTAGTGGAGAGGAATTCGAAGGAAAAGAAAACGCATGGAAAATCTATCATGCTGATTATGTGGAACTTGGCGAGGAGGGAACGGGCGCAGTGCACCTCGCTCCGGCATATGGCGAAGAAGATATGGAACTTGCGAAGCGAGAAAACGTGCCGATTGTGCACCACGTAGATGCTGATGGACGTTTCAAATCATTTGTGACTCATTTTGCAGGGCAGCTGGTGAAGCCGAAAGATGATGAAAAATCTGAAGTCTCACATCTTGATTCTGATATTGAAGTGGTGAAGCGGCTTAAAGATGCGGGCAAACTTTTTAAGAAAGAAAATATCACACACAGCTACCCGCATTGCTGGCGCTGCGATACCCCACTCCTCAATTACGCGACTACTTCGTGGTTTGTCAGGGTAACCGATATTAAGGAAAAACTTGTTGAAGAAAATAAAAAAGTAAAATGGGTACCTGAGCATGTGGGTACGAATCGATTCGGACGATGGCTCGAGGGAGCACGCGATTGGTCAGTAAGTCGTCAACGGTACTGGGGGGCACCACTCCCTATTTGGCGTCGAGCGGATGGTAAAGGCTATAAAGTTTTTGGTTCAATGGAGGAGATGAAACAGCATGTCCCCAAATCTGGAAATACCTATTTTCTTACACGACATGGTGAATCGGTACTTAATACACTAAACACCTTAAATGGTGAAAATGGGGTAGTAAATCCGCTTACGGAAAAAGGAAAAGACCAAGTACGGGAAGCCGTGCAGAGACTTTCGGGTGATAAGATTGATTTAATATACCATTCTCCCTTAGAGCGCACGAGTGAAACAGCGCATCTTATTGCTACCGCGCTTGAGCTTTCACCCGACCAACTTATTGCGGATGATCGTCTAAGGGAAATGCATTTTGGAGAGTTTGAAGGTAAATCTGTAGATGAGTATCATGCGTTTTACATGGATGGATATAACCGACTGGTAAAGGCGCCCGCACATGGCGAGACCTGGACAGACGTAAAGCGCCGTGTGGGATCGTTCCTTTACGATATGGAGCGTTTGCACAAAGGCAAACGCATTCTTATTGTTTCTCACAATGGTCCACTACAGCTTATTCAAGCCGTTGCAGATGGTGCGGATAACAAAACACTCGGCACCATCATCGACAATGATTCATACGATATGACTAACGCTGAGGTGCGGGAGCTTCCGTTTACTCCGCTGCCGCACAACGATGCATACGAACTCGATTTCCATCGTCCGTACATTGATGAAATAGAACTTGTCGATACTGACGGTACGCCGATGACACGAGTTCCAGATGTCTTTGACTGTTGGTTTGAATCAGGCGCGATGCCGTATGCGCAAAATCATTATCCGTACGAGAATCTCGAAACATTTAACGCAGAAAAAAATATTGGATTTCCGGCACAGTTCATCGCAGAGGGGCTCGATCAAACACGCGGCTGGTTTTACTCCTTAATCGTGCTCGGAACTGCACTTTTTGGTAAATCTCCCTATGAGAACGTGATTGTGAACGGACTGGTGTTAGCTGAAGACGGTAAGAAAATGAGCAAGTCACTGCAGAATTATCCGGATCCGATGGATCTCGCAAATCGTGTGGGAGTAGACGCAATGAGATTTTACCTACTTACTTCACCGATTGTGCGTGGGGAAGATCTAAGCTTTTCGGAAAAAGAAGTCTTAGAACTTCAGCGTAAAAACATAGGACGACTCCATAACGTACTCGCGATGTATCTCATGTATGAAGACAAAATGGTTGAACCAAGTGATGCATCAACCCATGTGCTCGACCGGTGGATGATAGCGCGAATGAATGAAACCATTCGAGATATTACGAATGGATACATGAGTTATGAACTCGATAAAGCGACACGTCCTATTGAAAGTTTGATTGATGATGTGTCCGTATGGTATTTGCGACGTTCACGCGAACGATTGAAGAGTGACGACATTGTAGATAAGAATGCTGCGCTTGGAATGCTCCGTCACATCTTGAACCAGCTCGCATTCGTAATGGCGCCGGTAATGCCATTCTATGCAGAGTATTTGTATCAGCGTGTGTGCAAAGTGGGGGATGCAGAAAGCGTGCATCTCATGCCATGGCCAAAAGGAGGCGATGTAGACGCAAAAATTCTTGCAGAAATGCGAGTAGCTCGTGAAGTAGTTACAAAAGCACTCGAAGCACGAAGTAAGGCAAATATTAAAGTGCGACAACCAATCCAATCAATTACCGGACCAGAACTATCTGAAGAAATAAGGGCAGTAGTTTTAGGTGAAGTTAATGCGAAAAAATATATTGTGGAAGCAACTCCAGAAGATACTTTCTTAGTACGCATTGATACCGTATTGACCCCTGAACTTAAAATTGAAGGTGAAGTTCGCGAACTTATGCGCGCAATTCAAGATGCACGAAAAGAAATGGGGCTTAAGGCAGAAGACCGGGTCACACTCATCGTTGATGAAACAACTGAGCTTCTCATTCGCACCGATGAAGTGCTTGTCCGCAAAACTGTAGGTGCAGAGGAAGTTCGAATTGAGAGTAACACGCTTTCTCACACACTTAGTCTTGATAGTAAGACGTATTGCTTTAGCATTCAGAAAATTAGTTAATAACACACGGCGGCGGCCCCTGGCCGCCGCCGTGTGTGTAACCCCATGGCGTATCAAACATACATTACCGAAGCGCTCGTGTGCGGAAGTAGGATGCAAAATACTTCCGACCGTACCTATTTATTGTTTACTCGTGAAGCGGGTATGCTCTATGCGTATGCAAAAAGTGTACGAGAAGAACGATCGAAGCAGCGTTTTGCATTACAAGAATTTTCATATATTCGTGCAACACTTGTGCACGGAAAAAGCGGATGGCGTGTTGCAGGTGTAGAGGCACTAGAAAATCTGTATACATCTGTACCGACACGCGAAGCACGCAGTTTCCTCCGGGGGATAGTTCTTTTATTGCGACGCCTCATTCAAGGGGAGAACCGACATACAGAGCTTTTTGATGAAGTGCTTGAGGTGTTGCGAAAACATCGTTACGAATCAGTGGGGAAGGGAGAACAGATCCTTACTGTACGTATTCTAGGAATGTTGGGCTATCTTTCTCCTCAAGAAATAGTGGCTCCACTTCTCCACCCTGCCTCGTTTACTGATGCAGTCGAGCAGTACAAAAAGGACGATGAGATGCCTATTACTAAACTGATTGCAAGCGCACTAAGTCACAGCCATCTCTAGAAGCATTACGCAATAGTATGCGTGATATACTGAGCTATCATGGCTGATTCTGACGAAAAACAGAAAAAAGATAATGAAGTACGTACCCGCGTGAGTGAAACAGAACGTATTGAAGCGCTGCGAGCGCGTTTGTATGCGCGAACGAGCGAAAATACCTCGTTTGTACGCCACGAATTGGAGGCTTCCGCAATTCCCAAAAATTCTATTTCGGAGCCTGAACCGTTTGTAGCGAAGCAAACTCCACTTCCTCACGTTGCACCTTTGCCTACTTCAGCACATGCTATTCCTATGGCTCGAACTTCTAAACGCACTTCGCTCAGATTTAAATTTATTCTTGTGGGAATTATATTTTTTATCGGTGCACTTGTGCTCTCAAGCCTTTTTCTCTTTTCAGGGGGCAACATTATTTCTGGCAACAATATCAGCATCGAGGTGAAAGGTCCTCTCACCCTCGGTGGAGGCGAGGATATGAATCTTCAAGTTACGATTGGAAATCAGAATTCTCTCGCTATAGAATCTGCTACCTTAATTATTTCCTATCCACGTGGTGCTCAATCGGTAACAGAAGAAGGAAAAGAATTATTTACCGAGCGGCAGCAGCTCAATAACATAGGTACAGGAGAAGTGGTTAATGTTCCCATACGTGTTCGTATATATGGTGAAGAGAATGAAGACAAAGAAATAAAAGTCTCTATCGAGTATCGAGTCGCAGGATCCAACGCCACGTTCTATAAGGAAGCAGCACCTTTCACCTTTAAAGTGAGTTCGTCGCCCCTCATTATAAATATCGATGCTGTTGAGCGAATTCCTTCGGGGCAAACTACCGAACTCACCGTGGTGGTTCAGTCGAATGCCAAGGAAGAACTTACTAATTTACTCGTTCGCGCCACCTATCCACAAGGGTTTGATTTCACGGATGCTACTCCCGAAACAGCGTCAGGCCAAGATATCTGGAAAATTAAATCTCTGAAACCCGGAGAATCGTACACACTTAAGATCAGGGGACTCATGGTAGGAAGTGAAGATGAAAGTGATCAGTTTACCTTTGCGGCTGGAGTTGCAAATGAACGGGATAATCTAAATCTTGCTTCAATTCTTGCTACAGCTGAAGCTGATATTGTGATCGAAAAACCTTTTCTCGATGTTGAAATAAAAGTAAACGGAAGCAGTGAGGATGTAGTGGTTATTGATCCTTCAAATAATGCTCATGTGAGTATTACGTTTAAGAACGCACTCGATACCGTAGTCTATGATGGAGTTGTTTTTGTTGAACTAAAGGGGAATGCTTTAGACGAAGTAAATGTTCGTACCGAAAATGGTTATTATGATTCATCAAAAAATACGGTTAAATGGGATTCTGTGGATGTGCGGGAGTTACGAGAATTAACACCAGGAAACGGACATACGGTCACGTTCACGCTTGATCCTCGTGATGACATAGCTTCTACACCTGAAATTAAATTTTTGGTCACCATCCAAGGAAATAGAGTCTCGGAAGGAAGAGTGCCCGAGCAAGTCGTGGGGACCGTTGAGCGAACCATCAAAATTGCAAGTATGAGTAAGCTCGCTTCTTCCGCACTATATTCAGAAGGCCCATTCCGAAATTCTGGCCCGACTCCTCCAATTGCTGAGAAGACGACAGAGTACACGTATTTGCTCTCAGTAAAAAATGGAACAAATCCTATTACAGGAGGGGAGGTAACCGCGGTCATGCCCGCATACATGACGTGGCTTGATAACGTCTCCGAAGACGACACCGTTGTCTACAATTCGTCAACACGTACCCTCAAATGGAAGGTGGGAGAAATGGCAGCGGGAGCATACGAAGAGGTATGGATTCAGGTATCATTCCAACCGAGTTTGTCACAGGTTGGTAAATCACCCACAATACTCGAAACACAGCGCTTTAGAGCAACCGATCGATTTACCGGGACGGTCATTCGCACTGAGGCCCCCGCGCTCACCACTATGCTCCAAAATGATCCGGATATGAGCACACGTGATGGTCGGGTGCAGGAAGATTAATTCTCCTTGAAAGATAGTTAAAAGACATATATTGTGTCTCTACATATGGAAGAAAAAAATGCCGAAGTTATGGAAAAAATCGTGTCGCTCTGTAAGCGACGCGGATTTGTATTTCAAGGCTCAGAAATATACGGTGGTCTCGCAGGTATTTATGATTTTGGTCCTCATGGTGTGGAACTTCTCAACAACATAAAGAGGTCATGGTGGAAAGCGAATGTATATGACAAAGAGAATTATTTTGGTCTAGACTCAGGGATGTTCAAAAGTCCTCGAGTATGGGAAGCCTCAGGGCATATAAGTGGTTTCTCGGACCCCCTTGCTGAATGTCGAGAGTGTAATACGCGTATTCGAGTTGATAAAGAACTTGAAAGGATCGGCGTGACTGCAGATGAGAAGATGTCCGAAGGACAAATCAATACTCTTTTTGATGCTCATCGTGATGAGATTGTATGTCCAAAATGTGGCAAGAAAAACTTTTCTACAGCACGTGCGTTCAACCTACTCGTCAAATCAAACCTTGGAGATTTTACTTCTGAAGGGAATGAGCCTGTGTATCTTCCCGGTGAAGCGTGTCAGGGAATTTATCTCAATTTCAAAAACATTGTTGACTCGATGAGTCCTAAAATACCTTTCGGTGTTTCGCAAATTGGTAAGGCGTTCCGAAACGAAATCTCACCGCGCAATTTTCTTTTTCGTACGCGCGAGTTAGAGCAAGCAGACACACAATTCTTCGTTCGTCCTAACGAGAATAAAGAAGAATACGAACGAATTAAGCTAGAACGATGGGATTGGTATCTATCGCTTGGAATCGATGAAAAAAAGCTTCGCTTTAAGCAACATGAAAATCTTGTGTTTTACGCTAAGGATGCTTGGGATATTGAATATGAATTTCCAACTGGCTTCGATGAGATTGAAGGCATTCATGATCGTTCTGATTACGATCTCACACAGCATGCGAAGTTTTCAGGAGTTGATCTTCGGTATACGGATCCTCACACCGGTGAGAAATATGTGCCATGGATACTTGAAACATCCGTAGGACTAGGCCGTGTATTTCTTGCAGTCCTTGTTGATGCGTATCACGAAGAAGAAATGGCTGGGGAAACTCGTGTCGTACTCAAGCTGGCAAAACATCTTGCACCGTATCGTGCAGCGGTGTCACCACTTCTCAAAAATAAACCAGAACTCGTAGAAAAAGCTCGGGAAGTCTTCACAATACTCAAAAAAGAATTTGGCAATATTGCATGGGATGATAATGGTAATATTGGAAAGCGATACCGACGTCAAGATGAAATTGGAACTCCTGCATGTATTGTGATTGATTTTGAAACGCTCGAAGGAGAAACGAAAGACACCGTTACCGTTCGTGATCGTGACACCGGTATACAAGTTCGAGTGCACATTGGAGAACTTGGAAGCTATCTAATGCAAGCGCAATCATTAAATGATGCATGAGTCACAAATATCTCACCACCACGCTCCCGTATGTAAATTCAGATCCACATATTGGGTTTGCGCTTGAGATCGTGCATGCTGATGCGCTTGCGCGATATTGGAAGCTCATGGGCCATGAAGTATTTTTAACAACAGGTACCGATGAGCATGGTCAGAAAATTGCTGAAAAAGCAGACGAGAAAGGTGAATCCCGACAAGCATATGTTGACCATTACGCGGGAGAATTTAGAAAACTAATTCCTGAGTTGGGTTTGTCCTCAGACATTCACTTTATACGTACAACTGATGAGCACCATACAATTGCTGCACAAGAACTTTGGAAGCGATGTCTCGAAAAAGGAGATATTTATAAGAAGAAATACAAGGGATTGTATTGCGTGGGTGACGAGATGTTTATGAAAGAGAGTGAGTTAGTGAATGGGAAATGCCCTAATCATCCAAACTTAGAGCTACAAGAAATTGAAGAAGAAAATTATTTTTTTGCACTCTCAAAATATCAGTCGTATCTCGAAGAGTATCTTGGACGAGAGGGAGTCATTGTGCCCGAATGGCGGAGGCAAGAGGCGCTTAATTTTGTAAAAGCTGGACTTGAAGATTTTAGTATTTCGCGAGAAAAATCGCGACTCGATTGGGGGGTCCAGGTACCCGATGACACCGACCAAGTTATGTACGTTTGGTTTGACGCACTTACGAACTACATCTCAACCCTCGGATGGCCAGGAGACATGGATGGAAATTATAAAAAATTCTGGGCGGAGGGAGAACCTATGCAAATGGCAGGAAAGGATCAGGTTCGCTTTCAATCTATTATGTGGCAAGGAATGCTTAAGTCTGCTGACCTCGCACCAACGCACCGCGTTTTATATCACGGCTTCATTACCTCAGGTGGTCAAAAGATGAGTAAGTCGCTTGGGAATGTAATTAGCCCGTTTGAACTTGTTACTAAGTACGGGACTGATGCTACTCGATACCTTCTCCTTCGCCACGTGCACCCTTTTGAAGATACAGATATTACATGGGAACGACTCGACGAATGGTATACCGCAAATCTTGTAAATGGACTCGGTAACCTCACATCACGTATTTTAAAAATGTCTGAGTCGTACGGTATTACCCATGATCACGTAGAGTTTGAAGAAAAAGAAAATATATATATGGAAAACTATAATTTTCATCAATATATGGATAAGGTGTGGTCTAACATAGGTGAGCTTGATGCATACATTCAAAAAGAGGAACCATTTAAAAAAATTAAAGTAGATGAAGAAGCTGCCAAAAAAGATGTGAGAGATCTCCTTACCCGGCTTCACCTGATTGCTCACTCACTGAAAATTGCCATGCCTGAGACGGCTGAGAAAATAAAACAAGCGATACGTGAAAATAAAAAACCCGAAAACCTATTTCCTCGCCTTCCGTAATCATGAAAATCATATACAACAAACTTGTGCGCGATAAGATGATTGATATTTACAAAAAAGATATTGAGGTAGCAAGAATAAGAAAATATTCAGTTCGCTACACTGAGAAGGAAGAAACACTCGAACGATTGAAAGACAAACTTCTTGAAGAAGCAAAAGAGGTTTTTGATGCTTATGGAGAAGTAGATAAAACAAACCTAAAGGAGGAGATTGCCGATGTGATTGAAGTTATCGATGCCATACTCTATTACAACGGCATTAGCCTTGAAGAGGTTCTCAAAATTCGCGACGTAAAGAAGCAAAAAAGAGGAGGTTTTGAAACGGGGCTTTTCCTTGAAAGTATTGATTATTTTGATGGAAAAGAACCTAAATAACGTATGACGAATAATATGAAAAACGCAATTATCTTGCACGGTATGCCTCCAAAAGATGAATATTATTCATCCGAGTACCCGTCGGCAAGCAATTCTCATTGGCTCCCCTGGCTTCAAAAGGAATTGCTTCGTCATGATATACATGCGGTAACTCCAGAAGTTCCATTCTGCTTTGCCCCAGACTACTCATTGTGGGTGAAAGAGTTCGAACGATTTCCGATTTCTGAGGACACCATTCTTATAGGACATAGCTGTGGGGCTGGTTTTTTTGTTAGATACCTGTCTGAACATCCTGAAATCCGAGTTGGGAAAATGATTCTCGTTGCTCCGTGGATTAACCCAAGTGAGGAGGTTGCGACTGGTTTCTTTTCATTTGTTATGGATGCAAATCTTGCGGTACGGACTAGGCAATTCATTATTTTTGAAAGTGACAATGATAGTGAAGAAATTAAAAAAAGCATAAACAAAATTACTGCAGTTATTCAGGGTATTGAAATACAAACTTTTCATAATTACGGACATTTTACATTTGGTGATATGAATACGCATGAATTCCCAGAATTGCTTGAGGTAACACTCTCATGAATTCAAAATATCGATACATCGACGTACATACGCACGTGAATCTCGATGCATTCGAAAAGGATTTTCGTGAGGTGGCAGAGCATACGCACCGTGAGGGAGTAGCCTATATTAATGTGGGAACGGGAAAAGAAACGAGTTTTCGTGCTGTAGAGCTCGCAGGGGATGGAGCATACGCAACCGTAGGACTGCATCCGGTGCGTGCCGGAGGCCACACCGATGACGACGGAACCCCA
>JAYSTK010000079.1:0-1539 GCA_043719825.1 Candidatus Kaiserbacteria bacterium | reverse complement strand
CCTTAATAAAAACCCCGATAACCTTGTAGCCACGATCCACAAGGCGCTTTGCGGCGACAGAAGAATCAACACCGCCCGACATACCTACAAAGACTGTTTCCTTCATTGTGGCTACTGTATCACGAGTAAATTCTTGAATCTACTGAAGAAATTGAGCTTTATTTTGTTTGTGTTCTTCAAACGTTTCCGCGTAGTAAAATTTTCCATCATCTCCTGTGAGATAGTAAAAATAATCGTGTATTGCGGGTGAAAGTGCAGCGCTCAGCGCTAACACACCAGGATTACTAATGGGTGTAGGTGGGAATCCGGTTTGTGTATAGGTATTGTATGGCGATTCCATTCTAAGATCTGACTCAGTAAGTTCTTCACTTCCCTTTCCTAAAATATATTCAAAGACAGCGTCTACTTGAAGTGGCATATTACTTTGAAGTCGATTGTGAAGTACCCCCGATACCATTTTAAGAGAAATTTCATCATTAGCTTCTCGTTCAAGAATAGAAGCTAATGTCACAATCTCAACCTCACTAAATTTAGAATCTTTAATTTGTTCTGATAGTGTAGTAATTTTTTTTGTATAATTGTCCTCCATCATTGTAATAAGCTCCTCTTGTGTAGTGCTCATTTTTATAAAATATGTGTCTGGAAAAAGGTATCCTTCTTTACTAAGACTCACTTCCTCATTACTTGATTCAGAAGATTTTGAAAAAATCACATTAAAGTCTTTAATTCTAAATCCTTCTGGAAAAGTTACTTTTAAAAGTGGCGATTGAAAATCTCCCTCAACAAGTGCATTAATAACACTTCGTGTATCGAGTGGCTCTGTAAATTTATATGTACCTGCTTTTAAGTATTCACCAGAATATTCTTGCGATAAAACAGCATTAAAGATGAATGGTGAATTAATAACTCCTGTCGATTTAAGATGATTGGCAATTTCTTTGACACTCATTCCTTCTTCTATGGTAACGTCAGTATCAACAGGAAATGTTTTCGGGGCCTCATCTGCTGATGCATACCACACACTTGCACCGAGTAAAACAATACATGCTAAAAAAAGAATGATTATTATGGCACTAAATCTTTTATTTTCATGCATCTTAAATTTTTGAGGAATCGTTTCAATCATTATGGTGTACCGATAGGAAGATTAGAAGGAGCTTCAGCACGCTTAGATGGAATGCGTCCAAGAGATGGTGTAACCGCAACTTTTCCAGGAAGGTGGAAAATAGTCGCAAGTTCATCAGTGGTCATTATTTTTGGTTTATCCGCACTACTGTGACTTGTGTATGCTCGGCGTTTGTATTCGTCTAGCTCTTGAAACTTATAGTGCTCCACATGGTGACCATGCGGATCTTGCCACCATGGCCAGTCAACATCTGTTCTCCATCGGACTCCAATCGCATTCCGATTTAGGTCGTCGTATGCTTTCCACCCTGTTATGAGAGCTCCAATTCGCTCTCCGGGATTATAGGACTCTTTTTTTGCAATATACATGCCGCGAATAACAACATTAAACGCATTTTTACCCAAGCTCCGTTG
>JAYSTK010000078.1:0-1556 GCA_043719825.1 Candidatus Kaiserbacteria bacterium | reverse complement strand
ATGCTTTCAGCAGTTATCCGTTCCCAACATAGCTACTCAGCGGTGCCACTGGCGTGACAGCTGATAGACCAGAGGTTAGTTCATCCCGGTCCTCTCGTCGTTTATTCCCCTATTTCTAGGAGCACAGACTATATCTTCACCCGTTCGTAACACATTGTTACGATGAGGGTGATGGCATCTTACACATACGAGCAGTCATTTTCTAAGAAATGATTCCTCTACGTATGCGTCCAGCGCGCGTGGCGCTAAGTCGTTACGGGGTCAAACCCAATCTTTTAAGCACTATATTCTTCGGAAGTGCGGACGTGCTCTTATAGTTTTGAGCTTTTATCTCAAACATAAGGTCGACAAGTTTTCGCAATTCTGTAGGCGACATGTCACGCAAGAATTTCTTTTCAAGCAACTCGCAAGACCTGATGAGGGCTTGCGTCTGAGTCTTCTTGAACCGAATATGTGGTTGTAACACAAGGAGA
Organism: Candidatus Kaiserbacteria bacterium; assembly: GCA_043719825.1. Lineage (GTDB taxonomy): Bacteria > Patescibacteriota > Minisyncoccia > Phycocordibacterales > UBA918 > Damh-18. The sequence continues at coordinate 1,083 of JAYSTK010000078.1, read as the reverse complement.
ACTTTTCTCACTTGTGCAAAACCATTTATTCGGAGTTCGGTCATACCATCATTTCGTGGTGATATGTATCCGCACTTTAAAACTTTCTGCATCCACAAAAGTGGTTGCGCGTGACGTGTATCTTGATACAGACAGATTGTTGCCATAAAACGCACTCCGCGAATTGAATCGCTTCGCGATTTTAGTTGCAACATTAAACTTCCATCTCCATCAAGAAAGCCAGCAATATAGGCTACGTTAAGATTGAATCGACTTCCCACGGTATTACCTTAAAGAGGTTTACGGTCCTCAAGCAAATTATATCACGACAGACCGTGTGTGAATATAATTCTAAGACCAAAAACATATGAAGGCTTCACCGTTATAAGCCATATTTTCATCATGAATCTCTTCCCGAAACTCGCATGCGAGTCGGGTCCGGCAACTTTTTGAGTTGCTTAGGACATGAAGTAGCAATTACTTACTAGGGACAAATCTCTTCAAAAATCGACGCCTGCAGTAGATAGGAGACCAACCTGTCTCACGCATCTTGTTAACTCCAATTACTTGGAGGATCGGACTATATCTTCTTCCAGTTTTTGGAAGGCTGACGTGTAGTCTCTACGGGTGTCATTAATTAATAACTTCCCTCGGTATTGCCCTTGCTCACGCAATAGGGTTTTACCGATATAGTCAACTTCTCAACAAGTTTTTACAAACTTGTGCCGCCGTGATGATGTCTTTTTAAGTACGTCTCCATACTTTCCTCGGGTTTAGATTGGTTCAGATTCCGAATTACTTCAGAATCTGAACGGTCTAAACCCAGCTCACGTGACTTTTTAATTGGCGAACAGCCAAACCCTTGGGACCTGCTCCAGCCCCAGGATAAATCGAGCCGACATCGAGGTGCCGAACTGTACCGTCGCTATGGACGCTTGGGTACAACTAGCCTGTTATCCCCAGGGTAACTTTTATCGGGTGATCTCCGGCCGCATCTAACGCGAGCCATCGGTTCACTATGCTCCGCTTTCGCGTCTGTTTGGCACCTACGCCTTACAGTCAAGCCAACTTATGCCATTGCACTATCGGCACGGTTTCCATTCG
>JAYSTK010000077.1:0-11164 GCA_043719825.1 Candidatus Kaiserbacteria bacterium | reverse complement strand
CTTATAAAAAGCCACTCTTTGTATCAGAATCAGGACTTGCCGATGAAAAAGATGTCCACCGGGCCGATTATATAGTGCGACAAGTACAGGCAACATGGCGTGCGATCGAGCGCGGTGCGAATGTGCGGGGACATATGTACTGGTCATTATTTGATAATTACGAATGGGCGCTTGGTTTTGAAAAACGCTTTGGACTCCTAGCAATTAACTACGAAACGCTCGAGCGAACCATACGACCTTCTGCACACGTCTACAAAAAAATCTGCGAGCATAATGCTGTAGAATAAGTATATATGTCGTGGATTCTACTTGCTGTCGCTGCTCAATTTTTAAACGCAATTGTAGCAATCATTGATAAGCACATTGTTTCGGATGAAAAAACCTTTCCGAAACCCTTTGTGTACGCTTTCTACACGTGTTTAATTTCAGGAGCATGGATTTCTGTCTATTTTGTCAGTCTATTCCCATTCTCATTTGTAGGTCTTAACATCCCTTCGTTTTCAAACGTAGTCCGCCCCACACTCGAAGTAGTTGCACTCTCATTTCTTTCAGCGTATACGTTTTTCACGGCGCTCATTGCTATGTTTAGTGCGCTTCGAGAACACGATGCCTCTGACGTGATACCCGTTATAGGATCTGTGTCTGCGCTTGCATCATTTGGGCTTGGATATTTTTTCCTTGATACAACACTCTCTTCAAATTTTATGCTCGGAGTTGCACTCCTTGCAACGGGAACGTTACTAGTCTCTCGACTTCGCTTTCCATTCAAGATTGCGTTGATTTGCCTGTACTCAGGAATATTTTTTGCCCTTCATTATATTGCAATCAAGGGACTATTTGTACTCACTTCGTTTGACAATGGTTTTTTCTGGTCTCGAGTTGCATTTATGTTTTTTGCCCTCACGCTTCTTATGATCCCTAATTATTGGGAGCGAGTTCGAGAACAAACCAAAGCAACGAGTCGACCTGCTCGATTTCTTATTTTTACCAACAAAGTCCTTGCGGGTGTCTCTACTATTTTGATCTTAAAGGCAACTGATTTGGGAGACGTTGCAGTAGTACAAGCATTGGGCGGACTACAGTTTGTTTTCATACTTCTACTAGGGATATTTTTTAGTCGAAGTCACACTAAGGTGGCAGTCGCAGAAAAATATACTCGAAGCACCATATTACAAAAAGCAATTTTTGTAGCTGTTATTAGTCTCGGGTTCCTAGTATTATTTAGATAATGCGATATTGGCTTAAGCGAATTTCACTTTGGGGGAGTGCAGTTTTTGCACTCGTTGCGATAATTCTTTTTATTCTTGCACAAAAAGAAAAGCCAGAAAGCATTACATACGGTATGTCCTTCAATGTACCGTATGCTATCGAGCTCGGGCTCGATCCTGTTGTTGTGCTTACTTCGCTCATTGAAGAACTCAAGATTCGACATTTTAGAATTGCCGCACATTGGACACTCATTGAACCTAATCATAATGCGTATGATTTTGATTTAATGGATAAGCAGGTACGCATGATAGAGGCGTCAGGCGGTGATATGATTTTTGCAATTGGACGGAGGTTACCGCGCTGGCCCGAGTGCCATATCCCTGCATGGGTAGCCAAGCGGTCGTGGGAAGAACAAAAAGTTGAAATACGGGAATACATTACTGAAGTAGTAAATCGCTACAAATCTTCAGAGGCCATTCTGTATTGGCAAGTCGAAAATGAACCATATTTGACGGTTTTTGCCTCTGACTATTGTGGAGCTGATCTCGATGAAGCCTTTCTACAAGAAGAAATCGAGCTTGTACGTACACTTGACCCTACTCGACCGATTCTCGTTACCGATAGTGGAAATTTGGGTACCTGGCGTGGCGCATACAAGAACGGTGACGCATTTGGGACGAGTGTATATGTGTATTTTTGGAATCCGGAACTTGGACAATTCAGGACAATTTTGCCCGCATGGTTTTATCGCGTGAAAGAACAAGTAATGGCTCTCATGTATGGAGAAAAGAAAACTTTTCTTATTGAGCTCTCACTCGAACCTTGGCTTCTTGATTCTGTAGTTTCAGTACCTCTTCCTGATCAATATTCACGTATGAATATCGAGAAGATGAATGAGATTCTTACGTATGCAGAAAAAACACGATACGACACCCAATATCTTTGGGGAGCTGAATGGTGGTATTGGCTTCGAGCGCAAGGTGATTCGGAAATATGGGAACGGGGTAAAGAAATTTTTGAATCATGATAATTCAAAAATTTCCTTAAAAAAGCATAGGGATATGATACGCTTATAAGTATGAAAATGTTTAGATTCATCGTACCGTTCCTCTTCGTGCGTAATTGGTACGATGGTTCATGGGAGCTTTCGCGAGCGCGTATGATTATTTTTTCTGCCCTCGCTCTTTTAATTACCGTAAGCGTGGGTATCGCATATTTGCTCCAAGCTCCAGTCGTGTATATGAGTCAGCCATGAAATTACTCAAGACCTATTTAATTATTGTTTCAATATTTCTTGCTATATCGATCGGTGCGGGTATTTATGTTTGGTACCTCTATCAGAAAGTAGAAGTTGAAACTAAAGCACAAAGTTATGCGGACGAATATAAGCGTTATTCCTTAATAAATGAAATTTCAAGGTTCTATTAGCAAAACGCTAAAAAAAAGCTATACTAGGAACATATGAAAGAAATCACGTCAATAGAACGGCCATTTTTAATGTTTTTTTATGTGGGTATAATAGGAGTCACTATTCTCGCTCCGTTTTTTGCTCATGCTGCGGGTCCTGTTATACGAAGTGGCGAAACAGTGACCGTTGAGGCCAATCAGGTTCTTGATGACGATTTTTATGGGCTCGGACAGACAGTTACCATATCAGGAAGTGCTGAGGGGGACGTATATGTAGCCGGAGGTGCGGTTACGATAAATGCTCCCGTAAGTGCAGACTTAGTGATTGTTGGTGGTGTAGCACAAGTACACGGCGATGTTGAAGATGATGTGCGTATTATCGGTGGTGAAGTCGTGCTTGCAAATCCTATTAAGGATGATGTGGTCGTGATCGGAGGAACGGTACATATTCTTTCTACGGCAACGATTGGAGGAGATCTTATATTTTTTGGTGGTGATGTTCGCGTTGATGGAAAAGTCGAGGGATCGGTGTATGGGAGAGCTGAACGGGTGCGTATTGATAGTCATATTGGAGATGATGTTACCGTATCGGCAGGAGAATCATTTACACTCGGAGATTCTACTGAAATAGTAGGTGCGGTGAGTTACAAAAGCAGGAATGAGATGGTGAGAGGACAAAACGCTGTCGTGAATGGTCCCATAACGCGAGAGACACTTGTACCGCAAAACAAAATGTCAGAACCAGAGACACTTGCGCTTAATGTGCTCATTCTCATATTTTCAAGCCTCACTATTTACTTTATTGCTCGAGGCCGTACAGAGAGACTTATTGCTGAAGCATGGAATAGTTACGGTAAGGCGGGCTTCATTGGTCTTGGAATGATTCTTGCTATTCCCATTGTTGCGGTCATTTTGATGGCAAGTATGATTGGATCCGTAGTTGGAATTGCACTTATATTTCTCTATTTGTTTTTCCTGCTCATTACCTACATGGCGTTACCACTATTTATTGGATCATTTTTTGAGCGGCTTTTTTGGAAAGGTAAAAACTTCTCACTCGTGACCGTGGCCATAGGTATCTTGATAACAGCACTGCTACCGTTCATACCAATTATTGGTGGATTAGTTATTCTTCTTGCCGCTGTCATTGTGTTTGGAACACTTTGCCTAGAACTATATAGAGTTTTTAGGACGTCGTAATTGGGTAAAGTTATACCCTCAACGGAATCTGAGTGTACGTGCGGTGATATACTTAAGGTGGATCGTTGATCCATTTTAAATTTATAATAACTAAGATATGAATAATAAAACTGTTCACATGGTAGCGTTTATCCTCCTCGTTGTGGGAGGGCTCAATTGGCTACTTGTGGCATTTGGATTCAATCTCGTTGAAATGATTTTTGGTGGCATGCCACAACTCGTTAAAATCATTTACATACTCGTAGGTCTTTCAGCAATATATGAGCTCGTAGGACACAAAGGGCATTGCACAATGTGTAAAGCGTAAAACATTAATTTGTACCAAAACCCCACGCATTAAAATGCGTGGGGTTTTGGTACAATATCGAACATGAATGATGATGCGTTTAAAGAACGAGTTGATCGTGTCGAAAAAATGAACGCCGTATTACATATTCTTTTTCCCACCACAATAATTCACCTCCACCACACCAATCCTTTTGAACTACTTGTGGCTGTCATGCTCTCTGCTCAATGTACGGATGCTCGAGTAAATGAAGTAACAAAAAAACTTTTTAAAAAATATACCACCATTCATGCGTACGCTAATGCTACACAAGATGAAATGGAAAGAGATGTTTTTTCAACTGGTTTTTATCGCAATAAAGCGAAGCACATACGAGCTACAGCACAGGAAATGATAACTCGATATATGGGGACTGTACCTCAAACAATGGAAGATCTTATTACACTTCCTGGAGTCGCGCGCAAAACAGCAAATGTCGTACTTTCAAATATTTATGGAAAAGAAGAGGGGATTGCGGTAGATACCCACGTGCGTCGTTTTGCAATCCGTTTTAATCTTTCTGATTACACTGATCCCAGACGAATTGAACTTGATCTTATGAAAATAATGCCACGGTCTGAATGGTGGTCATTCAATCATCGCCTTGTAGAATATGGAAGAGCATATTGCCCCGCACGCAAGCACGAATGTATCAACCACCCACTTACCCAGATATACCCAAAAGCAAATACCATATGGCCACGAGCAAAATAATTCTCATAATGAGGTATATAAATCGTCAATAGATGCTCGTCAGTTGAAGTGCTACTATGGAGGAATGAATATCCTGTATGCAGTTATCGATGACCTCTATTCGTACACGATAGGCACGCTCGTTCGATTTTTTACTCGAAATGAAGCCTTTCATACTGCCTTACTTCTTGAATCACCCAAGGAAGAAATAGAGATTGGAGTGAAAGCTGAAAGTACAAAGAATGAAGAAAAAGATTCCTTATTAAGCTTTCGTGGGATGGATGAACTTTTAATAGGTCGGAGACAGGTACACACCGATAATATTGCACATTCGGTTATGTATGTAGGAAGTGCGCGCGCTCCACTTTTCATGAATCCCACCGTGGAATTTGATGGAGTAGTGAATGAATTGGTGTACGGTTCGATGGCTATGGTGCTCGAAGAAAAGGGGCGGTTTGCACGTGTATCAATTGAAGGGAAAGAAGGATGGATACTTCGAGATGACCTTGTGGACCGAGCAGCATATGTATATCCTGAATTCAGTGTGGGCGAAGAAAATAACGGTGAAGATCCCACTACTCTCCGCGTAAGGGCAGTGATTGATGACATATTTCACGGAGGTGAATCTGAATTTTCACTACAGGCAGGGGAATATGTGTATTATAAATTAGTGAGGAAAGGGCTTGCGATTCACTGGCCCGACATTCATCCACGAACTCCAGGTATTTGGCATTCAATATTAAAGGGTACACAAGGAATTACTATCGGGGTCATTCCTAAAGTTGGATCAATGATTGAGTATACTCACGTTGACGAAATTGGGCACCTTGCCTACGTGGAAGCTGTTTTTCCTGACGAGACTATAGTGCTATCTGAGGCAAACTATCCAGATAGAGGAATTTATAATGAACGGACACTTACGAAGGAAGAATGGACAGCGCTTAATCCAGTATTTATAAGAGTAGCGTAATACATTTCTATGCAAAAGGTTGCCTTTTTTGACATTGACGGCACTGTCTTTCGTTCAAGTCTCCTCATTGAGCTCGTTGAAGCACTTATTGAGAAAGAGGTCTTTCCTGCGTCTGTTCGTGCACAGTATGCAAAATCACATATTTCTTGGGCACATCGCGAAGGTGCATATGAAACATATATCAATGATGTAGTGCGCGCATTTATGGAAAATATAAAAGGTGTATATTACGGGGACTTCGCTGATGTCGGTCGGTCGGTCGTTGAAGCCCAAAGTAAACGAGTGTATCGATATACTCGAGATCTCATTCAAGATTTAAAAGGAAAAGGATATTACATTGTCGCTATTTCTCAGTCGCCAAAAACTATTCTCGATGGATTTTGTGCAGCGTATGGTTTCGATAAAGTGTATGGAAGATTTTATGAATTAGGACCACTTGATAGCTTTACGGGAAAAATTATCGATGAACATTTAATACAGAATAAGGCACTAATCGTAGATCGCCTCCTCTCGCATGGAGGATTCACGCTCGAAGACTCTATAGGGGTGGGGGATACTGATAGTGACATTCCTCTTCTAGAAAAAGTTGAAACTCCAATTTGTTTTAACCCCAATAGAAAGCTATATGAAATAGCACGTACAAAAAAGTGGCCAGTAATAGTTGAACGCAAAGATGTAGTGTATACCATCTAAAACTTTGTCTTTGACACATTTCATCGTTGCTTCGCTCATTTATTCCACGTGTCGTACATTTAAGTACGCCTTGGTCATAAGCCTCGCTTGCGCCTTGAACTGTATTCAAAGACTAAGTTTTATATCATTAAAAGTATTATGACGAAAAAAGAGAAACAGTTTATTGAAACGGTTTGGGACTACTACAAACGCCACGGAAGGCGAAGCCTTCCGTGGCGTTTAACGAGAAATCCTTACCGCATTCTTGTCTCAGAAATAATGCTCCAACAGACGCAGGTGGAACGCGTTATTCCTAAATATCAAAATTTTTTAAGGTGTTTCCCCACATTAGAAAGTTTAAGCGAAGCGTCCCTCGGGGAGGTGCTTCGTGAATGGCAAGGACTTGGCTATAATCGTCGAGCAAAAATGCTTCATGAGTGTACAAAACAAATTGTGAGTGACCATGGGGGAAGATTTCCACGAACATACGCAGTTCTAATAACGCTTCGAGGAGTAGGGCACTACACTGCCGGTGCAATAATGGCATTTGCATGGAATAAACCCACACCAATTATTGAAACCAACATTCGTACAATATTTATCCATCACTTTTTTAATGATGCGACCGACGTTGATGACAAGGAAATTCTTGAGATTGTTGAACGGACACTCGACAGGGAAAATTCAAGAGAATGGTACTACGCACTAATGGACTATGGCGTCTATATTAAAAAAGAATTTGGGAATCCAAATAGTAGAAGTAAGCACTATATCAAGCAATCGGCATTCAAAAATTCTGACCGACAAATTCGCGGAGCGATTCTAAGACTTCTCTCGTCTGATTCTTGTACTCGTATAAAGATTCTTAAAAAACTTCTATTTAATGATATCCGTGTTGACGCCCAGCTTGAGAAACTTATAAAAGAGGGAATGATTGAAATAAAAAATCAGAAGTACAGGCTCCCCAATATCTGATTTTAAAATTGACAATGAGTAATTATATATGTATAATCATACATTAGTTCTTTGAGATAAGAATCACTAACAACCAGTAATGAGGCGGGCTTTTTGAAGCTTATTTTAGGCCTTAAAAAGCTTGTCTCATTCTGAGATAGCCGCTCGCCCAGCGTTGGGCAAAACCAAGGAGTATGACGATGAACTCGATCACCTCTCGACAACGCCACCAGTACAACCGATTCACGCAGGATGGCGCGCGCAAAGCACTCACCACCGTGGATCCCGACAAGGACGGACTCCAGCGACTCTTCGGTCGCGGGGACGAATGGCAGGACTATCTGATCGCTGGTGTCCGTCGTTTCACCGCGAAGACGCCCAACTACAGTCTTGCAGAGTCTATCCTCGGCGCAGATTTCATCACACCGGAGGAAGTAGCCAAGGCTCGCACGAGCATCGTGTACACCGACGAGGAGACTCACAAGCTTGTCGAAAGTCTGCCGTCAGAGGACGCGCTCAAGTGGTGCAAGGACAACGGTTACGCCGTCATCCCCGCACCGCCCACGGCGATGTCCATGCTCGACGTTCGGGAGATGGAGTCCTTCCACTTCTACACGAAGACGGGTGGGTGGTATGCCGACCAGAAGTATGCAGGCGAAGACAGGACGTCACAGGGATGGCTCGCCATCAAGAAGACGTTTGTTTCGAACTCGACCAGCAAAAACTGGAGCGAGCAAAACAAGCTTCTGTCCGCGCTCGAGAAGGTGCCGAACGCCGCCCTGATGAGCTGGTTCATCACGACCTATTTCGAGGTTCGTGGCGCAAGGCTTTTCGAGAGCGTCTACGTTCGGACGTCCAGTCTCGACTCGGGCGGTGATCGTGTCTGCGTCGGCAACTTCGATGCCTGGGGTCTGAGCGTCAACGGCTACTGGCGCGGCTGCCGCGACGGCAGTCTGGGTCTGTCGGCTGGCAGGAAGTTCTGATCCTTGACCGCTTGAAGACTTGTCCTTCTTGAATCCTTGAGCCCTTACGCGTCAGCGTAAGGGCTCTTTCTTTTTTATATATCGTACAGCGTTTTCTTAATTACTACCTTGTATCTTTAAGTGCCATTGTAAAGAAAAGCCCAGGAATCATAAGGAAACCGAGCACTACAAAGAGAAGTTCGGGTGATAAGAAATAGACGGTGATACTACCCAGAAATGCACCAACAAGAATAGAGAGAGGACGGGTGATGCGGAAGAAACTTATGAGCCCGGTATCCTCAGCATGCGTGTGTTTAAAGAAATAGGATTCAGTTGTTGTCTCCACGAGGCTTGCACCAACACGTGTCATGAACATTGCGATCATCCAAAGTGTAATTGAAGCAGGTGTAAGGAATGTAAAGGAAGAAGTAGCAATTGCGATAATGAAGAATCCTAATGCCATCATTTCCTTTTCTCCAAGCCATTTGTCTGCAATTATCCCGATTATGTACTCAAGGAGTACGTACGCCATGAGACCCACAAAGAGGATTTGTCCAATAACCTCCCAGTCAAATCCCATTTCCGTATAAAGGTATATCGGAGTATAGATGACCATCCACGAAAAAAAGAGTTGGAGTATAAAATGCGCACAGAAGACATTGCGGATGTCTCGCTCCTTCCAAAACTCCGCAACGCCATTTCTGATAGACGTATGCGAGTAGGGAGAATCTTCAAATGTGCGAAATGACCATAATATAATAAAGAGGAACGGAATAAGAAGTAGCGCACTCGTGATATAGACCAATTCAAAGTGAGGTACGGTGTTACCCATAAGATACCCTGAAAGCAGTGCAGAGAGCGCGATGGTAAGGCTCATGATGGTCAGAAAAAGCCCTCGTCGTCCACCCGTTTCTCGCTCACAATCTCCGATAAGAGATTCCATAAATATATCGAGTGAGAAGAGAATAATTGGTACGAGGGTTTGATGAATTACAAAGAGTGTTCCAATAAGTATCTTTGATTCACTAAAGGGAAGTAAAAGTAGTGTTGCGCATTCAACGATGGATAAGAGTACCGTGAGTTTCACCGTACCAACTTTTCTAAGTATCGGCACTATATATAAGAATCCCAGAATAGTGATCAGAGCACTCACCATGTAGAGCACACTAATACTTTGCTCACTAAAAAATTGTCCGAGGAACGTTGAATTAACGTAAATAACGAGAGCCCAGTGGAAGGAAAGAAGTATGAGTGCGACATACAAACCACCGAAATCGCGCGTACGGCGGGTACGGCACCGAATCTCTGAAGGAACTGGAGTTGGCATAGTGATAGTGTACTAGAAAGGTACTCACATCTAATGGTTTATATACAGAAACCCCGAGGCGCTTTGCGCCTCGGGGTTTTCACTTATCCCGACAATATTCTTTTCTCATTTCAGAACGTATGTAAATGGATGCAATTCGAGGCGCACAAACAAAATAATGTGAGGCGTATTTTATATACGGTGAATATTATTTTGTGCAGCGCAACAATGAAGTGCGACATTTACATACGTTCTGGTTAGATGCCGATGAGGACTGGAATAACCATCGGCGTCTTATTCGTTCTTTGAAGGAGGAAACCTGACACTACTTGGGTAAGTTCATCTTTAACATACTCCAAATCTATAGGATTTGTATTCTCTGTGTGCTTTTCAACTGTTTTTTTAATGAGAATTCGTGCTTCTGATAGAAGTTGTTGGTTTTCTCGAAGATACACGAAACCACGCGATATGATATCAGGAGACTTACGAAGTTTCCCATTTTTCGGATTTACCGTTGCGATAATCACGAACATACCATCTTCAGCAAGGGAGCGTCGGTCTCTGATCACTACTTCCTGACGTGCACCTACGGTGAAACCGTCAACAAAAATAATTTCAGAAGGGGCTTTTATTTTTTGAACTGTTAATTCAGTACCATTTTTGATGTCAATTACAAGACCATTGTCCGGGAATATTACATTGTCCTTTGGAAAACCTGCTTCGATGTTCGCATATCCGTGGGAGCGAATCATAGAGTGATATCCATAATACGGCATCATAAAGGTAGGTTTCACTTGTGCGCGGATCCACACGAGTTCTCCGGAATTTCCATGACCAGTAGAGTGCACATCGGATGCACGATAATGAATAATACGCGCACCGTGTCGGTAGAGATTATCTTTAAGTTTCTGAACAGAAAGCTCATTTCCCGGGATCACTGATGATGAAAGCATAATAGTGTCTCGTTCATTGAGCCGGATAAATTTATGCTTGTCAGTAGCAATGCGCATGAGTGCAGCAAACTCTTCACCTTGTGCTCCCGTACAGAGTAATACGATGCGATCAGATGGATAATTTTCTATTTCATGAATCGGAATGATTGTTGTCGGTGCAACTTTCATAAGACCGGCGAGCTCCGCTATTTCAAGGTTTGTTTTAATACTTCTTCCTTCAAGTATAATTTTTTTACCGAGTTGTTCGCATACCATGATGATACGAATCATGCGATCAAACTGCGATGCAAAGGTACCGACGATAAGTCGTCCTTGTACATTTCGTATAATCTCTTCAATATTAGTGTGCACGCGAGTTTCAGGTATTGAAAAACCTCCTCGCTCTGCGTTTGTCGAATCTCCAATGAATAGTATGTTTTTACTTTCGCCTACTTTACCCCAGACCTCCTTTTCTTTTGCTGAAGGTTCTGTCCCGTCATGATCAAGTTTCAAATCTCCAGAAAGAACGATATT
>JAYSTK010000076.1:0-11178 GCA_043719825.1 Candidatus Kaiserbacteria bacterium | reverse complement strand
GTGTTTCTATTTGCTCAATGAATTCTCTTGAAATGATTAAAGCTTCACAGAGTTTCATAAGTAATATCACTCTTGGACAAGATTCTTCGTTACTCCTCCTTCTTATATCGATTACTCTTATATTGAGTACTTTCCCCAATTTCCTTGCGCCCCCAAAAGTTTCTATTCGACAAAGGCTTCCAAAGCAAAGGCAAAAAACATTATCCAATTTTCTCCAAGAGGCGTTTTCAAACGGCATTCTCAATCCAAAGTTGTTCTAGTGGTATGCCGATAGGACACCATTCATCAGTACGTTCTGATGAATCTCTATTGGCTTTTTCTATATTCTACTATTAACAACAACTTCTATGAATCAAATATACACGTATAAAATTAAAGGAATGCACTGTGCCTCATGCGCAAGCATTATCGAACGAATATTGAAGAAGACTGAGAGCGTTTCGTCTATTGAAGTAAATTACGGCACTGAATCTGCAAAGATTACTCACGACGTATCTGTTGTCACGCCACAAGAACTCTCAAAGCTTATTGAACCACTTGGGTATTCAATTATTACTTCACAAAAAAAATCGTCATCCGTTGACTTCGAAAAACAGGAAAAGCTAAAAGACCTCGCCGACCAGCGATCAAAAGTATTTTCAGCACTCCCTCTTGCCGCTTTCAGTATCTTCGTAATGGCATGGGATATTGGAGCAAAATTTGAACTCATTCCACCGATGGCAGAGACACTCTATGAATTTGTGCATCACCTCATGCCGATTATTGCGACCTACATACTTTTTGTGGTCGGCAAGCCGTATCTGCTTGGCTTCTATCGCTTCCTTCGCTATGGCAAAGCAAACATGGATACACTCATTGGTATTGGAACTTCTGTTGCGTTCCTCTATAGCTTTCTTATCACCGCACTTGAAGCGACACTTTCTCCGTATGTGAATGTGAGCGAAAGCTACTACGACGTCACTATTGTCGTGATTACCTTCATCGCACTCGGGAAGTACCTTGAAGCGCGTTCAAAACTGAAGACGGGGGATGCAATCGAAGCACTTCTTAATCTTCAGGTCAAAATTGCACTGGTGATCCGAAACGGTGTTGAAACTGAAATACCTATTGATACGGTAGTGCATGGAGATAGTATCGTCATTAAACCAGGTGCAAAAATCCCCGTGGACGGCACCATTAGCGAGGGAACTTCATTCATAGATGAATCAATGATTACAGGAGAACCAATTCCGGTTGAAAAAACCGTAGGTGATACCGTCGTCGCGGGGACACTCAATACCAATAGTACTTTCACGTTCATTGCCACTAAAGTCGGTTCAGAGACGCTCCTCGCGAGCATCATCAAGATGGTCGAAGATGCGCAAGGCAGCCGTGCACCAATTCAAGCTCTCGCAGATAAAATATCGAGCGTCTTTGTTCCTGTCGTTCTGGTCTTTGCGTTTCTCACTCTTGGTACGTGGATTCTTATTGGTACCGAGTACTTCGGATTTGCGAAAGCCCTTTCGTATGGACTTACCTCATTTGTGGGGATACTTGTTATTGCCTGCCCCTGTGCACTTGGTCTTGCAACACCGACTGCAATTATTGTGGGCGTCGGTAAGGGCGCAAAGGAGGGGATACTCATAAAAGATGCGGCGACACTCGAAAAGCTTCATAAAGTGGACACGATTGTTGTTGATAAAACAGGCACAATCACTAAAGGAAAGCCTGAGCTTATTGGACTTAAGAATCATTCTTCCCGCTCTGACGCAGAAATTGCCACACTCCTTGCCTCATTGGAAAGAAAGTCTGAACATCCGATTGCTCATGCAATAACGCAGTTCGCCAAAACTCAAGGATACTCCGAGAAAACTGTACATGATTTTGAGATCATAAAGGGCAAGGGACTCAAAGGCACTATTGATGGCGCAGAGTATTATGCGGGGAATCTCAAACTCATTGCCGACCTCAATTTAGCCTTTGATGAGCAAACAATTCTTGAGGAGACATCGCAAGGAAAGACGCCTATTATTCTTGCAACAAAAAGTGCTGTGCTTGCAACAGTTTTTGTGGCTGACGCTATTAAACCAGAGGCAAAAGAAGCGGTTCGAAACCTCCATGCGCTTGGTATTAAAGTGACCATGCTCACGGGAGATAACAAACAAACCGCACTCGCTATCGCAAAAGAAGTTGGTATTGATACAGTCGTTGCTGAAGTACTCCCCCAAGAGAAGTTGACGCACGTTAAAGAACTGCAAAACCAAGGTCATATAGTTGCCATGGCGGGTGATGGTGTAAATGACGCACCCGCGCTTGCACAAGCTGACGTGGGTATTGCTATGGGAACGGGTACCGATGTAGCAATTGAAACAGCAGGTATTACACTCCTCCATGGTGATATCTCAAAGCTTGTGAAAGCCATTAAACTTTCGAAGATTACGATGCGTGGTATCAAACAGAATCTTTTTTGGGCGTTCTTCTATAACGTTATTGGAATCCCATTGGCGGCGGGAATTTTCTTCCCCTTCTTTGGATGGCTTCTCAGTCCTGTCTTCGCTGGATTTGCCATGGCGTTCTCGAGTGTGTCCGTAGTCGGGAACTCACTCCGTCTTAAGACTAAAAAACTATAGGTATGAAAACATACACACTTCATGTTAGCGGTATGCACTGCGCGTCATGTCCCATGCTTGTCGAAGGAGAACTTTCCGATCTCTCGTACATTTCCCACGCTAAGGCATCTCTAAAACATCATCATGTTGAATTCACTGGTGACTTTGGTGAGCAAACGCTCGAACAAATTGCCAAACAACTTACTGCAGTAACTAAGTCACACGGATATACGCTCTCGCCTGAAAAGCAAAAGCATGGTGCAAAGTGGCACGAGTTCACGATTGCACTTCCAATCGCACTTGGATTCATCGGATTCTTCATTCTTCTTCAGAAGCTCGGTCTCGTAAATCTCATCACTACTTCTGAAGTCTCGTACGGTACGGCATTTCTCATTGGTATGATTGCTTCTGTTTCTACTTGCATGGCGGTTGTTGGAGGTCTCGTACTCTCGATGTCCGCAAACTATGCTAAAGAGGGTGACAAAGTACGACCTCAAGTACTCTTTCATGTGGGGAGACTCGTCTCGTTCTTTGTGCTTGGAGGCGCTATTGGCGCACTTGGCTCATCGTTTCAACTTAGCATCATCGGCACTGCAATTATGAGTGGTACAGTGGCACTAGTACTTCTTGTTCTTGGCATCAACCTACTCGATGTTTTTCCGTGGGTAAAGAAACTGCAGCCTATACTTCCGAGGTTTATTGGGAGGAACGTACACGGATTGAAGCGAATGAATCATGTACTCACACCGCTTCTTCTCGGGTCAGCCACATTCTTTCTGCCGTGTGGCTTCACTCAGTCCATGCAGATCTATTCACTCACTACGGGAAGCTTTATGTCTGGTGCGCTTACTATGTTTGTTTACGCACTCGGCACGCTTCCCGTTCTCGCCATTCTCTCATTCAGTTCACTGACGATCCATTCCAAAGTTCGTTCGAGTATCTTCTTTAAGACAGCCGGTCTTGTGGTGATATTCTTCGGGCTTTTCAACTTGCACAACAGTCTTGTCGTTGCAGGTATTATCCCTTCATTAATTAGCTTTTAGTATGAAACCAACCATTATTGCAATAATCATCGGAAGTGCGTTTGTGCTTGGAGCACTCATTCTCACACGAGGGAATACAACATCAACGGATTCACCCTTGATCAATAACGTCACTATTGAAGATGGAAAGCAAATTGTGACAATCTCTGCGAAGGGCGGATATTCTCCAAAAGTGACTGAAGCAAAAGCAGATATGCCAACAACGCTTAGAGTCGAAACCCAAGGTACTTTCGATTGCTCTGCAGTCCTCGCGATCCCATCAATGAACTATCAAAAGAACCTACCGCCGTCAGGTGTGACAGAAGTTGAGATCCCGCCACAAAAAGCAGGTAGCACTTTTGAAGGACTTTGTGGAATGGGGATGTATCGATTTGAGATAGCGTTCAAGTAACCATTACTAAATTACGAATAAGAATAAATTTCTTTAAGCAGTACTCATTTCAGTAAGTTTGGTTTTTACCGTTGGATTTATTTCAACGGTTTTAAACTGTATTCAGAAGGATAAAAATACAGTGATGAATATGACCGACGAACCTAAAATGGATCACCGCACAATGACTGAAACATCTTCACGCAAGATGGAGATTTCAATCAAAGTGAATCGTCGTGTAATGAAAAGCAATCGAATATGTCTGATAGTTTAAATCAGCGTATCTTCGTCAAGTTGTAAATACACAAACCTCATATCAAAACTCAATACATTTATTGAAAACGAAAGAAAGTAAATTGCAGCTCCAAATTAGCAACATGAGAGTGGTATGATATTCAATGCTAGATTCTACGGTAATGCAATTGCTTTCTATGGTAAAACTGATGAAATGGTATTCAAACGTTATCTAAGCAATCGGTGTTATTGTTTCTTTGATTGGACGTACATAATATTTTCAAAGAATTTTTCTCTAACTTAGTGAAACATGAATCTTAGTTTTTTATTCAGTAGCGAGTTCGGCAGATTATTTTTCGTAATAGGGACAGTAGTGGTTTTAACTCTTGTTAGGTACGGTTATTTTAAAAATATTTTTTTTCCAAAATTATCAAAATGTACGGTAATAATTTTGGTGACATACATTATTCTGTTTCTTTTCTACCGATTTCAGACGGGGCACATGAGTGAGCATATGGTGCATGAACCGTGGTACATAGTTTTGGCAATCCATCACGGTATGATTTCACTCCTTGCAATCGTCTTGACCTGTTACGTCTTTCTTAAAGCGATCGCGTCGCTAAAATATAATCAAAATTATTTTCAAGATCACAAAATTCTTACTTTAATTTTGACGTTGTCCTGGCCGTGGGCTCTTTTAAGTGGCTTTCTCATATAGTGGGAAAGTGATAAAATGCTCCTCGTATCCGATGGAGGTTATATGGAAGTACGCCAGTGGCTGTATCTTGTTGCGGGTCATGTATGTGTCGCGTTAGGATTAATTGGCATTTTTGTCCCGCTTTTACCTACTGTTCCATTTGTTCTTTTAGCTGCTTATTGTTATGAACGCGGTTCTCCTCGTTTCCATAAAATTTTGCTCGAGAATCGGTACCTTGGTCCACCTCTGCGACGGTGGAAAGAAAAGAAAGCAATTCCACCTCACGCAAAAATAATGGCTGTTCTGATGCTTGGGGGAAGTGGAGCGTGGCTCTTTTACCTCGCACCATTTCTTTGGGTTAAAACTATTCTCGTAGTGTTGGTGGGTTTACTGTGCGTTTACATTGTCAGTCGTCCCCAATGATCGTCTCTTCGAGAGCGATCATTTTTTTTTGCAAGACGTGATAGCGTGTGGGGGAAAGTTCTTTCTAAACCTAGGAGATTCTAATGAACTCGATGATAGAGAAACGTTGCTACTCACTGGCATCCGAATTGTATTGCGTGTGTTATTTTTTTTGCGGCAGCACTGATCGTGTTTCCAATGTTTTCAGCATCACAGGCAGCTTGGGGTGCGTGGTGGATTTTGCTTTTTGCAGCCGCATTCATGTTTTCCTCGCTCGTTCGTTCAGGAAAGGTATTGAGAATGTACCATCCCCATAAAGAAGTCTCACGTAAAGAAGCAACCCAGTTGCATAAGCGAGCGGTAACTATCCTCACGGGTTTGACGCTCGTTGGATTTATTGGCATCGAAACGGCTATCATTAAAGTTGGTGGATTGTGGGGTAACCCCCGTCTTCTCATAGTTCATCTCATTCTCGCGGCATGTACGGTATTAGCTTTTGTCACTGTGCGGTTTTTTTATACAGGGGTAAAGACACCGCATTATCACCGAAAACTCGTGTACGCATTCATGACGTTTTATGGGGCATTGTTTGTGACGGGGAGTATGTTGATCGCCGAAAAGTTCGCGCCCTAATCAGGGCAGCTTTCATTATGTGAGACATGTTTAAACATCGTCCCCAGCAGCCCGCATAGATTTGCTATTATTTATACATGATAACAAAAAAGAAACAGCAAAATATGTAGATGGGTTTGTGCTTCTTATACCCAAAAAGAATATCCAATCATATAAAAAAATAGCTAAAGAAGCAGAGGAAGTGTGGAAAAGTTTCGGTGCTTTGAATTATAAAGAATGTATGGGAGAAGACCTTGCGCCTAAGGCCCTGCAAGGCATGCCTGCACCACTTTCATTTACTAGTCTCACCAAAGCTCATGCAAGTGATACAGTCTGGTTTTCTTTTATCACGTATAAGAATAAAACTCACAGAAATCAGGTAAATAAAAAATTAATTCAATACTTTAATAAAAAATATGCTAATACAAATGAACCTATGCCATTTGATATGAGTAAAATGGCTGTTGGAGGTTTCTCAGTGAATGTTGGTTAAAAAAGTTCTAACATTGTCCCAACCAGCAAGTCTGTTATACTTTTTATGTGATTGAAGCATGGATAAGTTTTGGAGTAGTTATCTTGGTGCAATTCGTTCTTTTAATACTGCATGCATGGTATGAAAACCGACTTGCTGAACTGCCGAAGATTCTCGTGTGGAGTATTTGTATTGGTATTATTTTTGGGATACTTTTTGATCTCGTAATGGGTAAATATGTTGGTCTATACTCATACGAGCTTGGGTTTGGTATGTTATTCCTCACAATTAATGGAGCCCTATCGTATGGATTGATGCAAGCAAATACTCTACTTATGCAGCGAGCTAGATTGCTGCATTTTTATGTATGGACTCTTATTATTGGAATGGTCTATGAAGTAACAAATAGTTTTTTCACTGTCTGGACTTGGGAATTTTCAACTCCATTGATTGAACTCTTGATTGTGCATGCGGTTGGATATATAGGTCTAGCTACCCTCATGGCTACCATTTGGCATATTTTTCTAAAGCACCGTTTTATTTTTATTGAAAGTATTGTTTCACAAAGGTTCTAACATGGTCTCTCACAACCCTATGAAAATGGTATTATTTCATACATACCTCCAGCAACAGTTTGGGTATTTTAGGATCAATTGTTTTTATTTTGATGATAAAATCCACTCTTATCCCCGCATGCTCTGCATCGGGGATAGTTTATTTCAGCAAAAGTTTAAATTCTAAATGGCTTAGTTCTAGGCAAATTTCTACACTAATACCTTAGAAGCACTTTAAAAGTGATTTTTTAAACTCACTGAGTACTCGTCCCAATCTTTATAGATTGATTTTTCTCTATTCTTAAAGTTCAAATGGGCAATGATTGGAGTTTTATCGAAACATCCAACTGGAGTAACTTCGAGTGAAGTTGCTGCGGAACTGGGTGTTCGTCAACCTCAAGTGAGTCGTCTCATTACAAAAGCAGAAACGGGAGGCTGGATCACTGTAGAACAAGGTGAAGATAAGCGTGAGCGCTTGCTCATGCTTACGAAAAAAAGTAAGAAAAATATTGACCGTATTGAAAAAAACATTCGAAAGAATTTAATTCCTCTTTTAAAAGGGGTAAGTGCGCGTGACTTAGCAGGGTATCTACGGACTCTATCCCTTATTGCGACATACGGTAGTGATCTTCCACCAGCAGACTTTGAAGATTACTTTCCGGAGTAATTTCATACGACAACAAATGTATTTACAATGAGAATTTTCTGCATTCTGGGTTTAGAATTTTACTTCATGTTGCTTTAATAATAGAGTAGTATACTGAGCTTATAAAATTCTTTTAATATATCAAATATGAAATTCTTTGTTACATATCAAATGCCCCATACAAATTTAGATGAATGGATGAAAATGCCCGAAGAAGAACGCAAGAAACAAGAACTACAAATGCAATCAGAATGGAATGCTTGGATGGCAAGCCACAAGGATGTCATTATCGAAACTGCGGGTGTTGGAAAGCCAAAACGAATTAGTTCAAAGGGGATTGAAGACTCACGCAATGACATAATGATGTATTCGTTTGTTGAAGTAGAATCGATTGATATAGCGGCAAATATGTTTATTGATCACCCACATTTTGGTATTCCAGGTGGGTGGATTGAAATAATGTCTGTAAATAAAAATATTAGTTAAAAACCATACGCGTTTAAGACTCCGCAGAATCAAAATCGATAACACACTCAACGAGTAGTAGTTGCGTTTTATGACTAAATTTTGGCTACGTCTCGTAGAATAGCTTCTCTCATTTTTGTATACTTTTATCTATGGAACCATTTGGAGTAAAAAGTTTATTTATATACTCAGTAGTCTGTGTATTTATTCTTTTGGTTTCGGATATAACGAGATCATATTTACTTTTTAGAAAGAGTAAAAGTTTAGTTGAAGTATCTGCACCGTTCGAATATGTGAACGATAAATCGGCACAAAAAATTTTGGTTCTTGGAGATAGTACCGCAGTTGGAACGGGAGTAACGCATGCATCTTTGAGTACTGCTGGTCGGCTGAGTACATCGTATCCCGAAGCAGATGTACGTAATTTTGCCCAAAATGGAATGCGTTTGGAAGGTCTATCCTCGCTTGTAAATGATATAAAAGCAGATGCACGATTCTCACTCGTATTAGTACAAATTGGAGCGAATGATATTATTCGACTCACCTCATTAAAAGATATTGAAAGTTACACAGAAAATATTTTGGCTCGTCTCTCAAAACATTCGAACAACGTGATAATTTTACATTCTGGAAATATAGGTCGAGCACCATTTTTCCCTTTATTTGTTCGCCCTCTATTATCACGTCGAAGCTTACAGGTGCGTGAAATATATAAAAAAGTAAGTAGTACGTACGGAGTTGAGTATGTCGATTTAATACAGTCAAAAACAGAAGCTTTACTCAATGAGAATCCCTCGAAATATTATGCAGAAGATTATCTGCATCTTAGTGACGAGGGACATGGACTTTGGTTCTCTGAAATTCAAAAATCGTTAGTAGGAAAGACTATGTAGTGTATTGTTTTAGTTTTATTCGACAAAGCCTACACGTCAATTTGCTATAATACATTTATGACAAGGAAACTAGCGGGTGGGGTAGTGCATATGCTTCCTAAAGATGTACGTGAGGCACTTTTATCTTCAGAAAAAATTGGAAGTGCGTGGAATGATCTTACTCCCCTCGGGCGAAACGAATGGATTTGTTGGACAATTTCTGTAAAGAAAGACGAAACTAGAAAAAATCATATTGTGCGGCTCTGTAATGAAATTATGGAAGGGAAACGGCGGCCGTGTTGCTGGCCTGGGTGCTCGCATCGATAAATAAAGTTTTTTTACATATCCTCCAACCGCAATGAGAAATGGAATCACTCATGACACGTCGAAACTTCTTTTTCTCATGTTGAGTTTGATTTAATATGGAAACCAAAAAAATCTTACGAGTAGTATGTATATCAGCGTTACTACTCCTACTACCTCTCCTTGGGATGCAATTTAGTGGGGAAGTGAATTGGAGTGTTAGTGATTTTATTATCGCAGCAATTCTTCTTATTGGAACAGGTCTAACATATGAATTTATGAGAATGAAAGTAAAAACTCCACAGCGACGGATTACTTTCACCATCTCGCTCGCATTGCTACTTATATATGTATGGGCAGAACTCGCGCTGGGGATTCTAGACATTCCCGGAATATCGGGAAGTTGATAGAAAAGTATATCTAATTAAAAATCAGATATACTTAATCACTATGGCAGAACTTAAGACAGGGGTAACCAATCAAAGTGTCACAGGGTACCTCAAAGATATAGAGCTTTCAGACATACACGAGAAAGTTCTGAGCGAACTGATTAAATCATCCCTTGATGATATGAAGAAGAAATATGTGTAATTAAGTGCCTCTCATAATCCAACCCTATAATTTATTACTACGAGTATAAAAAAAGCCCGCCAATCTGAGTTGGAGCGGGCTTTGATAGGCATTGCACCTACCACCACCTGATTACTTGAGGATATCCTCTTTCATTACGGGCGGTTGACCAACTTTGCTCGTGCGTTCTGCGCAGAGCTTTGCGTCGGCGGCCGATGTCGGACGAGCACAATCGAAGGTACGTTCAACGGACCTCCGTTTTCCTTCGGCGCCCTCGACCCTTTTGCAATTGGCCCCTGCCATCTTGCACGCTTCACCGACGCGCCATGTAGGTCCTGTTGGTCGAACCGTTACTTCTTCACGAACGGTGAGAACGTCCGAAGCAGGCGCGGGGATGGCTGCTGCCAGTTTCAGTGCTTGGCCGACCCCAACCTCTCTCCACCGTCGTACTTCGCAATCACCAATTGCAATAAAGCGTTGGGTGATTGAGAGCGTACCTGAAGCACCATTCGAGACACTTCCAGCACCATTTCCACCCACAAGACCAAATCCGAATTGCTTCGAAGTTGATCCTGAGACGGTCATGATTGCTGTCGTAGCCAACGTTCCTATGAGGCTCTTCGATCCATCACCATTATCTTGAATGGTGTACTGCTTCCCGTCTTTTGCGGGAATAAGTCGGTCGGTGGTTTGTCCACTCAACTGCACTTTGTCGGTGCCGATGTGTCCGACGAGCAAGTACTCGATCGGAATCGTTTCGACTTCCTTGCGAGGTCCGCACGTTCCTGTAACTGCAATTGCACCGTTCTGTGCAACTACTGTAGGGGCAACGGACGGTGCTGTCGGCAAATTGACTTGGAGCACGTTTGACTCGTTGTGAGTCGAAACATTTGCCCCGCCTGCATTCGTGGGACCAGTGGTAGCTCTTGCATCATTTGCGCCGCCCGTTGAGGACGATGATGTCTTTGAACCACCTACGGTTGTCGTCGTCGTGTTACCCGTGAGGGATGACGATGAGTGTGCTTGCGAGGGACTGTAGTTGTAGTTTTGAAGCTGAGAATCGATTTGGGCGGTGAGCTGTTGTTTCTGAGCGGCCGTGAGCTTGGCATAGACCTCGTTCTGCTCTGTCTGAGTCATTGACGACCAGTTCTGAGCGGCGTTGTTCACGTCAATCGGGCCGGTCGTTGCAGTTGCGGTGCCCGTTCCGGTTCCTCCTGTTCCGCCGTGCGCATTGCCGCCAGTTGCAGAACCGCCACCACCGCCATGTGCGTTCCCGCCCGTTGCGGTACTAGAACCACCTGTTGCCGTACCCGTTCCAATGCCTGTACCTGTTCCGACACCAGTGCCCGT
>JAYSTK010000075.1:0-1561 GCA_043719825.1 Candidatus Kaiserbacteria bacterium | reverse complement strand
TTAAGGACTTCGGAATGGGTATAGAAAAATCTGAGCAAAAAAAAGTATTTGAACGTTTTCATAGAATTTCGAGAAAAAATGGAGAAACGTATCCCGGTTTAGGACTTGGTTTATACATTGCTTCACAGATTATTGCACGCCTCAATGGAAAGATTTGGTTAAAAAGTTTAGTAAAAAAAGGTTCGACTTTTTATTTCTCTCTTCCTGCTGAGAAGAATTTGTTTTAATAACTGCCTCGTATTCAGTATGTCTTCAACACATCCAGTGACTCAAAAAAGAATTCTCGTTGTCGATGACGACGAAAGTATTCTCGATGCAATTGAATTGCTTCTTACCGAATCTGATTACAAAGTGTATATTGCTCAAAACGAAGTGACGCTCTCCCGTATGCTGAAAAGTAAACCTGACCTCATACTTCTTGATATTTGGATGTCGGGCATCAATGGAAGTGATGTGTGTATAAAACTTAAAAAAGAAAAATTAACTCGAACCATTCCCGTTGTATTATTTTCAGCAAACAAAGATATAAAGGCAATTGCAAAGGCTGCAGGCGCTGACGCGTACATATCAAAACCTTTCCAAATTAATGATTTATTAAAAATAGTTAGACGCGAGCTAAATTAGAAAAATATAGTAAAAGGTGCCTCGTGAGACACCTTTCAAGCCCTCTTATTTATTTCTTCGCGGCCTCTTTCGCTTTTTCATTTCTTCACTACTTATCGCAATAAGTTCCTCAATGGTTTGAGAATATTCAATTTTGATTTTCTGTGCGTGGATTGAACCAATTCCTGTCGTTACACTTACTTCAATAGGTCTGCCATTTTTATCTGTAAGGTGTATCCTCACAACTGAATCTTTTATTCGATCAGCGATGTGTTCCGCTTGTTCAACGTTTGTATCAGGCAGAAGTATTGCGAACTCATCTCCTCCCCACCGACCAAAGACATCCACATTACGCACTACGTTTATGTCCGCTCTGATTGAATCAGCAATTGCTTTAAGAACACTATCTCCCACAGTGTAGCCGTGCTCGTCGTTAAATTTCCCAAAATCGTTCACATCGATAAAAATGCAAGCGGTCCTACTATTGTTTCTGATTGCATGCCTTAATTCCTGGCTTGCAATAACATGAAATCCTTTGCGATTACAGATACCCGTAAGTGAGTCAATATTTGCATTTCTGACGAGAAGGGCTTGCTCTGGAGTAACCGTTTGGACATATGCATCTATGAGCAAGCTACTTACTGGCTTGGTAAGGCATACAAGTGCTCCACCGGAAGCAATCGCCTTTGCTTGCGTTTCGGGCGATGAATCGCCCGAAACATAAATCGTCACGAGGGGGAAACGTGCATTTGCTCTCATTCGTGCATTCACTTGCATGCCGTTGAGTCCAACACCCAAATTGAGGTCGAGGAAAAGGGTTGCAGGTCGTGTTAGCTCTCGCGCAAATGCGATTGCAGCCTCAGGTGTCGATGCAGTCATTACATCGTACTCGGGAAACAACGCTCTGCACGAATCAAGATAATCCACATTGTCATCGACAAAAATCACAAGGGGTTTT
>JAYSTK010000074.1:0-11210 GCA_043719825.1 Candidatus Kaiserbacteria bacterium | reverse complement strand
TGTTTATTAAGATGTCGATGCATATCCCCGTGTTTTTGAATTGGTTTCTAACAAAACTATTCAGGCACGGGGTTGTGCGTTTGGGGTGGGGATTCAAGAGCAATACTTGACATTGTATAACTTTATATGATATTTCTTTAATAGAAATTCTTACAAAGGAGAAGTTATGAACATTCGCATATGGAGCAAAAAGATCGTTGCTGTTCTACACCACTACCGATCTAATCCGCACACCATTCTTTTTGGTGTGACGGGTGACCTAGACAACCTCGGGGTCTACGTCGCAAAAAATGGTCGCGCGAAGGCCGAGATTTTGGTAGATAGCTACAACCGAGTAATCGGTTCCGTCTTCTACCATTTCATCGATCAGCATCCGCACCTGTTCCACGAGTCTCATTTTCTGCCAGCTGGAGAAGAAGTGTTTATTCTGGGGACCTGCGCTGATGAAGCGGCAGCAAAAGGGCTGTTTCAACACCTGCAGAATACATCAATTCCCCAGCTTCTAGTTCAGGCAGGACTAGACTCAGAAATTACAACGACCGATGCATCTTTTGGCTGTTGTGTTCTCAACCCATTTGTCGACACTGCGCTTGTTGACGATATGCTGTCACGGATTGATAGCAGCGACATGATCGGTGCAAACCGGGTATACTCCGCCGTCATGCAGCAATTACGCGGTGTCCTTGCAATCCAACTGGACCTTGAAAAGTTTAGTGATATCTCTCGAGATGAACGGATCGCTGTTCTCTTGAGGAATACCATCTATGCCAAGACTTTGCAGTATAAGGAATCAACCAGGAGCCTACTTCTTGGATTGGGCGGAAGAATTACCACCCATCCAGAGGTACGAGACCGGTGTACTGAGCTTCTTGGAAACGAGTACGGCTTGCAAAACAAGGACCACTCACAAATCCTTGTTGAGCTGGCACATATGTAAAAAAACAACCCCGAGCGTACTAACGCTCGGGGTTTTTATCTCACCGGTAGTTCAACTAAACTGATGGATCCGTCAGCTGGATCAACGCTACAGCCAATACCTTGTGGCATGGTGAGTTTATACGCACCGTGTCCTAAGGGGAAGCCGTACAGCACAGGAAGACTAAGCAGATCCGAAAGGAAATCACAAAGTTCTTTTATTTTCCCTTCATCTCTTAACTCAGGATACAAACACTCCTTCCTGTCGGTTCTTTCGGTAAGAGCAGTCAGAAACACAGCTTTTGCGCCTTCAAAAGCATGCGCTTGAGCCAGTTCTATAAACGCATCTCTTACCTGCCGAAACGTCCAATCCACTGTTTCAGTGAACACAATTGACCCTGCCGAAGTCGGTAGCACCTTGCCCCGACAAAGAATAAGCATAGCACCCAGCGTAAGATAATAGGAAGTGCCACCAACCGGAGCACTGATCGAGGTGTAGAACTTTGCATCCCTCCTCCTCTTCTCGATGATGAGATCAGGCTGAAAATAAATGTTAGTTATCTTCACCCCAACCGCAGCAGGATCTTTAACGGAGAAGAAATGGTGCTTTTCATGAACAGAGGGAATTCTCTTGATCCTCCCCTTTCTCCACATCACCATACTCCAGAAACTCTGAACACTGAATTCAGCTTCCCTTTGCGGAGCGCATGTATGGATGAAGGGTAGATGCGGACCAAAGAAGGTCACCAACTGGGCATGAGCACTTAACCATAAGGACAGTGCCGACAAGACACTCGACCCACAGAAGACAACTGGCTTCGCTTCCAACTCGCTCGGATTAAGATGTTGCATAACCTCAAAAATCCGATCACCTCCGCAAATGGGAAATACTGCACGGACGTCTGGATCAAGCCACGCTTTCGTGAAATGTTGAGCCAGACTTCCTACATCAGCATTTTCATCAGCGAGGTAAGTCTTAACAATGAAGCCCTCTTCTCTAAGATATCGTTCCATAAGCGGGATAAACTTCCTGAACCGTTCAGGAGGCATTCCCGCTGGATTAACCAACGCAACCGTGTCACCCACCGTTAGGCGTTTAGCCTTATTCATGCGAGTCTCCTTTTCTAGAAAAGATGAACTAGACTATCTGGTGGAATACTAGCTTAAATGTCTTAACATTTCAACACTTAAGATAGATTTTGTAAATCCCTTACAAGTTCAGGAAATTGTTCCTGTCTGAAATGACCTCTGCCATCAAGAGTTCTTAATGTAGCTTGCGGAAGTTTTTGTGCGTACTTATCTGCTTCAGAAAATGAAACAGCTGGATCATCTTTACTGAAATACAAGAAGATACTGCCTACTTTTTCTTGTATATTTCCAACTTTACTTACATCAATACCAAAAGAGCCAAGTGACTCCCTACTCTGATCATCAAAAGGTGCAGCTACAAGAAAGACAGACCTTACTTTCTTTGAAAGGGAATTCTCTGAAAGATATTTCGTAAGAAACAATGCACCTAAGGAGTGACCAATCAACACAACATTCTCATCAACTTTGTCCATGATCTTTTCAAACATCTTTTTCCATTCCATGTATTGTGCATTCGTATTGTTTGGCATCTTCGGTAAAAGAACGTCAAACGCCGAGCCCAATTCTTCTTGGAGAGTTTCCTTCCAGTCTCTCTGATAACGCAACCTATCTAAATTGACTACAAATGAGTCCAGAAAATAGGAGTACGTCTCAGAACTATCAAAGGTTGAACCGCCATGTATTACAACAATCTGCTGTCTTTTATCCATAACTTAGTTGATATTATAGCTTTTTTTTGTTCAGTGCGCACAATTGAATATTTCAGCTAACCAACCCTATCTCCACCTGAGTCGGCTGCGTAATCCCGAAAATCTTCCAAATCTTTCTTAAAGGTTTTATTTATTGAGAGCAAATAGAAAAAATCAGCGGTTGTACTTTTATGTTTTTCATTCTGTTGTTCTCATCTCATAGGGAAATGAAAAGATAGGCGACCTTAATGGAGATACTTTGCCGGACGTTGCCTATTTGATAACCTCTGATAATGGCGGAACGGGAATTTTATACTATGCTGTTGTAGCTTTAAACATAGGGAGTGGATACAAGAATACAAATCCATTCTTAGTTGGCGATAGAATTGCACCTCAAACTATTGAAATACCTGGAGGCACTAGAGAACTCCACATTAATTTTGTTGAACGAAAAGATGGAGAACCTATGACAGCACAACCTTCTGTCGGAGCTGTCTTGCTTTTAAAAGTTACTCCCGAGGGTGTGCTTGAAGGATTGATGAAATAAAACCATCATTTTAATTCACCATTGTACTCAAATCTCTAATACGTAATCTAATCAATAGCTTGGACGCAGTTAGTGAATAATTGATGTGGCGTTTTGAGTCCGATTCCGAGATGGAGTCGTTGCTCGTTATAGTATGGCAAATAGATTTTGAGTGCACGATTATATGCACGGGGTGTCCGTGTCTCTCTATCAAGGCACTCTTCCTGCAGCGTTCTATTCACGCGTTCAATGTGTGCGTTGTCATTTGGTTTACCGATCCTCGTGTACCGATGGCTCCTTTGCATCTGTGATACAAACCACTTTCCAAATTCTGGTCCGTGGTCCGATTGAAGCATTCTGAATCGGAATGGTGCACAGTGCTCTGCTTCACGAACAAATCGAACAGAGGTGGCAGCGTTCATCTTCTGGTACGACTTTGCATAGATCCACCGTGAATACACATCAATGAGCACAAACGTATACATGCGTACCTTTTCACTCTGCATCGTGTGAATGGTGTCTATTTGTACCAAATCACCTGGTTTTAGAGGAAGGGGACGATCCACATGCGGGTGGTACCGTTTCCATGGACTCCGCTTCTTCGTGAGGTGCATACGGTCAAGTGTGCGCTTCACGGATGAGAGTGAAACCTGAATACCCTCGTTCGTGAGCTCTTGGTGTACCACTTCTGCACAGCGGTTATACATGAGTCGTTTGTGATATATCTTCCAGACCAATTCGTTACGTAACTGTCTTGGATGATTCTTTGGACGACTTGATTCGGTGGGTATTGGTATGTGTCCATAGCGTCTTGCCTTCTTCACCCATTTTGAAATGGTACTGGTGCCGACCCCATATCGTCGTGCTACCTGTGCAACCGTATATTTTCTCCCCACCATTGCTGCTGCGTCTCGACGAACGCGGGGCATGTTGGGGTTTTTAGTGTATGCCATATGACGCTAGTATAGTGCGTCCAAGCTATTGAACCATTACGCTAATATTGACATACGGTCAGATAAGATGTATTATCTTCGCTCAACAAACGCATAGTGCGTTTGAGTTACTTGAGGAGAGTTCTTAATGAAACCTGTTACCGTAGTGGCAATGGTGTGCTCTTTTCTCGCAGGATTCACATTAGCTATTTTCATAGACGTTGTTACATCAAACGCTACGAGTATGCGGACCGAAACTGTGTCTGAAGACCAGGCTCCCAAAAAAATACCCTTTTATCGACGTTGACCTTGTTCAAGGTTAGCATTTTGAAACCGTTTACTCATACGCTACGGTGAACGATGTAACTTCGGTGGAATTACAGCATGAAGCAAAATACGCTCAAAACACGAGTGTGGAAACACACCCCCGGCAATAAAGACAATTCGTCTTTATTGCCGGGGGTGTTTTGTTTTAAAAACATACCAAACTTTTATAGGATGTTTGCATTAAAATTTTTGCTCTGAGTTATACTTTCTAAGTTTTAACTTGGAATCAAACGAAGTCCCCATAATTTCTGATAGGAATATTCCTCGAGAAGTCATTGAATAGCAAAAAATCCCCTCCTAGGGGATTTTTTGCTGTTTAGTTTAATTCACTACCTACCCTCTATAGAGGACTGGTAAGTGGATAAAACCTGAGTTGCAGTAACTTCAACCCATTGTTGTCATAGTTCCAGAAATATCCTTCAAGACATGGATCAAAGAGACTTACTGTAGTTGCTCCACAAGCGGTGATGACATCAGTGAGTGACGCATCGAGGTCAATCGTAGTGAGTGTTGTGGTCACGTCGCGGAAACTTGACTTCCCCGAGTTACGAATGAACACTTCATTCGAAGTTGAGCAAAGCTCTTCGCCAGTAACAGGATCTGTTGCACACGTGGTTATCTGTGATTCACCACCGGGTTTGCCGAGTGGTCGCGCCCAAATGCTGTACGTGCCAGGTGCTGGAAGCTTAAAGCTTGCTTGACCATCGGTACCGTTTCCATCAAGAACTTGGAAAGTACCATCAGTACTCTGAGAAAGCATGATTTTTGTGCTAATCGGACTAGATGGCTTTGAACTTCCAAGTGAAACAAAGATACGATGTCCGCTTCCTCCGGTCATATCAGCACTCTTTTCCTTTGAAACACCAATTATGTTGAGGTTGTAGTGAGTACCCGATGGAGCGCCATTTCCTGTACTAGCCATAGTCGCGACAGTATCTGTGCTCGAATCCTCCTTTGCAGAAAAGAAAGACATGATCGAATTGATAATACCTGCTGTGTTCTGAGTATTTTGCTCTAGGAGTGCGTACGTTCCGTAGGTGTTCGCTCCTACAATAAGCGCAACAGCAAGGACAGCAGCAACCAATAAATTAGAATTCATCATATGTACTTTTTTGTTGGATTAGTGAATATAAAAACGGCTTCTTTAAGTATACTCTCAATAATAAGTATATTTGACCGTATTGTGGGTAAGTAATGCGTTAATTCTGAATTCTGAAACTCACTTAATTCAAAAGTGTTTTATCTATATCTTCATGTCGCATTCATTATATATTCATTAATATTCATTTAGAGTTTTTAAATAGGATCCGCAATAATAAATAATTTTATGGCAAAATGGGATAAAATAGCGAGTCGAGGTTCTGTAGACGATAGAAGATCGAAGAGAAGTATGCTCGCAATTGGTGGTGGGGGTATTAGTCTTACTGGACTCGCTATCATTTTGGTTTTGAATTATTTAGGAGGTGGTGAAATAACGGATGTTTTAACGCAACTCGGTACTTCAGCAGAAACGAATTCATATGCTGATACTGCCCCATATGAGGGAAATGACGTGTATGAGGTGTTTGCATCGACTGTTCTGGGTTCAAATAATGATACGTGGGCAGAAATTTTTGCGACAAAAAATAAAACGTATACAGAGCCGACACTCGTGTTGTTTCGTACTGTAACTGAATCTTCATGCGGAAATGCAAGTTCAGAGGTGGGGCCCCACTATTGCCCTCTCGATAACACAATTTATCTTGACGAGACTTTTTTTGAAGCACTCCAAAGTAGATTCGGTGCAGGAAGTGCAGATGTTGCTCAAGCGTATGTCATTGCACACGAAGTGGGACATCATGTTCAAAATGAATTAGGAATACTTGAAGCGGTCCTAGAAGAAGCGCAATCTAATCCCGAAAATGCCGCCACACTTTCAATCAAGCAAGAATTACAAGCCGATTGCTTTGCGGGAATTTGGGCATATTCTATACGAGATAAAGATATATTTGGAACAAACGAGATTCAAGAAGCAATTGATGCTGCCGGAACAGTGGGAGACGACCGAATTCAAGAGAAAACAACGGGCCGAATAAATCCCGAAACGTGGACGCATGGTTCGTCTGCAGAAAGAATTGAGGCCTTTACAACAGGGTATTCGACAGGAAACATGGAGAGATGCGACTACATTAATTAATTCTGAAAAACAAAAACAGTATACGTTCGTATACTGTTTTTGTTTTGACGTTACACCAAGCTCCCTACCATGCTGTGTTCCCTCTTGAACATAACCATCATGTTCCCCATAACCTCAAGCTCCTCTTCCTCGAGGTGCTTTTCCGCAAGTGGTAAGAGCTCATTCTCTTCTTCCTCTACGTGATGTTCGATAGTGTCTTGAAGTTGCTTCACCTTTTCATCAAATTCGGGATTTTCAATCTCTAGGAATTTAAGTTCATCAATTATTGTTTTTGCTATAACATGTTCGGTGTACGCTTCTTCTACGTAGTTGGTGTTCTCGGTAACAAATGCCTCGCGGAAGCGTGGGTAGCAATATGTTTCTTCCATGCGCGTGTGTAATTCAAGCATTTCCATAATTTCATTTATTGTGTGTTGCTTTTCATCGTACGCAGTTTCTTCATATGAATCATACCGCTCAAAAAGTATTTCTATCTCTCGGTGATCCTCTTCTATAATTCGAAATGGATTGTTTTCATTCATAGAATTGTTGTTAGTTAGATAAAAATATAGATTCGATACGCAATAGTAATTTGAAAGCAATGAAAAAAGCATGAATTTGTTATTCATTATTTTACTCATCTTCTAAATACATTGTTAATTAAAACTTCCATTTTTAGATGTAAACAAAGTATAATATTCATATAACCATTAAATAGATTCGTTCATGAAAATACAAAGTTTAATTCGAAGATTTGCTATTGCATTCACTATTGCAGCATTTGCACTTGTACTCGCAACACTCCCAAATGTTAGTGAGGCAAAAGGTTACGCTTCATCAACAGCGTCAAGCACAAAGGGGATGAATAAAGTAGTTGATGCAGCATGCATGGTAGAGGCAATTGATACCCGTGAAGATGCGCTCATGGATGCATGGGTAGACATGAGTTCAAGCACAGTGGTTGCACTTGGAGCGCGTCGAGATGGTCTCATGGATGCATGGGGAATGACGACCATGAAAGAGCGTACTGCAGCGATCGTAAAGACTTGGAAGGAATGGCGCACAGATAAGAAAACGATTGCCATAGAATTCCGCAAGGACCGTAAGACAGCGTGGGAAGCATTTAAGAAGACTGCAAAGAACGAATGCAAAATGACCACACCAAAAGATGAATCACTTGAAAAAGCGACGAGCGATTCAATAGCTCTCTAAAGGAGCTCGTACAATAAAATCAAGAAAACCCCGAGTATTGCTACTCGGGTTTTTCTTTATGCACTATTTCTGTTCGTAATAGTATTTGCTCACGTACAAATGAGAGAATAGAAATTAAAAAAATTTTAAATCAGATATTTTTATGTTCTTCATTGTCTTTGAGGTGCGGAATGCGAGGAATAACCATAGCCATAATGGTCGCAATGATTCCAATAAAATAGTATCCAAAACCAAACGACATACCCACCGCTGCAGCAAACCAGAGACTTGCAGCAGTGGTCAAATTGCGAACATTTGTTCCCTCTTTAATAATGAGCCCTGCACCGAGGAATCCGATTCCCACCACAACTTGAGATGCGATACGAGACGTTGAATCAAGGTCAACGCGCATTGAGAGATAGGTAAAAAGCATTGAACCCATTACCACAAAGATATGTGTGCTGATACCTGCGTCTTTATGTCGTGACTCTCGTTCGATCCCCATAAGAAGACCGGCAAATACCGATAAGAGAAGCGCGAGAAGAAAAATAATATTGTCAGGAGAGATGTTTAATATCATTCAACTATAATACGAGACACGTGAATGATTGCCTAGACACGTAACTGCGTAAAACGGATACTAGAAACTCTTCCAAAATTTTTGATCTTCTTCCCCATCAATCTTGAAGAGCGAAACTCCTCGTAACCCATATTTTTTTGCAAGATCGACTTTTTCTAACATTGCACCTGCATCACTATAAGAAGCAAAATTAAATGTCACTTCAGTGTCTTTTTTATTGGCATACGCGAGAGCTTGTGTAGCAATCCGATTTCCTTTTGGAGTGTTCTTTGGCACCGACATTCTTTTAATAGCTTTTGCTATTTTTTTGTCAGTATCTTTAGGAAGATATGTAAAACTCATTTCACCGGCGCTATTACGAGTGGGCGTAACTTTATATTCTCTCGCAACGTCTTTTATATCGGGGATATTGAGCGCCCCGATGCGTCGATAATCCCTATACCAATCGGGAGCAACGGTAATGGCGTAGTGGTTACCGTATGTAGGAATGCCAAGAACAAGTTTCTTTTTGGGAAAACTTTCGAGAGTAAGCTTCACTACTTTCTCCACCCAATCAACATCAGCAACGGGCATATAGGGTGTCCCAATACGCTCAGCATTTAACTTGATATCAGCCCGCTGTTGATCGTACGCCATAATGACGACTCGATCACACGCCATATTCATCATTTTGTAGTCATTCGCATACTTTCGGTCAAGGGGAATTTCTTTATACAACGAATCTGATGGTGTGCGCGCTTCAACTGTGCAAGAGAGTATTTTGTTACCCAATTCTTTTTTGAGTTCTAGCAAAAACAAAGAGAAATAATTAATAGTTTCAGTGTTTTTATTCTCATAGTCAATGTCTACACCATCAAATTTTCCTTTCTCAACCATGTGAGTAATCACTTCAATATGACGCTTTCGAGATTCACTATCACTTAGAATTGAATGAATACTGTCAGCGTCACTCCACATTATGGTTGGAATTATTTCCACATTTTCTCCCTGTGCAGTTTTTATAAATGATTTCCATTCTTTATCCGTAAGTCCACCTAGGTCTTTAATACTCCCGTCACTCGTAACCGAAAACACAAATGGGTATACAGTGTCTATCTTTGAAATATGTTTTTCCGCATCTTCAATACTTTCACTGTCGCGCCAATACGGCATCCATCCAGAAATCGTAATATCACGTTCAGCCGCTTTGGAAGGGACAGGTACTAAAACACTTACAATTGCTACAAAAATAAATAAACGGAAAAATGAAATATGCATAATTCTTTAGACGAGTGACTGTGTAGTATATTACAA
The DNA here is from genome assembly GCA_043719825.1 of Candidatus Kaiserbacteria bacterium. Classification (GTDB taxonomy): domain Bacteria; phylum Patescibacteriota; class Minisyncoccia; order Phycocordibacterales; family UBA918; genus Damh-18. Next base: position 1,513 of record JAYSTK010000074.1, on the reverse strand, counting down.
AACAGTATAAAGGAGCCTATTGTCTCGTATAATGAATAGGGGTATTGCCAAAACGTAATTCTAGTAGCATACTATTAGCTTCCTCAGTCGGACGCGATTGGCACGCCAGACTTGAGAGGAAATAAGACAATTTGAGGAGTTTCGATTGAAAAATAAGACGAATGGCACTTCCCTAATGGAAGATGCATTACAAAAGGCACTTCGGCGATGCTTTAAGTGCGACAATAATCTGCACTACAGCATCACCACCGAACCTACAAGCCTACAAGGCACAACGACCGTACGAGTTCATTGTTCAAAAGTACAAGAAGGGAAAGTCCCCATCCGGACTCAGCCATTAAACGACGAGAAAGTGTGTTCTCACATCATTCGTTGGCAGAGCAAAAATCAAGAAAGGCCGCAGAGCCTTTCACATTCTTAACGCATCGCCCAAAGATACCAAGGCCGCGTACTGACACCATGCGGCCTTTTTAATATCATATAAATTGGACTGCTCGCATTAAAACTGTTATAAATCCATTGTTCCGACCGGAACACAATATTTTCAAATCACAGGAGTAGAAAGTGCAACGAGCACAACAATATAGAAAAAAAGCGAATAGTCCTCGCTTCAGCAGTATCGGCAGCGCAATCTGCGCTGCCGTAGAGACTTGGAAGCAGGCCAATAAGTCTGAGATCTACTGTCTCACCAAGCAGCTCAGACAGACCGTAACGCTCACGTTTTACAACCGACGAAAGGTTCCAGTAACCGACATCCAAGTAACAGAGATCGACAATCTCGTCACATCCCTTACTTCAACCTTCACCCTACGCCTTCAGCGAAGGTTTGAAGTTACCGAAAACGGATTTGTGCGAAAGGTCGAGATCATGCTTGAACAAGAATGACCCAGTCGTTCTTGAAGGCCCAGTGCACTTGCACTGGGCCTTTTTATAACTGACAAAAGCATTCTACTCGAGTAGTATGAGACTTAATGTCATCATCTCTTTCTCCCTATCTCACTATTGAAAAATTTATTGGTGAAACACCCCTTGAAGCACTCGAACGCTTACGTATTGAAAAAGGGTTCCCCACTTCTTTACCCCTTGCCTATGCAGGGAGACTCGATCCTATGGCAACAGGAACACTTCTTATATTGATTGGTGATACCTGCAAAGTGCAAGAACAGTACCATCATCTCGATAAAGAATATGAATTTGAAGTTCTCTTAGGTGTTCAAACAGACACTGCAGATGTTCTCGGTCTAATCACTACTTTAGGTTCATCTCTCACACCTTCGGCAGATGAGCTCGTTACTATATCTACATCTCTTTGTGGAAGTATATGTATTCCCTACCCCTCATTTTCGTCGAGAACCGTTCAAGGTAAACCACTACACACGTGGGCACTAGAGGGGCGACTGCATGAAATCGAGATTCCTGTAAAAAAGTCCAGAATATATTCACTTAGGAATATAGGAATCTATAAAATCACATTCGATGACTTACAAAATGAAATACACACAAAAATTGAAAG
>JAYSTK010000073.1:0-3960 GCA_043719825.1 Candidatus Kaiserbacteria bacterium | reverse complement strand
AACTTGCGGTTATGGAGGTTCTTTCCTAATTTGCTATGCATGTATATTTTGTACGTCATGGAGAAACAGATTTAAATGCAAAGCACATGCATCAGTCTTCAGGCACACCACTCAACGTTCGGGGATTTGATCAAGCACGAATAGTAGGTGAAAAACTGCGAGAAGTACATGCAGATTTACTTATCTCAAGCACATATGCGCGCGCGCTTGAAACGGCAAGAATAATTGGGATTCGAATAGGTTTAGAAAACACATCAAACTTTTTATTTAAAGAAGTGGTACGCCCAACATCGCTTGCGCAAGAATCTTTGTATGGCTTTCGAACATTATGGTATATAACACTTTCAATTTTGCATAGAAATAATCCTAAGTGGAGATATAAAGATGGAGAAAATTTTTATGACATTCACGAGCGAATTAAAAAATCTTTTGTTTATATTGAATCCTCAACAGAAGAACACACTTCAGTCATTGTGGTATCGCACTCAGTGTATATAAATCTTTTAATAACGTATATGTGCCATGACAGTAAATTGACGCTTTTTGAATTGGTTAAAACATTTTTAAACATAAATGAACTGCAAAATTGTGCTGTAACTCATGTAGAGTACATTGGGCCTGCGTATGGCAATACCTGCTCCTGGCAACGAATTTATTAAGAACCCTGTTGAAAGCCCTCAAAAACATTTTTTTATAGTTTATAATAAACTATATGCGCAATCAGTTCATGTTAGCCGATTTTTTTGTATGGTACTACGGGAAAGCTCTACGTGACATTTCTGTACTGTGGTTGAATGGCATATGGTTCATAGTCCATTTTTTTTCAATACCACTTTTGCTTCGCACACTCTTTTTGCCTTGGAGAAGAATGACTGATACCTATGCACGTGGGAGTGTTGAAGAATTTCTTAGTACCTTTGTAATGAATGTAATGACTCGTGTTTTTGGAGCAATGGTTCGTTCAGTCATTATATTTATCGGAGTTTTTTTTCTAATTGTAGCTACAATAATTTTAGTTTTAGTCTTGACTCTTTGGCTCATTCTTCCTCTCGGGTCTGTCGTTGCATTCCTATTTGGTATTAATCTCTTAGTGGTATGAAAAGTGTATATGCAGAAATACAACTTTACAGTCCCGCAGTTGCATTAGATGCGCTTGTCTCTCGAAAAATGAGGAGAAGAATTACTTGCTTTTTAGGAATACTACTTACACTATTGGGAAGTACTATTCTTGGATTTATAGTGTACGAAAAACTTAGCTCATTAACTTTTAATTTCTTGCATGTAGTTTCAGTTTTAAAACCCCTCGTCGGGGTTTTTTGTATCCTCATTCTCCCTTTTTGGTTTTTTCTCGCACTTTCATCATTTTATAATACTCTTTATTTCCGGGGATTAAAATCTATTTTCAATGAGACAATGACTGATAAAGAAGGAATTACCGAAGAAGTCGCCGCTGTATGTCTCAAGGATTCATCTGATTTAACTAAAAGTTTTTTAACTTCTTCTTATGGTAAAGAAATTCTGTTGCGCTCAGGCATACTTAATATGCAACAAGAATTATTCCTTAATTCTCCAAGAGTAATTATTGATTCTCTTACGTTAACATTAAAACCGAATGGGTTTGTAACACTCCAAGATGTTGGAGAGTTTTTGTTACATCATGACGCGGGATTTAAGGAATTTTTGTTTAAAAATGGCATCAGTGAGGAACTTTTTAAAGGTGCGAATGAATGGGTTTCAAGAGTTCGCACGTTGCATAAGAATAAACGCCGTTGGTGGAGCAGGGATAATCTTGGAAAAATATCAGGGATAGGCCGTGAGTTGTCATATGGAGTAGCATATGCACTTCAAAAGTATGTACGGAATATCTCTACCACATCTGTAATCTCAGTGTTAGTAAACGAATCAGCATATGCAAACGAAATAATTACAAAAATAGAAACAATTCTTGCACGTGATAAGTCCGCAAATGTTATTCTGGTGGGTGAAACAGGTGTTGGGAAAATGGATATGCTGATTGAAATCGGGGTGCGTATACGCGAAGGTAGTTCCGTCAATACACTTCTCGCTAAGCGTATAGTAGTGCTTGATACGGATGTATTTATAGCAAACCATAATTCAAAGGAAAAATTCGAGCCTGCATTTTTTAGACTTTTACAAGACACGGAAGATGCGGGTAATATTATTTTAGTTATACAAAATCTCACTTCATTTATTGCTGGTGTAAAGTCCCTCGGAGTAAATATAAGTGAACTTCTTTCGCGATTTCTTCTATCATCAAATATTCAGATTATTGGAACCGTTGATCCAAGTAACTATCATCAATCTTTAGAAAACGATAGACAACTTTTGCAGCATTTTGAACCAGTTATTATTGAAAAACTGGATATTATGAGTACTATTCGCGTTCTCGAAGAGTTAACATGGAGCCATGAACGCCGCCATTCAATTTTGTTTACCTACCCTTCAGTGGTGAGAATAGCTGTTAGTGCAGAACAATACTTAGTTGAAGGAGTAATGCCTGACAAAGCAATTACTTTACTTTCTGAAGTTGCTTCCATTGCAGTAGAGAAGCGAATTATATTTGTCACATCTTCTTTTATAGACGAGTGTGTTACAAGGAAAACCGGTATTCCAATTGGACCAGTTTCTCAAAGCGAACGTGAAATGCTAGTGCATCTTGAAGAAGTGCTACACGAACGCGTTATTGGTCAAACAGACGCAATACGTGCGATCGCAAGTGCCATGAGGAGAGCTCGGGTAGGGATTGAGAGCAGAGACAAGCCCATAGGCTCATTTCTTTTTCTTGGATCTACAGGTGTAGGTAAAACGGAAACTGCGAAGGCTCTAGCTCATGTTTTTTTTGGTAATGAAGACAAGATGATTCGTTTTGATATGTCTGAATACAGTAGTGAAGATGCACTAGCGCGACTTATCGGTGATTCAGATAAGGCAGGAGCTCTACCATCTGCACTCCATGTGTATCCATACAGCGTGCTCCTTCTTGATGAACTTGAAAAAGCATCTCATTTTGTGCACGATTTATTCCTTCAAATTCTTGATGAAGGGACATTTACGGATGCACGGGGAACAAAAATTAATGCACGCAATACTATTATTATTGCCACTTCAAACGCAGGAAGTGATATTCTCCGAAGTCACATTGATGAAAAAAAACATCATTCAAATGCAAAGGACGAGATAATTAATTCTATTATTGCACATCAAGTCTTTAAACCTGAATTCATTAATCGATTTGATGCCGTGGTACTATTTGAAACACTGGGGCTTGTTCAACAGAAAAAGATTGCGCTACTTATGCTCAAAGAATTGCAAGATCGATTACGGGTTAAAGGTTATGAACTTGTTATCGATGATATACTTCTTAACGTTCTTATTGAAAAAGGCTATGATCCAGATTTTGGTGCTCGACCTATGCGACGTGCTATCCAAGACCTAATTGAAGAAAAAATAGCATTAAAAATAATTGAAGGTGGATTGCAACAAGGCGATACTATTCATTTTGGTGCTTCAGATTTTGTTTAGATTTTAGGAAATACTTGCAATTTGCTATTTCCTTAAACTTTGGCACAATCAATGGGCTTAGGATTCTAAGTGATTTAAGAAACTGAAAGATGCTGGGGTGTTTGCGCTTACAGCTGCCGGATCGTCTAAAGGTAGGAAAATCATACAAACTGCACTCGCTCGGAAAATGTAAGAAGTTGTTCTTTCGCACTTACAGCTGCCGGATCGTCTAAAGGTAGGACAGCAGCCTTTGAAGCTGCGTATCTTGGTTCGATTCCAAGTCCGGCAGCTGTGGGTACGAAGTCAATTTTCTCAACATCTTACAATTTTCGCTCACTTGTTTGTTTGTAGGACAGCAGCCTTTGAAGCTGCGTATCTTGGTTCGATTCCAAGTCCGGCAGCTGTGTGTACAAGAAACTTTATGAACAATCATTTACT
>JAYSTK010000072.1:0-3987 GCA_043719825.1 Candidatus Kaiserbacteria bacterium | reverse complement strand
ATTTTGCAGTAGCAATCATTGCAAAATTACCCCCTTTGTTTTCAGCAAGGACAACTGCATTAGCACTTGCGCTGAGGTTTGGCACAGTACCATTATTGGCTGAAGTTGGTGTTGTTGAGGCACCAGTACCACTTGGATCAATTACTACAGTCGTATCAGGTGTTCGTGTAAACATGTACACACCTACTCCAATCAACAGAATTAAAAGTACAAGGACAATTTTACTATTCATATAATAAATAATTAATTTTTATAAGTAAGAAATACAACACAATCGGTAAAGCATTTCATTCATAGTGAAAAGGTAGGAAGAAATTAATCCTATCACCTCACGGGACCATGCAAAGTTTGCACCTCTTTATTGTACAAATATAAAATGAAGATTTAATGAAGGAAATATGTTTTTGAATGTACAACTTTATTAAATGTGGAGCGGTTTTCCATTTAGACTTAAATTATCTGTCGATTATAAATCGCCAAGGTTTTTTTGCCCACTCTTCTCCAGCATATGCGACGCCAATTCGGGGAGTTCTTTGTATTTTTTCCTTCGGTACGATATATCCTCGATCTTCAAACCAAAGGTTGTTATGTTGAGTAGCTGCACATAAATTTAAACTTTTTGTAATTGAGTACTTTTGCGTCAATCGACCAGGACCTCGCACCAAATCAGTCGACCGTATAAGTACCGCACTCGGGTAATCTTTCTTTCCCGTGACAACATTAAGCATAAAATGAACTCCGTAGATTAGATAAACGTATAAAACTCCGGGTTCACCAAACATTACCGCAGTTCGAGGAGTCTTTCCTTTAGAAGCATGAGAAGCGAGATCGTCAACACCTTCGTAAGCTTCAGTTTCCGTAATTCGTGAAGCAATTTCTACACCCTCTAAATTACTTACTAAATACATACCAAGTAAGCTTTCCCCCACGTAAGGAGCAGAATTGCTGAAAAATGATTTTTCCAAAATTTTCCTCATGTGGGTGGGTGAAAATATTTTTTATTTTTTAGTTTGGAAGGCAGTAGATTTTCAGTAGTGTATTTTTCATATCCCTCATGATAGCCAAGCTCTTTCATAAGTGCAGTGGGCGCATTCCGTATTGAAAGCGGTATAGGAAGATTGCCGTATTTCTCAACATCGTTTAAAGCCTGCTTATACGCATCATATGCACTCCTATTTTTTTTGGCTTCTGAAAGATACACAACTCCATGTGCCAGATTTATTCCACATTCAGGAAGACCTACTGTTTCAACCGCTCTGAAAACCGCATTTGCAACGACAAGTGCAGTAGGTTGCGCAATACCAATATCTTCGCTTGCGAAAATAACCATTCTTCGAGCAATAAAGAGAGGGTCTTCTCCTGAAGTAATCATGCGAGCGAGATAGTAGAGCGCTGCGTCACTCTGACTTGCACGCATACTTTTGATAAATGCGCTTATTGTATTGTAATGCTCTTCCCCTTTTTTATCATAGCGAAGAAATTTTGATTGAAGCGTTTCATTCATTGTCTTCACACTAATTTTTTCATACAGATCGTATGTAGCTTCGATCATTCCAATCGCTTGGCGGGCATCACCATTTGCCATATTTGCAAGCCAAACTTTAGCATCCTCGGGAATTTTTATTTTATTAAATTTTTCTACTCTTTCAATAATTTCCTTCATCTCATCTTCGCTTAATTCATTAAGCACAAATACTCTACATCGAGATAAGAGCGGGGCTATTACTTCAAAACTTGGGTTCTCAGTTGTCGCTCCAATAAGTGTTATTGAACCTGCTTCCACGTATGGCAATAGAAAGTCTTGCTGACTCTTATTAAAACGATGAATTTCATCAAGAAAAAGAACTTTGGATTTCTTAGAAGTAAGAAGCGTATTAGACTCAATATTAAGGATTTTTCGGATATCTTCTTTACCTGCTGAAACTGCAGAGAGCTCATAGAAATCAGCATCAAGGGCTTCACTGTATATTCGTGCAAGTGTCGTTTTTCCAACACCAGGGGGACCCCATAATATAAATGAAAAAATATGCTTTTTTTCTATAGCGATTCGGAGAGGTTTGCCTTCTCCAACTAGATGCTGTTGACCGACAAAATCTTCAAGCGTACGTGGTCGTATTTTTGTAGAGAGTGGTGCCATGCGTGTATCTTACTCTCCTAAAAGTATCCTGAGAAGTCCATCATAAATATTAGATTTATTATATTTCTAAGAAGAAATTCATGAATTATTCATCGAATAATTTTCATAATGTATGGGAATTACTAAAAAACTAATATTACATTAAGCAGATATGTATGAACTAGACAGGTATCTTGTGAAATTCATTAATCAAATAATCGAAATACTTCCCGATATTATAGGTGCACTAATTATTTTGATTGTCGGATGGATTATCGCAATTTTTATAGCTGCTGTAGTGCGGAAAGCATTAATTTGGATGAATTTAGACTCATGGATGGCAAAAACTGGTATGGGCAATGAAGGAATTAGGCAAGCAAACCCAAAGCTTAGACCATCAATACTCCTTAGCTCTATCGCTAAATGGCTAGTAATTTTGGGCGCTTCGGGCATGGCATCCGAGATTCTTAATCTCGAAGGAGTAAGCACATTCATTGGAACATTACTTGCATTTGTCCCAAATATTCTTATTGCAATTATTATCATTTCGATTGGACTAATAACGGCTCATAAAGTATCTGAACTGATAATGACCGCAACGGGAAAATCCTCCGTTCCAAGCGGAAATAGAGAAGTAATGAGCCTCATCGCTAAATATGCAATTCTCGTATTTACAACAATGGCAGCTCTTACGCAACTGCACATTGTGCCGCGACTTATTGAAATTGCATTCGCAGGACTAGTCTTTGCTCTTGCCCTTGCATTTGGACTTGGAGGTCGTGAACACGCAAGCAATTGGATTGCGACAATGAAGAGTAAGTCAAGAATCTAACCGTCATTCTAGTTTTTTAAAGAATAGCGCACAAAAGAAAAACACCCGCCAGGTGTTTTTCTTTTGTGCGCTATTCTTTACTGCTATTTACTCTGCCAATATTTGAATTCTTGAATCATCTGGATAAGTACTCCGATGAGTTCTTTTATGGTGATCATAAGTTCTCCTTTTCGATCTTCAGCGGTAACGTCTGTGATACCTGCGTCTATCTTTTCTTTTTCAATTGCCGCTATTAAATTCTTCCCCTCTTCAGAATCTAATGCGAGTGTTTGAGTAACTGAACGTGCATTGTATTGATCCATGATAGTGAGAAATATAGTTGGCTTACCCACAACCGCAGGACCATTACTACAGGAGTATTGCCAATCATTGCTATATGGATGATTTACCCATACCTGGGGTGCCACCCATCCTTGAAGCACTTTAGACACAGTTACTACTTGTGTATGATTCTTTACTTCAGTTGCTGTACCGACAAAGATTTGCGTGGTTTCGTCCCCCACAACAACATCGAGGTACATATCGACAGGTAAACACCTAAGTGCTTGTGCTTCATTGACTTGAAAAAGAACAGCGAAAACCAAGCTAATAGTAATTAGAAATTTTTTCATAAATAATTTACTATAATATTTTTTATATATCTTAATACTATATAATATACGCCTTTAAAACCAAAAGGTAACTCCCATGGACAAGTGTGCAGCACATTACCCCCATAACACTTGACAAAACCACATTTTATAGTATATTTCTTCTTGCTTTGTTCCTTGAAACGAGTGGGGTTCTACCCCATTCACCCACACCCGAAAATATTCGGGATTTTTTGTTCATTTAAAGAGGAGTTTCGATGAAGAAATCAGCCACGTCTTTGGTTTTCGTCGGTATGTTGTTTGCAGGCGCTTCGGCTGTTGCAGATCATCGACCGGACAACACCCATCCGGGTGCAAATCCAGCTGGTCAAGGTCACGGCTGTTCCCATAACCCGGGCAAGAGCGACTGCTACAAGCACGGCATTCCTCCGACACCCCCGTCACAACCG
>JAYSTK010000071.1:0-1603 GCA_043719825.1 Candidatus Kaiserbacteria bacterium | reverse complement strand
GTGAATACCATTGCCGGTAATGCGCGGTGGATCGCCCGCAAGAACTCCTACAAGTTTTCCATCAATCATAGTGCCGCGGTACACGCTGCCTACAAGATGTTCCTCTACGATCACTTCTGGGCCAAGTTGTTGCGCAATTACAAAAGCCTTTTCAAAATCTTCCTGATTATTAAGAAATGTGGTCGTATGTCTCCCCCTTGATCCAAAGCGAGGTTTTACAATGACGGGGCAGTTAAGCGATTCTCTAAAGTCGTTTGCTTCATCACTGTTCCTAAAGCTTTTTCCACAAGAGACAGGGACACTTGCTTTTTCAAGTCTTCCTTTGAGAAGCGCCTTATCGTCAATCCATTCTGAGTCTGACGGATTTTCTAGGATTTTTTTTGGTACACCATTAAAAACAATAGTTTTACCTGAGGGAACAGAAAGTCGATAGGTATCAACACCACGACCAAAAATTGTTGCAATTTCCATTTTCCACCCCCGCTCGGAAGCTTCATCAAAAATTACCATTCCACGCTCACATACAAGGTGCGCTCGGTTTGATGAAAATTTAATTACGCGTGCAGTAACAAGTAGGTCCCACATGCGGTCTACAATAAAATTTGAAAATTTGAAAAGCGCGAATCCCCCTGGGAAAAGAAATATTTTTCTAAAAAAAGGATCGACAGTGAGTGTAAAGGCTGTGCTCATCCGTGCACCTACATGCGATGTGGGATTATTGCCGCAATAGAGACAGGTTTGCGAACGAGTATTTGGTGGTGATGTAGGTGTGGTCGACATGTGAATTTTAATAGTAACTCTCCCATGGAAAATTTGCCATTAAATCAAAATTAAAACCAATAATTTTTTTATTGGTTCCACGATGAAGGGCCATTTTGACAGCATGAGTTCACGCTCGTATAATGACCCCCGCATAACGCAATTCTTAGTAGATAATCAGAGCACATATAACGTATGACAGAAAAAAATGAAACAACACAGATCAAGCCAATTGGAGATCGTGTCGTCGTTCGGCGTCTCTCTGATGAGGAGATGGGTACAAAATCAGCTTCGGGAATTATTATTCCAGATACGGTGAGTAAGGAAAAACCCGAACAAGGCATGATCGTTGCCGTGGGAGAAGGAAAATGGGATGAAGATGGAGAAAAACGTATACCTATGGATGTTAAGGTGGGTGATCGTATAGTTTTTTCTAAGTATGGATTTGATGAAATAAAGATAGGCGGATCAGAATACTTTATTGTTTCGTCTCAAAGTATCCTTGCAGTTCTCAGTTAATGAAAAGCTTACTCAGTTAAAATATTCGATATATGGCAGCAAAAGATATTCTCTATGGTGAAGAAGTAAAGAAAAAACTCAAGGTAGGTGTAGATGCCGTAGCAAATGCGGTTAAAATTACTCTTGGTCCACGCGGACGTAATGTCATTTTTGATAAAGGTTTTGGTGGCCCCACCATCACGAATGATGGAGTTTCAATCGCAAAGGAAATCACCCTTAAAGACAAATTCGAAAACATGGGTGCGGAGATCGTAAAGGAAGTTGCGAATAAGACAAACGAGCTTGCTGGCGATGGGACAACTACGGCGATTATTCTTACGCAGGC
>JAYSTK010000008.1:0-2231 GCA_043719825.1 Candidatus Kaiserbacteria bacterium | reverse complement strand
AATCAAGTAGCTTTCACATTTACTTTCCATGAAAAGAACTTCATTTCTGGTGGAGGCGGTAGTAGTATACATGAAAGTATCCACTGGATAATGTACCGTATTATCTGTCGGATAATCTGACCGGATAATTCATTTTTGGTGGACTTCCAGTATCCGTTATCCGGTTATCTATATTTCGCTGATTGAATACACATACTTCTAAAAAATGTAAAAATCAAATAACTCAAAAGCAAAGATCCAGGTGCAAGGAAATTTAAACAATGATTAATAATTTTAATAAAATCGGAAGACCCGAAAATGCGTAGCCATTTTTGATCCCGAAATTGATAATATAACATTGACCATAAGGAGTTCTTTCATTGATTTCAAGCTTTGACACATCATTGTTTAAAACGAACAGTATCCAGGCTTCGCACGTGCTCACGCACCGTACTACTGGCTGGACTCGACGCAGCTTAACTCTCGGGATCGGACGAGACCGGGTGCAGTTTACGTGATATGACCGTTCATGCACGCTACAGCCACACACATCAATACATACACCCAGAACTGATACTTACAAATGAAACAGTAGGGTCACCACATTTATTGTGATACGGAAAGTATATTTTACCATTATGATATAACAAAATACAATATTCCTGAGGGTGATCTGCTAGGTGACTGGGAAAACGAAAATCCTCAGGAAGGTGATCAATAAATCTTTTGGACATGTAATGTCACACTCAACGTAACCGAAATGAGTTTCTAAGTATTCTTTTAGATTCGAGAATTGCGGGTGAGTGAGTGAGTTAGTTAGTTACTTAGTTAGTTTGAGGGAGGAAGGAAAGGAGTAATTCAGGGTCCGCAGTGTGTGTGTGGGTGAGTGGGTGGTTGAGTGTGCGGGTGGTCGAGTGTGAGAGAGAGTGAGTGAATGAGTGAGAGAGTGAGAGAGTGAGTGAGGATGAGGGTAGCGTCTCACGTATGATGTGTTGCTTGAAATAAAGAAAGTGATAGACAAAACAAAACGAACAGTATCCAGGCTTCGCACGTGCTCACGCACCGTACTACTGGCTGGACTCGACGCAGCTTAACTTCCGGGATCGGACGAGACCGGGTGCAGTTTACGTGATATGACCGTTCATGACATCTCGTGAATTTGCGCGGATACAGTACACCGTACGATACTATACAACATGTGTCTTTATGGAATTGATACTCTGTTATCATGCTCATCGTTGTGTTGATGTGTGTGCATGACCTTTGCGATTACTTCTCTTCTACCGTTGACTTTTATCACTACCACATCAATCTTCTTTCTCTGTGTTTCAGGTGTGCGAGAGGTAAAACGAACAGTATCCAGGCTTCGCACGTGCTCAAGCACCGTACTACTGGCTGGACTCGACGCAGCTTAACTTCCGGGATCGGACGAGACCGGGTGCAGTTTACGTGATATGACCGTTCATGCCCTCTCATGATTTTGCGCGGACACAGTCCACCGTACGTACTGTACGTGCTTTTTACAGATTGCACAGCAGGCACCTTGTCTTCGTGCTCATTGTCGTCGTGACGTGTGCGCTGACGTCTGCATCTACGGCTCGACGTCCTTTTCTTTTTATTTTATCAATTTTATAGCTGTCTTTTCAGCGGTACTGTCTCGCCCGTACATGAGTGCGAGAGGTAAAACGAACAGTATCCAGGCTTCGCACGTGCTCACGCACCGTACTACTGGCTGGACTCGACGCATCTTACCTTCCGGGATCGGACGAGACCGGGTGCAGTTTACGTGATATGACCGTTCATGACCGCGAAGCAATTTACACACACACATACTCTGTACACACAATACATTCTTTAAAATTTCTTCTGTTGTTAATGATTATTTCAGTTTTGATTACAGTATTGATATCAATGAATGATGATAATGAGAATACTGATGTAATGTAGAAAGTGCTTATAGCATGTAGTAGTCATAAACACTGAATATGTATGTAGATTTTGGGTGAAAGATATGCCAAAAGAAAACGAACAGTATCCAGGCTTCGCACGTACTCACGCACCGTACTACTGGCTGGACTCGACGCATCTTAACTTCCGGGATCGGACGAGACCGGGTGCAGTTTACGTGATATGACCGTTCATATCACATATCTTTCAAACATCCAATACGTAGCATAAAATATACCAAAAATTTACTCTTTTTTTTATCCTTTTTACTCTTTGCTTTCTTTTATCTCTATTTATCATGTGCT
>JAYSTK010000070.1:0-1625 GCA_043719825.1 Candidatus Kaiserbacteria bacterium | reverse complement strand
ATGGAGATTACAAAATGCTTGTTGATTTTTTGATAGAGGAGGGCAGATTTGCCAAGATTCTATTTCCTAATCAGTGCCGATCTTCGTCTTTATATAAGCAAATTTCACATGAGTTTTTTGACGACTTAAGCAAAACAGATATGCGAGTTAAAATTGGGAAATGAAAAGGGGGCCTTAGGTAGTTAACCGTTCGGGCCCCTTTTCGTCGTAATGTATATATTATATCAAGCATGACGTCTTTGTCAACTTTCAGTCTTACCCAACGCAACATGAGCACGAACTAACTCTTCATTCCAACGCAAAAGGAGCCCGAAAGGGCTCCTGAAGCGGGCCATCACGCATACTGAAGTTGTATGACAATCAATATGACTGATGAACACCTCACCAGTGTAGCCGATGCTGTTGCCTTCACAAAGGCAGCGGACAAGATGGAGTTCGCGAAGATAGGAAACATCGCTCTGAAATATATCTGGGTCGAAGCGGCACTCACCCGCTTCAGATATTTTTCAGTGAACAGAAAAGCAAAAGGAGAAGTAAGAAAATACATTATGATGATCACGAAGTATTCGTCAGCTCAATTGACCCGACTGATTCTGCAGAAGAAGAACACCGGAAAGGTGAAGAAAAGTTCTATCACAAAGAATCGCTTCAAGAGAAGATATGAAGCAACCGACATTGCACTGCTCTTGAAAACAGACAATGCTCACGGACGCATTTCGGGTCCTGCGACGAAAGTAATTCTGGAAAGAGAATACTCCGTCTTCGGAAAACTCCCGTACGAAACGATCATGCATATTTCTCCCTCTCACATATACAATCTCAGGAAGACACGGCAGTACGAATCAGGAGCACTCACCTACGAAAAAACCAACCCCGTTGATCGGAATATCGGAGAAAGAAGAAAACCAGAACCTGACGGCAAACCAGGCTACCTGAGGGTAGATTCAGTGCATCAAGGGGATAAGGATGGTGAGAAGGGCGTGTACCACATCAACATTGTCGACGAGGTGACTCAGGGAGAATGGGTTGGATGCGTGGAAACGATTTCTGAATTTCACCTGGCACCGCTGCTGGAAAGATTACTCGCGGACATACCATTTCGAGTCTTAAATTTTCACTCAGACAACGGGAGTGAATACATCAACAAGGTTGTTGCGAAAATTCTCAAATCACTCCTTATCGTGCAGACCAAATCGAGAGCAAGACACTCAAATGACAATGGACTTGCGGAAGGAAAAAATGCCAGTCGGATCAGGAAACATATCGGAAGAGTACACATCGAAAAGTGTCATGCAAAAGCGGTCGATCTTTTCTACCAAGAGTACTTCAATCCATATCTCTACTACCACCGTCCCTGTGGGTTTGCCACCACCTTCACTGACATATGTGGGAAGGAGAAAAAGAAATATGATACCTACCTGACTTCGTATGAAAAATTCAAGTCTCTTCCTGATGCAAAGAAGTATTTGAAAGAAGGAATGACTTTTGAAATGTTGGACACCATTGCCTACGAATTTTCTGACAATGAGTGGGCGGAAAAAATGCAGAAAGCGAAGCAAAAATTATTCGAAAGCTTCAGGAAGTGATACTCTTAGTTCATGCTCATTCTTGGGTTGGAAAATACT
>JAYSTK010000069.1:0-4108 GCA_043719825.1 Candidatus Kaiserbacteria bacterium | reverse complement strand
GTTGCCTGTGGCGTTGTCGCATTGTTGTCGTTGTATACCTTTACTTCATTAATCGTGCGCACATATTGAAGACGCCCTTCAACTCCTCTAAATGATGCAAGTCCGGTGAGAGCCTCTTCTTCAGTCAGTCCGAGTGCCTTAAGTGCTTCAAATGCAAGTGCAGCATTTTGACGATTATGCACACCGGGGACTCGGAGAAGTAAATCATCGGGAAGTGTTGATTCATCAACCAAAATAATTTCTTGACCAAGGGTAATATTTTTTCCTTTTGCAAATGAACGTGCACGCTCAAAGACCTCCGTTGTCGTAACAAATACCCCGGATTCGCTCTGATGTAAAAAAATGTGCGCCTTATCTTCAAAGTACGCGTCCATATTACCTTTATAATAATTAAGATGATCCTCCATAAAATTAGTGAAGACAGCAACTTGAGGACTCGTTTCTGTCCACCCAAACCCCTGCAGTTGCCATGAGTCGAGTTCCATTACACAAAGTGAATCTTCTCTCACTTCTTTAAGTAATTGAAGATTAGAAACACCGCGTATGTTTCCACCGAGGAGCACTTTCTCTCCCGTTATTTCTGATAGCGAATGGTGAATCATGTGTGTGACCGTGGATTTACCTCGTGTCCCTGTCACCCCAATGATAGGAATCTCTGAAAGTTCAGCAAAGAGAGCCGCACTTTGAATAATTCGCACACCGGCCTCACGAGCATGGGATACATACTCAGAGTCAAAAGGTACCCCTGCTGCCACCAGTACCAAGTCGCGACTTTCAAAATCCTGTAATCGGTGTTCACCAAGAATGTATGTAATAGTATTAAAACGTTGAAGTTTTTCTAATGAATCAGCGAGTTGTTCATTAGATTTTAGGTCGGTCACCAATATCTCTGCTCCACATTCCGCTAAAAAGGCAACATCCCCTACTCCCCGGCCAAGGAGTCCGAGTCCCATGACGGTGATTTTTTTTCCATCAAAATAGCCCTGATAATCCTTCATAATATGGGCATAATACCATGACTTTTATATTCATAGTTTCAACAGATCTCCCCATACGTATCGCATTCTCTCCCTACACTTTGCTATGCTACTAGTATATGAAATATACACTTGAGTCATACCGGGTATTCCCCTATATCGCATGGGCACTGGTTATTGGTTTTGCGTTCTTCACGTACATGCTTACTATTCGACTTCAAGAAAATCTCGGTAATGTAGACACGAGCCTTGAAGAAATTGAAATGAGACTTGATCGACTTGAAAATCGCCCGGTTGCACAGTAATTAAATCAAAATTTTAACTCAAAAGTAAAATCTCCCCTAGGGAGATTTTACTTTTGTGCATTCGTGTGAATAAGCTGTGTAAAAACCCAATCGATACTCCAACACATTTCTCGCTTTCATGCACAATAAAACCCTTAGTGAGCGCTCTAGGATTTGAATTCTACGAATTCGGTTCAGGTTGACGCTATTTCAAAAATAGCTGGCAACCTTCTAAAATTGTTTCCCAAACAATTTTAGCCTAGGACCGTTCGAGTTAAGTGAGCAAACGAGCGGAGCGACTATTGCGAACTTACACAGAAACTCGTAGATATTTTCGAGTCATTCGAAGAAAATATCACGAGTTGTCGTAGAGAGACGAACACTTGGAGTCTCACAAGACTTTTTGAGATATTTTGCTTCTCTTGTTCCGTGCTACGTGCGCGCTCTAGGATTTGAACCTAGGACCGTTCGAGTATCAGTCGAATGCTCTACCAACTGAGCTAAGCGCGCGCGAAACAAAGAACAAAGTGTATTTTACTCGCTTCCCACAAAATATCCAAAAAGTGGACAGCTTCTGTAAGAAGTCAGTCAATGCTCTACCCCTATTGCCTGCCTCATACTTCAGCAACGGCAATTTCTTCCTTGCGTCAGAACCGGAGTAAAAGCAAAATTGTTTGCTTTTACTAGCTCGCGCGCACTAAGGGTTTTACCAATTCATTGAAATTCAGTCACACGATACTACCAAATACAGAGCATTTGAGCAATGAATTTAAAGTTACTGCTTGATTAAGTCAAAATTCTACGCTACTGTAGCTACTCGGCTCAACATATAAAGGAGAGTGCCGATGGCGTTGTACGGACAGATGCGAAATAGTGCGTTTGCAGTTGCCACACCGGGGATGAGAGCCCTTCTCGCCGCTCGACCGCGAGAACAAAAGGGTGCTGCTCGAGTGGAACCCACAGATGCACAACGTCTTGAAAAAGGAAATCAGCTTCGTCAAAAGCGAGTGAACAAAATCGCGAAAGGTAAGAAAACCTACCAACCAAAATAGATAGATTCAAAGACCAGCTAGACCAGCCTATGCGTACGCGCATAGGCTTTTATTTTATACATTGAAAAAGGCCGGTCACGCGCTCGAGTAGATCGAGCTCTGACCGGCCTTGCATTTCCGCACTTTAGCGAGGTATGTAAATTCCTGCCGAAATGAGGGTGAAGACGATAGCTGTGAGCCACCACCATGCGTGTCCATTCATTCGAAACATCCACCGAATGTCGGATACAATTATCCGAGCTCTGCGGGTGACCCATGCTTCAAACAAGCAAACATCTACTTCAACTTCTCCAAGCCACTCTTTGGCGAGGTCGATTACGTCCCACTCTTCGTCATCAACTTGACTTGTCGTGAGTGCAATGTGCCTGTAGAGACCCACCTCACCTTGAGATGCATGTAAATCCATTCGATTGCTCCATTAGTACGCCCACACGTACTTTCTATATTTTATTATATCATATTATTAAATATTGTCAATTGAACAACCCCCCGCTCTCTGTGCGCACATACGGTACAATATTTAAATGAATATTCAAGAGTTCCTCACCAATATACTTTTATTTTTAAATGTACGTATTCTCCCCGCAATGATTGCGATTGCGGGTTTCTTCTTCCTCGTAAATGCAGTCAGATATTTTATTATTGGAGGAGCAAATGAGGAAAGTCAGGAAAAGGCTCGCACTCTTGCGACATGGGGAATTGCAGCATTTGTCCTTATAGTAAGCCTTTGGGGGATAGTGAATCTTGTAGTTGCAGGATTTGGTTTCACCGGGTCCTACAGCAGAACACCAGACTATCTTTGTGAGAAAAGTTGGAATGGTTGTACTAAGGGGAACAATTAATCTGCCTTAAATATATCTTAACTACACGTTGTGGGTTTCTGTAGAGACAGGATGATCTTCTAGAAATTTAATAAGGATAGGTAGTTGTTCTTTCAGAATTTCGCCATACGCATCATTTTGATGTACGGGATTAAGTGATTTAAGTTTTTCAACAATTTCGGTTATTTCTAGTGTCAGAGGAACTAATCGTTTCTCTTTCCACTCCTCGTTTTTATCTAATCCTTCAGAAACAACTCCAATGACCTCGAATTCAAGTTCACCCGCCTCACTAAAAACTTTAGCCTCATCCTCAGGCATTATTCTTAGTGTTTCGTAAAGCCTTGCAACAGGACTTTCTTCAATAGGTACATCTTTTTCTTGGGGTGATTTATTAAAACGCTCAAATTCATTCATATATTACATATTGTCGCACGCCCTTGGTCCTGCACAAGCATCCGAAGTGTGCAAAAAACCGCGGCCTTTGCCGCGGTTTTTTGCACTATTAAAATTTACATAGGTTAAATTATTCCCCAAAAAACTGTCTTGCCCGTAAAATCTTCAGCCCAACTCACTAATTCGCTTACGCTCTTAAGTGGTTGTCGGCCTCACCTCGCCCGTTTCGCCATTGTGAATAGGCGAAACATGGCTCCGGTCAGTGAACGCTGACGAAACATGCGAAGGCATTTTTCGTCCAGCCATAGAAAACACCCCCATTGGGGGTGTTTTCTATGGCTGGACAGCGTTCACTCTATTTTGTCTTACTTGAACCCCGTCTTTCCGAGGTGTATAGATAGCATCTTGTAAGGTTAGCTATCATTCCTTATTTTGTGCTCAATTGAGGCACAAAATGTCGACCAATTAGCACATATTGTAGAGTTACCCCATACAACAATGCGTTATCCAATTGGAATTATTCCACGACCAGCTTCCGCTAGCCGTGCCTTGTTACGACTTACTCCCTGTCATCGAACTTA
>JAYSTK010000068.1:0-1639 GCA_043719825.1 Candidatus Kaiserbacteria bacterium | reverse complement strand
ACGACTTTAAGCGTGTCGTTTCACATCTTCGTCAGCAAGCATACCTCGTCAAGGGTCTCCATATCACCATTATTGATGCACGTGAAATGAGTGAGGCGGATGAAAAGAAACTCGATATTGAAGGTAAGCAATATATATCGGAAGAACACATTGAAGTTCCGCACATGACTTTCTTTTTTGAAGGAGGACTTAAATCTCTCGTTGCATTCAACAATCAATATCAAGAACCAGTTCATAAAAATATCTTCTATATAGAAAAAATTGATGTTGATGCCGCGGTTTTGTCTGTTGAAGTGGCTCTCCAATATGTAGATGACATTACTCCTCGCATTAGTGCATTTGCAAACAACATCTACAATCCTGAACACGGTACACACATCACTGGTTTCAAAACAGCGCTTACTCGAACACTCAACAACTATGCAAAGAAAGGAAATTTCTTTTCAGTGAAAGATAAAGATGCGGGATTTACGGGTGAAGATGTACTTGAAGGTATCACTGCAGTTGTTTCTGTAAAGATGCCTGAAATTCAGTTTGAGGGACAGACGAAAGCGAAGCTTGGTTCTGTTGAAGCACGTAGTGCGGTAGAGACAGTATTTGGAGACTCGTTTGCAACATTCCTCGAAGAGAATCCTGATGATGCAAAACAAATAATTAACAAAGTGATTATTGCCGTAAAGGCGCGCAAAGCAGCAAAAGCTGCAAAAGATTCAGTACTCCGTAAAGGAGCACTTGAAGGAATGACGCTTCCCGGGAAACTCGCTGACTGCCAATCAAAAAGTGCTGAAGAATCTGAAATATTTATCGTTGAAGGGGATTCTGCCGGTGGTTCTGCGAAGATGGGACGTGATCGCCGCACGCAAGCAATCTTGCCGCTCCGAGGCAAAATTTTGAACGTCGAACGCGCACGACTTGATCGAATGCTTGGAAGTGAACAGGTAAAAAATTTGGTGATTGCGCTTGGTACCGCGATAGGAGATGTGTTTGATCTTTCAAAACTTCGTTATCACAAAGTGATTATTGCCACAGATGCCGATGTGGACGGTGCACACATTCGAACGTTGCTTCTTACCTTATTCTTCCGTTATTTCCGACCGATAATCGATGGTGGTTTCCTCTACATTGCGCAACCACCACTCTATAAAATCCAAAGGGGCAAAGAAGTGCACTACGCATTTAATGATGACGAAAAGCGCAAGATTGTGGGCGTTGACGCTCCTCTCGTTGAAGAAGAGGAATCTGAAGAAAACTCTGATGCAGAAGAATCTGAAGAAGAAACAACGACATTAAAGAAAGTAAGCAAGGTGCGCATTCAACGTTATAAAGGTCTTGGAGAAATGAATGCTGAAGAGCTTTGGGAAACAACCATGAACCCAAATAATCGGATTCTAAAGCAAGTAACGGTGCAAGATGGGCAGGATGCAGATCGTGTATTTGATATTCTTATGGGGACTGATGTATCGAGTAGAAAATCATTTATACAATCAAACGCGAAGCTTGCGAACTTGGATGTCTAACAACGTATATTTTTCATAAGGTTGATGCACTGTAGAAATTTCATTGTGCACCGTCACTGAAGAAAAATTTTCTATTGTTACACATAAAAAACACCCGCGCCCTTTGGGCGCGGGTGTTTTTT
>JAYSTK010000067.1:0-4143 GCA_043719825.1 Candidatus Kaiserbacteria bacterium | reverse complement strand
TCATTTCAATATCCGCAGAAACATCGTCAACTCCAAACATATCGCAGTTAAGTTGCCAGTGTTCACGAAGTCGTCCTCGCTGTGGTCGTTCATAGCGGAAGAGGTTGGGGATTGAATACCATCGTACGGGGAATGAAAGTTCGCGGCGTTTGTGCGCAATCATGCGCGCCACGGTAGGTGTCATTTCAGGACGAAGCGTCACTTCACGGTCGCCACGATCAGTAAAAGTATATGTCTGCTCATTTACCAATTCTTCATTTTCGGCACCTTTACTTTTATAAAGTTCAGATGGCTCAAGGATCGAAGCATCATAGCGTTCATAGCCAAATGATTCAGCAGATTTTGCCCACGTATCAAAAATATACCGTTGTATCGCCATTTCCTCAGGATAAAAATCGCGCGTTCCCTTATATGGCTCAGTGCTTAGTTTTTCTTGCATATTGTGTGACTATTGTATGTGACCTATCTCTCAAAAACAAGCAGTATTTATTTTTATCACGAAGTTTATTTTTAGATTTCAGTGCTTTGCACAGTTTCAGGTGATTTTGTATAGGTGATTTTGTCCGTAGCGCTCAAAATAAGTGACTTAAGTTCCTGCGGTTTTGGAATTCCTCGTGCAACAAAGTCTTTGTCTGCACTCGCTGTTTCGGCATGAAGATCTCCAAAATTAAGGAAGGTAGCGAGCATCCCGTGTACGGTGACATTGATATCTTGGAGACGTTCAAGGCGAAAGCTACCAGTGTGACGGTTAAAAAGCCCGTGTTGATCTACCGCGATGAGACGTTTATTCGTAATCGTCCACACGTCGAGATAGTAATTGGTCCAGACTCCGAAGAGTGCCATCCACGAACAGATGAGCCAACCCGAATAGAGGGCAATAAAAACAGCAGTGTAGTTTACAACTGAAACAGGTAACACCGTACTTGGAATTTGAATTAGTATTATAAATGCTATAAGCGGAATCAAAGCAAATACCACCACGCTCACGATCTGAAGCATAATTAAAAACCAATGCTTTCGAACTTCTATGAGAATTATTTCATCAGAATCGAGTTGAATTTTTTCTGCAATCATAATTAAAGCGCGGCGGCGAATGTTAAAAATAACACGGCACCTCCGAATAAATACATCGAGAGTGCAATGGTTGAAGTCCTTTTATTTGTCCCAAATGAAAACCAATGATATCCAAGAAATAATCCATAGAGAGTAAAGAATAAAAGAAGTACAAAAAACATGCCTTCTAGAAATATTGGAATGTATGAGCTTATTTCGATATCCATAATTACTATGGTGGCACATTTTCGTTTTAGAGGCGAGTGAGGTATGTGAAGCGCAGAACTCCAAACTGGTCCTTACACGTTTCAGTACCAAGCTGTACATGTTGTGCAATATTTTTGATTTCACCCGTTTGCTCAGGTTCATGTTCAATAACTAATGTGCCTCCTTCTTTCAGAAAACAGGGTGCATTCATGATAATTTCTGAAATTATATCCAAACCATTCTCACCCCCAAAGAGTGCCAAATGTGGCTCATATGAAATTACAGAGTCTGTTGTGCGATTTAATGCTTTATCTATATACGGAGGGTTGGAAAAAATAAAATCATATTTTTCTGTAATATTTTCAAAAAGATTACCTCCAAAAATATGTGTCCTTGTCAAATCAATACCATTTGCAATAATATTTTTAGCTATGGTGGAGTGGTGCTCTTTATCCAATTCTACAAAATCCACATGAGAAAGGGGAATTGCTTGTAATACGGCTATACCGATGCATCCAGAACCAGCACATAGGTCAAGGACTTTTGTTGGTTTACTTGGTTCGAAACATTCAGTAATAACTTTGTTCACCCAATATTCTGTTTCAGGTCTCGGAACGAGAGGATGAGAATCAAGATAGATTGTAGTATTAAGAAATGGAATAGTCCCAATGAGGTACGCGAGGGGTTCGCCTGCCTTGAGACGAGCGCAGGCGGCATGGAACTGCTTCACGATTTCACCATGAGTCTCCATGATTATTTTTTTTGTCTCATTTTGCATAGTCACCGCACAAAATTCAGCAAAAATTAACTCATCCTCACTCACTGAATGAGTATTCAATTCATTCATCTTCGGTAATTTTTTCTTGAATTTTGTGCGGTTTTGAAATGCAATGAAATCGTTCAGTAATTCCAAAACCTCCGTTTTTTCGCCACCGTATTTCTCGTTTAGAAGCCATATTTCCTCGTTATTCATTCAGTCACACTACGTGGTTTGTGTGGTAAACTCAAGCACATATGCCTTCGGATAACATTTTAGTTATTGACTCATTCACAAAGAAATACGACGAAAAAGTTGCGGTCGACAATCTCTCACTCTCGATAAAACGAGGTATGTTCTTCGGACTTCTCGGACCAAATGGTGCTGGAAAGTCGACAACGATTAAGTGTGTTACCGGAATAGGTAAAATTACATCAGGACGAATTTTTATAGATGGTCTCGATGTTGAGAAAGATTACAAGCGTGCTCGGGGAAAGGTAGGACTGTCTCCCCAGGATTTTAATGTTGATTTCTTTGGAACCTGCGAAAAAATTTTAGAATATATGGCAGGGTACTATGGTATTCCGAAAGTCATTCGCGAAAAGCGCGTAAACGATCTTATTAAGCGTTTTGATCTTGAAGAGCATCGACATAAGACTTTTGATAAACTTTCTGGAGGTCTCAAGCGTAGGCTTGTGTTAGCGCGAGCGCTCGTAAACGAACCCGAGCTCCTCATCCTTGATGAACCAACTGCAGGTATTGATGTAGAGCAACGACTTGCGCTGCGGGGTTATCTTCGAGAACTTAACAAAGCGGGCACCACTATTATTCTCACCTCTCACTATCTTGAAGAGGTAGAAGCGCTGTGCACCGATATTGCAATAATTAATCACGGTAAAATTGTAGCGGAAGGCACAAAAGATTCTTTTATTAAGGATGGAACAACGCTCGAACAAAAGTATCTCGAGGTAACGAAGGGAGAAAATAAACTGGTATCAGTATGAACAATCAGAAACCATCAAATACAATAAATTGGATTGGATTATACACAATGGTACGGCGTGAGGTGGAACGCACCATGCGCGTAAAGGTGCAAACACTCGTGTCACCCGTCATGTCCGCGACACTGTACATTTTTATATTTGCCTCTATCATTGGAACAAAAATTGATACCATTATCGGTGTTCCTTACATAACGTTTGTATTTCCCGGTATATTAATGCTCTCTGTCATCAATGCGGCATTTGCTTCGAGTTCAAGTTCTCTCTATTTTGCACGCTTCATACATAGTATTGATGAAATACTTGTTGCACCGTTTTCGTACCTCGAAATGATTTTCGGGTTTATGCTTGGTGGAGTAATGCGAGGGATTATGGTTGCAGTACTTATTATCGGCGTTGGACTCGTGTTTGGTGCCGTTACATTAGTGAATCCACTCGGGTTTTTGTTTTACATTATTGCTATTTCTGCTATTTTTTCACTCCTTGGAATGCTCGTCGCACTGTGGGCTCAAGGATTTGAACAGTTGTCCTCACTCAATACTTTTGTGATTACGCCGCTTACGTATCTCGGAGGAATCTTCTATTCAATAACAATGCTTCCTCAATTTGCTGAACGTCTCACACTCCTTAATCCGTTTTTCTATTTCGTTGATGGTATTCGAAGTTCAATGATCGGTGTAAGTGAAGCAAACCCTCAGATTGGACTTACGGTAACATTGTTGCTGCTCGGAGGACTTACGGGACTTATTGTGTATCTCTTCCATACCGGCTGGCGTATCCGTTCTTAGTAAAAAATTACCGTCGTCTGCTTTGTTGCTCTCCTCGCTCGAACGATCGTCGTATATTAAATACGTCTCTCGTTCTCACTCGTCAGCGTCGCGCATCCAACCGCACTTTTTTGCTAAGAATGACAGTCAGTCACAGAAATAAAAAACGCCCAGTGCTCTGTTGGGCTATTGGTTACAATCATCCACAAATTTAATATGCAATATTCTTTATTCACTATTTCTCTGTGTTAGACTTAAATATATGCAAAAAAATGATGCACTCTATACGGTAATTGGGCAGCTCATGCAGGACGGAAAGGGGATTCTTGCTGCGGATGAAAGCGATGCTACTGCAGGC
>JAYSTK010000066.1:0-1655 GCA_043719825.1 Candidatus Kaiserbacteria bacterium | reverse complement strand
CCTGCGGACTTTTTCTTATGCTCGGCAACTGGTTCTGCCGTTGCGCTCCGCGCCTAAAGGGACGGCAGACACCAGCTCCAGTTGCCTGTGCAAGTCAGACTTAAAGAGGCAGACTCACTCCATTGTTTAGGATTCGCTCGTTCTCTCGCAAAAACGTTTTAAAGCTCAGGTGATTTTAAGATCGCTTACTACCTAATAAATCAATGCCATATAGAAAATGGAAAGCGGCCCCCAGGTGGTGGGGGCCGCGCGTCGTCGTTTAGTTCTTGAGGAACACCTCTTGTTCACAAGAAACCTGAACCTCCCTGATGTAGCTCTTCATTTGAGCCAGCACCAGATCGTTCTCGGTTTTGTGGCGAAAGAAAGTGTATCCCTGGCGTTCCTCGGCCGGCCCAGAGCAGCCTCCGTTGTCGGAACACACCTTCACTCCGGCATCATTCGATTGCGAGAACACCCATTCCTCCGACATGAAGGCGTCGGTGCAGGGGACTCGGTCGCTAACCGAATGGTATCCTGGGTCGGTCAAGAGCGGTTCGACAGCAACTACCACATTTTGCTGTTTCGCCACGTACATCGTGGTTGCCACATTCACCATTCCGAGTACAACGACAGCAATGGTCAGGCTGGGGAAGAAAGGAACATTTTTCATCGCAGGGTCTCCGTTGATTGCGATTGGTTAACTACCTTTGAACTAGGACACCCATAAAGGTGATAATCAGTTCATGAAGTACCAGCAATTAAGTTTTGAAGAACGAGTCCAGATAGAATTATTAAAAAGGAGTGGTGTGAGCATCAGAGGAATTGGCAGATTACTTGGACGCAGTCCAAACACCATCAGTCGTGAACTCAAAGAAAAGCAGGTACACGGCGTGTACCTGCCCAAGAAAGCTCATCATAAAACATACTATCGAAGGTATCTAAGCAAACGGCAGTGTCTGAAGGTGGGTAGAGATCCGTACCTGGCAAAGTTTGTTGATACCCACGTGAGACTAAACTGGTCTCCAGAGAGGATGTCCGGGTATCTCAAAGGTGAGGGCTATCAAGTCTCCACTAAAGCTATCTATCGCTTTGTGTATGCACGCTCACTTGATGGATATCTATTATTCAGATCAAGACGAAGGAAACATAAACGGCATAGGCCACAGTGGGGTGATGGAAGAAGGTATATTGATCAAAGACCTCAGGTAGTGACCTCTGGTCACTTTGAAGCTGACTTCATTGTATCGAGTCATAACCAAGTCTCACTCTTGGTCGTGGTTGATAAATACACCAGACGAGCCTGGATAAAACGGATACCCAACAGAAAACACGCGGTTGTGACGCGTGCTTTCAAGACTATCTTTCGAAACATCAACGTGAAGACATTGACGCTTGATAATGATATCTCATTTTCGCATTGGCGGAAACTAGAAACCACCCTCAAGACTAAAGTGTATTTCACCCAGCCGTATCGATCGTGGGAAAAGGGGTTGGTGGAGAATACTAATCGGTGGATTAGACTGTTTGTGCCGAAGCGATGTGATATTGCTTTAGTATCAGAGGCAAAGATACAAAAGGCTTTGCATTACTTGAATGAGATACCAAGGCAGTGTTTAGGGTTTAGGACGACAATGGAAGTTTATCAACAGTGTCCTAGTTGAGGGGTTAATTAACCA
>JAYSTK010000065.1:0-1658 GCA_043719825.1 Candidatus Kaiserbacteria bacterium | reverse complement strand
GGCGCGACTAAGATCAATGGGTGCACCATTGGGAAACTGCAGCCTGATCGGAATGGGTAACTTATCAGGCGGCATGATGTTAGTGGCGGCCTGGTTTGCCAAAATAAAGGGGGAAATGTTGGCTGGCCCATTTAATTCATTGAGCAAGGTAATTGTTGCCGTAAGAATGTCACTTGTAAATGGTTCGTTAGTCTCGTTGTTCAGATTTGTCACCCAATCCCGCAAATCCACATAAGCATCTACCTCATTGTTCAGAAAATCGGCTCTCCTCAGAATAGTGGGAGAGGGAGGTCTCCAAGTTCAACTAAAACTTGAAGACGAAAATTTTGAAAAGAATGGAAGCCAAAAGCACGACGGATGATAGAGCGGATGCCATTATTCAGCCCCTCAACAATGGCACTGGTAACGCCTTCGTTGAAATAATTTAAAAATTCGCTCCACCAGTTACGTAAAGTTTTAACGAATTTGAGTAAGGGTTCGAGGTGAGAAGCTTGAGCCTCCCAGAGCCAAGCCTGCAAAAAGCGTTCGGCTTGAGAGCGATCATCGAGTTTATCGCAAATTGTGCGAAATCTCTCCTTGAGCAAGTAGGCGGTTCGGAGTGTTGGAAAGGCTGCTAAGACGATTTGCAGTTTGGCTTCTTCGGCAGGGTTCAAATCAGCGCGATTTTTGACCAAAAGCCAGCGAGTGCCTTTGAGTACTTCATAATCGGCTTTGTTGGCTTTGCCTTGCAAAGCCCGCCGGAGTTGATTGATCGCCTCCGTCAGGTGCTTATAGACATGGAACCGATCCGCCACAATTTCAGCCTGCGCGAGGCACGCTTGCACAACGCCTCGATACGGACCCCACATATCCATTGCCACCACGCGAATCGCTTTGCGTTCCGCCGTTGTTTTTTCCATCAACCACTGGGTAAAGGCTTCTTTGCTTCGTTCACTCAGAACCGCAATCACACAATGACGCTCTAAATCGGATAAAACTAAGACAAACTGCCGATGTCCTTTGTGTAACGAGAGCTCATCGACCCCTAGTTTTCGTAGAATCGTTGCTTGTGGCTTGTTCACGGCACGTTTCGCCCAGCGCTGAAAAATCCCCTTCACCGTCTCGGCATGCAGTCGTTCTTCCTGCGCTACCTTCGCCTGACTACTCCCTTGACAACTTTTGTAGATATGCTCTTCATAGGCGATTGTCTCGCGACGCCGCTTCTCTAGCCATGCCAACTCTTCCGTAAACGGCTTCTGACACCCTTCACACTGGAAGCGTCTTGATTCAAAATGGATGTAGGTTCGTTTTCCCCAGATTTCCAGATGTCTTACACATCTTTCTTCCTCCTCATGTACCTCTGTACTGATCTTTCCACAGCGCGGGCAGATGGCTATTTCATGCTCCGCTTCGCTGTATAAGTGCAGTATCTCTTCCTTTTCCCTTTTTTCGATTCCGTAGCGCTTAATCCTTATCCCTTTCACCCCTAACAACTTACTCATCGTCTCTTCGTTTAGCTCTTCAATCTCTATCCCTTCTTTCTGTTTCGCCGACCGCGCCGCATCTCTTATCTCACTTTTCGGTGCATTCAAAAGTAATACCATTCTTCTCCCCTCCTTTTGGCTTTATTCTATCATCCTTCCTCCTGTTTGCTCTTTCCCACTATTCTGAGGAGAGCC
>JAYSTK010000064.1:0-1660 GCA_043719825.1 Candidatus Kaiserbacteria bacterium | reverse complement strand
GTTTTCTCCCGCATTGTTTTAGCTTGTAACATCTTAGCTTTCTTCGTATCCAACCATCAAGGTCTCTGATCGTTGATAGCCATTTGTTTGCCAAGCAGAAGTAATTTGACCATCCTATAATTACTAAGTTAAGTTCCTTAATCACTTGCTCGAAGTTTACGCCACGGTTTCTTCGGGTTATTTCCTTTACTTTATCTTTTAGGCGTTCAACCGATTTATCAGCAACCCGTATCCCGCCTTCTGGTAGTAAAGTGTATCCCAAAAATTTTACATCAGAACAGTGCCTGACTCCACTTTTTGTGTGATTGACTTTTAGTTTCAATCTCTTTTCAATGAAGTCTGTAACAGTTTCCATCACGCGCTCTCCTGCCTTTTTGCTCTTCACGTAGATGTTACAGTCATCAGCATAGCGACAGAAGCTGTGGCCTCGTCTTTCCAATTCCTTATCCAATTCATCCAAGACGATATTGGATAGTAATGGCGATAGAGGGCCGCCTTGTGGTGTGCCTGCTATGCGCTGTTCCAAAATCCCTCCTTCCATTAGTCCGGCTTTAAGGTATGCATGGATTAGACGCAGCACTCTTTTATCTGCTATGCCTTTGCTTAATCGCTGCATTAACCGGTCGTGGTTTATCTTATCGAAGAATTTCTCTAAGTCTATGTCCACTATCCATTCCTTACCTTCTTTTATGTAGTGAGTGGCTTGCAGGATGGCTTGGTGCGCATCCTTACCGGGGCGAAACCCATAGCTGTGCGCGCTGAAATGTGGGTCGTAATATCGGGTTAACTCTTGGTGGATGGCTTGTTGGATGAAACGGTCTTTAACTGTAGGGATTCCTAATATCCGTGTACCTCCTGTAGGTTTGGGGATTTCAACTTTCCGAACTGAACTCACTTCATAGTCTTCAGTGAGTATCAATGTTCGTAGGTCGTTTAGGTTTTTCTCCAACCATTCACCAAATTCTTCAACCTCCATTTTATCCACCCAGCTACTTCCTCCATTACGTCTTACTTGTTTGTACGATCTGTTTAGGTTTTCATAATCTAAAATCTTTGTTAAAAGGTTTGCCGTTAAGGTTCGCTGTTTCTCCAATCGCGAAGACAATTCAACTCCTGTTTGGAAGTATCTATCGGTGCGGCCGATAGGTGTCCCAATAGGGTCGGTGATCTCACTGAATAAGTCCAGTTGTTTCTCCTTCATCTTTTTCTGTTGCGTTTTGTCTTTACACATCTTCGATGCTTTCCCTTTGTTAATAAATTTGAGCCTTCCCGATAGATCATGTTTCGGTACTATGCTCGCTGCTGACTTCTGATCCATTGCTTTGTTCGGGCACTCGCGCGTACCTCCACCTCTAACGTTGGTCAGATCTCCTGGGGTAAGTAGTAATGCTTTCCATTTCGTTTGTCTGATTTACCTCTCCATCTTTCCGAATGACTTGCGGGCTTCTTGATTCATGGGTCAATTACCCAGAGAGACAGGCCTTATATCAGATTTCTGTTCGTCAAACCAAATGTTTGTCTTCAGCTTCCTTCAGATTCTATCTCGCGATAGACACCCTTGCTTTCGACTAGAGGATTCCGGTCATTACGGCTCCTTCGGGACTTGAGGACGTCTTCCTCGCACCCTTTAGTATTACTACATGCCCAGCACACCAAGATG
>JAYSTK010000063.1:0-12087 GCA_043719825.1 Candidatus Kaiserbacteria bacterium | reverse complement strand
TGGAATCTGCACTATAGGTACTCTTTTTCTTTTCTGCCATGGGTGGTAAATAATTGCTAAATAAATAAGCCTATGGCTCTATTGCCCTGTAGTATAGCAGACGCCACGCTTCTCGTCTCTTACCATTTCCTGAGATATAAGCGCGCCATATAGCTCTTATTTAACAGCATTACGATGGGGTTTTAGTAGTCCCCAGTACTTATGAATAAACATGCAGAGGAAAAAGTAGAACAACGTGTTGAGTGTGATAGAGAGAGGATTATAAAAGTACGAATATATACCAGCACAACTATTATCATCCATCCGAATCGTGGGGAGCGGTGTGCCAAAGTAATACTGGTATACAGTACATACTTTTTGCGAAGCAGTATAGCTAGTACCTCTACTCATCAAAATCCAGTTTGGTATGCCATCATAAAAGAGTGTGTTACCGTTCGGAATAATTGGCACTAGGCTATTTAATGCAACAATGGTAATTGATATTACGCCATAGGCCAAATACTTTTTGGGTCTTATAAACGGCTTATCTATCGAATAACGAAATTATTTTTCTGGAGAACTTCAGTAATCTTCTCCATCACTCCGCCAACTTCACTATCAGTGAGTGTCCGTTCGAATGATTGGAAAACAAGGCGAAATGCGTACGAAACTTTTCCGTCTTTGTGAAATTCGTCAAAAAGCGTCGAGTGGAGGAATAGTGCTCCTGCTTCTGTCTTAATGAGTGTATCGATATCATTGGCAGTCACTCCATCTTCGCACCAGAGAGCAATGTCACGAGAGATGAATGGATAAAGCGAATATGGCTTAAAGGTGACGTCTGAGGCTCCGCGGAAGGGCGTGTATGAATTTGGCTTGGGAAGTCTAGAAATGAGCTCCGTAAAATTAAAATCAATCACACCTCGCTCCGCTGTATGTGAAGTAACATTTTCTACTCCAAGTACCTCAAGGATCTTGGTGAATGCAAACTGTGCAATTTCAGCATCCTTAGTAACTGGTCCATTCTGTTTTGTTCTTACTCCAAGAGCAACCCGAGTGTATTCTGTTACATTCCGATTTTGAAGTGAAAAAACTGTGCCTATTTCAAAAACCTTGAGTTGACGAAGACGCAGAAGATCTAGATTTGGTATGTTGCGATCAAGCACTTCATTAATATTCCTTGTCAACGAACTGCGTAAACATCCTTTATCACTTGCGAGTGCGTTTGCTAATTCAATCTCATCCTTATTTCGAAATGATGAGGTGATTATTTCTGAGAATCCTTCACTCGCAAGGACATCACGAATACGCTCTGAATAGTAGTGATGAGCATTGTATTCCAACAGTGGGACTGATTCAGGTATTACCGATGCCACATGCGCATATCCAAAAACACGTCCGATATCAGCAATAACATCTTCAGGAATGGTCACATCAGTGCGTTCAAACGGCGCCGTGACTACCCATCCATAATCTTTTACTTCATATGCAAAACTGAGTCGAGTAAGAATTGCCTCAACATCTTCTTTTGGAATCATGATGCCAAGAAGACTCGTGAGTTGCGCATGTGATACCTCGACGAGGGTATTTTGCTTCGGAGTAGGATATTCATCGAGGTAACCCCCACATGTCCCATGAGCAATTAGAAGAATGAGGCGAACACACTCTTTAAGACCGTATACGGTGAGCGCGGGTGGAAGATCATTCTCAAATCGCTTCGACGCGTCTGTTTGAAGTTTGAGTGATTGTGATGATCGTCGCGTAATTATAGGATCAAAGTTTGCTGCTTCGAGAATGATGTTTTTTGTCTGTGCGTCGATCTCCGCATACTTTCCTCCTTTTACACCCGCAATTCCAACTGGAATATCTCCTTTCGCTTCAGTGATAAGCTGGACGTTTTTAGTACATACAAATGTCTCATTCGAGAGTGTGGTCACCTCCTCTCCTTCTCTCGCCATACGGACACCAAAATGCCATCCTGCTTCATCGTGTGGGAATTTATCAGCATCATACGCATGGAGCGGTTGCCCAAGCATGAGCATAACGTAGTTTGTTGCATCGACGACGTTATTAATAGAGCGCTGTCCGAGTGCTATCAGACGAGTTTTGAGCCAGTCGGGGGAGGGACCTATGTGAACACCCGTTAAGAGAGCGCTTGAAAAACGCCGACAATTATGTCCATTCTCGATAGTGACCGTGAGTTTTTTTGTCTTTGGTTCGAGTACGACTTCCTCGCGAAGGGGGTCATTCACAAGCTTTGTGCCCAGAAGAGCTCCGAGTTCATGTGCTATTCCCCGATGGGAGTAACAATCGCTTGAACGGTCTGGAAGCACTTTTACATCGATCACTTCATGTTCTCCTACTTTCTCAACGCCCTCTACTTCGAATGCATGAAATGTAAAAAGTTTTTCAATCGTGCTCGTATCTGGCAATGATTCGCCAACGAAGTGTTCAAGAGTTTCCCGTAAAACTTTCATATAATTAAAATTGGTTTACAAAGCGTAGGTCACCATTGTAAAGCGAACGTATATCATCAAAGCCATATTTCATAAATCCAAGGCGATCGATACCCATACCGAATGCAAATCCAGAGTAGACAGTTGGATCAATATTGGAATCCTGAAGGACTTTCGGATGAACCATTCCCGCACCAAAGACCTCCACCCACTTTCCCACAAGCTTTGAATTTCCTGATTTAAGGCGCATATCGACTTCAACCCCTGGTTCCACGAATGGGAAATAGCTTGGGCGAAAACGTATCTCTACATCGCCTTTGAAAAATTTACTGAAAAAATATTCAACGGTTCCCTTAAGGTGCCCCAGGTGAACACCTTTGTCGACATACAATCCTTCAAATTGATAAAACTGAGCTTCGTGTGTTGCATCAGTTGCTTCGTTTCTAAAACACTTTCCCGGAACAATCACCCGTATTGGAGGCGTATGAGATTCCATAAATCGTGCCTGTACGGGCGAAGTATGCGTACGGAGGACCGTTGGTTTTTCTACATCGACTGATTTAAACCAGAACGTATCCTGCATGTCACGCGAGGTGTGATATTTAGGTACATTGAGACGATCGAAATTGTAATACTCGAGTTCTGCCTCTGGACCTTCAGCAAATACAAAGCCTATTTCGCTAAAAATAGTATTGATCTCAGCTATCATTTGCGAGAGGGGGTGGAGATGTCCTTGACCTTCTTTGGTACCGCTAAGTTCTTGCATATTACACTTCAAATATAATTTGATAGATCAAAGCTCCATCGTACACATAAATGCCTCCATTCTCAACATACACATTGAGGTTTGCTCCCATGAGTAGTGGTTGCACGTTTTGCCATGCGCGATTATCAATTTCGCTTACATAAATGCCATCTCCCGATTCGAGGATCACAAGATCAGTGCTTCCGGGGAAAAATTCGTATCCTCTAATTGACTCGGTGTCCCCCCAAATTGGAATACGCCTATCACACTCTGTTTCTTCGGTGACCGTTTGGACCGGATGGATAAATATCTCATCTACATCCGCATCGATTTCTTGGAGAGGAATGGACTCTACGAGAGTAGCAGCATTTTCAATCTCTGAAGTTGAGGTACTGAATCGTGGGAATTCTAGAGCGCAATAGTAATATGGCATTTGCTCAAATGAGCCCCTCCATTCTGCATATACTCTTCCATCCTCATGGGTACTCAAAAGTACCTCACCGTCTTCTCGTGTAGTTGTAGGAGTGGTTTTTGGAGAAGTCGTTGTGCCTACTAATTCCTCTTGAACTTTTTTTACGAGCGAACGTTCTACTACAGGAGTTGTAGAACTTTCAAAATGAGTGGCGAGAACTGAATACTCAGGATTTATACGTAATGTAGTCGTGGCTTTCGTTGTAGTCGCGAGTGTTTCATTTGTTGTCGATGCATATGGGAGTGAAGTGCGTATTATTGCGCTCCCTGTTGCACTTACGTACGGGGCGATCACCCGCACATTAGGAATAAGAGACATATTAAATGCCTGCGCTTCAGTCACTCGGTGCGAGGTTACCGGAAGCTCTTTCACCCATGTATGGTGTCCTTCTTTTTGCACGTGCACGCGATGTGTTTTAGGATCTAAATTTTGAGCATAAAACGCTGTGCGGAATACTCGCGTCTCGCGCACAAGTTCGTTGTCTATATATATGGACGCTCCCGATCGTTCTGCGGCAACGTAGATGCCCCCCGTCCCTACTATGTTGGTTGGTCTATTAAAATCAAAACGGTACCCTGTCGCATACAAATACAAAAAAGGGAGGGAGCACACAAAAATAGTGAGAAGAAAAAGAAATGTCCGCCGACGTGTTTTATAGGGCAGAGGCTGAACATCGTTCATGTGAGGCATAATACAGAGAAGACTATCATTTTTTAATGCTTTTTGCCTCTTTACCGATAAGCATTTTTGCCTTAGATACTAGGCGCGCAAGAAACTGAATTCGAGGCGTACTCAATGTACGATGAGACTTCAGTTATCGCTGCGCAACAACGTAGATAAGGTCAAAATGCTTATCGGTGCTTGGGGGTAACCCAAAATCCCATATACTTGCCAAGCATCAATCTCGTCTGCGCATCAAGCCCCGGAAGCGCACTAAACACGATCATGGTGACCGGAATAAGTACCCATTGGAGCGCCATAACTGCATACCATATTCGTGATTTATTTTCTGGTCGCTTAGGTATCATCGTGAGAGAAATGAGAGAAGAAATCACAAGCCCGAACATTGCAAAAATAAGCAGGTTGCGGACGACGATTGGAAGATTGTAGGAGAGCACCGTTTCATGAAATACACGTCCTCCAAAAAAAATTGGTGCCCAACCTAGAATGAAAAGCATTATAGGATTTGTTACGAGTGACCAATATCCTTCAGCTTGCTGGAGGGCAATACGAATTCGTTTCCCGAGGGGAATTCCATCATGTTTTGTAAAGTGGTACATGATATACACAAAATTCTCGACCCCATATGTCCATCGGCGATGTTGTTTATAAATATTCTTTACCGTTTTCCAAAATGTAGGAGCTGCGTTTGCATCCATCGATACGGGGTACGAAAGAGGAATCACATCATACACACCATTATTGGCAAGAAGTAAATTCCAATATATACGTGAATCTTCACTCACCATATTGGTTTGCCAGTAGCCAACTTCATGGAGTGCTTGAAACGAAACGGAATGTGACGAAAATGTAGCCATACGCTCTGGACGTTCTTGTTGCACCATTTCCCAAAAAGTTGATGACATTGCAACCACGCGCGCAAGCGAGGATG
The DNA here is from genome assembly GCA_043719825.1 of Candidatus Kaiserbacteria bacterium. Classification (GTDB taxonomy): domain Bacteria; phylum Patescibacteriota; class Minisyncoccia; order Phycocordibacterales; family UBA918; genus Damh-18. Next base: position 6,826 of record JAYSTK010000063.1, on the reverse strand, counting down.
CTTCCCACATATTGTTATTAAATACTGGCACCGGCTGAAAAGAACTTTTAAGTGGACGAGGCGCCGTCATAAAATGCCACACAAGACAATTAAAATAGTCTGGGTATACAACAGTATCAATATCAAAAATAGAGACGAGCGTGTGATTGTATCTAATGCCATGCGAATCGAGCACTTCCCTCCGTACATGCTCGGCTGCCCACGTTGCATTTGATCCCTTTCCTGCAAGTTCTCCTTCTATATCATCGGGATGCTCAGTAACTAAAAAATACCCGAACGAGCTTCCCCACTTTTCTTTCATTCTTTTTCCAATCGCTTGAGCGTCTTCTCCGGCACGACGTTCGCCGGCAAGCACAACAATCATACTTTGTTTGTCGTATTTTGAATTTTTAAGTGAAGCGAGCGTCGCGTCAATTACCGCTTCTGGCTCAGAAAAAAACGGCAAAATGACCAGCTGATAGAGGTGCCCATATTCAAATCGCTCGATCTGCTTTTCCCAGTCAATAGCCATATGATGCCGAAGTCGTTTCCAATTATGTCGAAGATGGTATGAAAGGAATGCGGTTTTTAGAACCCAATACACTGCAAACGCAATAATGAAATAGGCTGCAGCAAAGGGTGTATAGATAGAAGCTGCGACAACACCGATAAGAGTTGCCCATGAAGCAAAACCAGGCAATATTTCGAGACATCGATAGAGCACACGATTTTTCCCAGTAAGCTCGGGGGCTCTCCCTACATGAAAATCAGCGCGTCGCGCGTACGGGAGTAGATGTGCATTTTTAGACATTGTAAACCGGAGTATAGCTTTATTTTAGAATAGTGTGAAGCATCATAAACAAATCTGAACCAATGGTAATTAGACCTTATTCATTAAATTGAGAGCCGCCTTACTGCGCGGTATACCTTTCGTACATTCGTGCTCAAGGTCTTGCAAAAGTGCTCCGCACTTTCTCACCTCTCAGGTTCGAACCGAGGACCTAGCAATAAAACTCTAGTACAGTGCCCCACACTGTACTAGCTCTTCCAACTTCGCTAAGACAATCCCTTTCGATAAAAATATCTGAGCCGCCTCTCGGGTTCGAACCGAGGACCTACGGTTTACAGCCTAGATGAGTGGAGAGAGTAAAAGAGCAATGATTTTTAATCATTGCTCTTTTACTATCGAGTCACGAGGCGACGCGCTGCAAGAATATCTACTTTGAGCCGACTGTCAGGATTGAACTGACGACCTGCGGATTACAAAGCCGCTGCTCTACCAACTGAGCTAAGTCGGCTCAAAGTAGATATTCTTACAAAACGTAAAATAGTTTCCCAAACTATTATACCTCTAACCAACTGAGCTAAGGCGGCGTTGCACAAAATTGTGCCGGTGTATTATGCGAGAATCTCTCCTAAATTGCAACTTATATCATTATCCCTCCAAGCTTTTAGAGCGACGAATTCTCTTTTCTTCGTCCGTTAAAGAAACTTCGATCTTATGGAGCGCAATTTCTTCCAATTTATTCATACTTGATCGTTCGCGTTCTGATTTGCGTGCAAGCGCTCTATTTGAGCGAGCTACAAGGATGAGTGATTTTTCTATTTGTCCCAAACCTCTTACGATTCCGGTAAGAAAAGTATGAATAAAATAATGGAGTATCTGACGTATAAAATATCTTCCCCATGCCCGGAGTCGGACATTAAACGTATGTCTTATTTTAAGAAGCCAAAAATCAAGATGTGTTCGTGCCTGAGGTAAAAAACGAATACCTCGTTTTGCTTCACTTTTAAATAGTAAAAGCACTATAAAAAGCAGGAGCGCAAAAATTATTACCAACGTGAGTGGTGACGGCATTATGCTATCTTATCGAAAGACGCTCTATGTTTGCAACCACGATATGTTCACCAAATTTTTGCACAGCAGTATGAATGAGATCATTAATGGTTTTTTCGGGTTCCTTAATGAAAGGTTGTTCGACAAGTATTCGATCACGGAAGTATGCATCGAGTTTCCCTGAAAGAATTTTTTCCTGAATATCAGCAGGCTTATCTTTTACCTCTACCATGAACACTTGTTTTGCCTTCTCAAGTTCGGTCTCATCTACATCTGCACGGTTTATATATTGGGGATTTTGAGCAGCAACCTGCATTGCAATTACCCGTGCAAGATTTATGAATTCTTCATTTTTAGCAACAAAATCTGTCTCACAGGCAAGATGAACGAGTGCAGCAATTTCATGTGTTGAATGAACGTACGATCCAATAACGCCTGCGCTGAGCGTTCTATCTGATTTCTTATCCGCAATTTCTCCGCCTTTTCGTTCAAGAATAATCCGCGCTTTTGCCATATCTCCACCTGCTTCTTCAAGCGCCTTCCGACACTGCATAACGGAGATGCCTGTTGCATCACGAAGTTCCTTGAGTTGCGTTGTGGTTATTTCCATACGAAAGAGCTAAATATACTAATGGTTCGAAAGCTTATTGTCGGTGTGTAGGTGTGCGACCCTCCTCTCGTCTTGGTGGAACAGGGACAAATTCAGCTTTGCCTTCCTTGAATGCAGCAGTGAGTTCTTCAAGCATAATGCGCACACTCGTTTGGAGCGCGTCGTTTGCAATGATTGGATACGTAATATCTTTTATATTGGTATCGGAGCTCGTGATGCCAATTATAGGAATAGAAAGTCCACGAGCTTCGAGTGCAGCAATGCTGTCATGACGAGGATCTACGATAATCATGAGTGCGGGCATACGCTCAAGAGCTTTGATTCCCCCGAAATTGAAATTCAGTTTTTCAATTTCACGACCGAGAATCACACGTTCTTTTTTAGTGTACTTACGTTCAAGTTCACCTGATTCGCCTTGCTGGAGAAGATCGCTAAGTCGTTGGATTCGTTTTTTGATTTCTGTAAAGTTAGTGAGCATTCCCCCTATCCAACGATTGACGACATACGGCATCTCAATTTTTTCAGCATGTTCGCGAACAAGCGTAACGACTTCTTCTTTTGTACCAACAAAAAGAATTGTCTTCCCCGCTTTTCCTGCATCACGAACAATATTTTTTGCACTCTCGAGAAGGAGAGACGTTTGCTCAAGATCAATAATATCGGTACCTTGTTTATTTCCAAAAATATAAGAAGTAACTGAAGGGTGACGGCGTGAACGGGTAAATCCAAAATGAGCGCCAGCTTTAAAGAGGCGTTCTATAAGAGAATTTTGTTGAGTTGAATCTGTTGTCTGTGTTATTTTACTTGTTTCTGCCTGCATAATTGTGACTACAAAATTAAAAAACGCGCACCTGCGCAATCAGAAGGATCGTATCATAGCTACTCGGATTCTGCAACGGCAACACCATTTGCTACATCCTGCAATGTTTTAGTGATTTCATCGAGGTTTCCTACCATAACTGACTCTATATTGTGCCACGATACTTTAATACGGTGATCGGTTATGCGACTCTGCGGATAATTATATGTTCGAATCTTTTCTGAGCGATCGCCCGTACCAATTTGATCTTTTCGCGACGCAGCATGTTTCCGTGTCTCTTCTTCCTCGTGAAGCATTTCAAGCTTTGCAATAAGCATTGCCATCGCTTTTTCACGGTTTTTAAGTTGACTTCGCTCGGATTGGCAGCGAACATCAACTCCCGAAGGACGGTGCACGAGCCTCACTGCAGTTTCAACTTTGTTTACATTCTGACCTCCTGCACCACCGGAACGTGAAAACTCCATTTCTATATCACTTGGATTAATTTCAATGGTAGGTTTTTTACGCATGGGAAGAATTGCAACGGACGCAGTCGAGGTGTGAATACGTCCCATTTTTTCAGTTGCAGGTATGCGCTGAACGCGATGTACCCCTGTCTCAAATCGAAGATGCTCGTACACTTCATTACCTAATATTTCAAATGTTGCTTCTTTGTAGCCACCCTGAGTTGCACGCGATTCTGATAACGTGGTCCTTTCCCATCCCTTTATCTCAGCAAATTTTATATACATGTGCGCAAGGTTTTCTGCGAAAAGAGCAGCTTCTTCACCACCTACCCCAGCACGCACTTCAAGAAGTACACCGTACGGTTTTAATTCTTCCTCCTTTACTGCTTCCTGAATGCGCTCCATCTCAGTATATAAATTTTTGAGTTCTACATGTATTGCGGTTCGTTCTTCACGCGCGAGTTCTACCATGCTCTCATCATCTGAAGATTCCATTTCTTTGGCTTCTGCTTCACGGAGCAAGAGTCGGTCAAATTGCTCCATGTGATACATGGTTCGATTGTTCTCTCGAAATGCTTTTAGGTGTGATTCATCCCAATTCATAATGTATGTACCCATGACTATACCATTTTCTATAGTGTGCTACTCACTCGTTGAAATCACCATTTTTGAGAGGCATTGCACAGATACAACGAGCATAGCAAAAAATCCTCAGATTTTTATGCGTGCCTATCAAAAGTGGTGATGAGAAAGAGTTTTGTTATTCAAAATCTTACAAAAAATGCCGAATAAGCAAAGAACTCATCCGGCGCTTTTTTCTTACTTCTTGCTTCGTGTTCCAGCCTTCCCTGCGCGCGCCTTGAAACGTTCAACACGTCCTGCAACGTCCATAACTTTTTCTTGTCCTGTATAAAATGGATGCGACGCACTTGTAACGTCCACAAACGCAACGGGATATTCTTTACCATCTGTCCATGTATCAGTCTTACTTGATTCAATAGTTGAGCCAATAAGAAAGCGCTCTCCGCTTGAGTTATCGTGAAAAATTACCATTCGGTAATTATTTGGGTGGATTTCCTTTCTCATGTAGCGGACACTATACCAGAATGTGCTTATTCTGCAAGTCACATTTAGGTGTATACACAGAAGTGCTCTCGAAAAATCTAGTCGTCCCTGAGGTGGAGTCCCCTAGAGGTAGTCCAGGGTGTGCCTACATTTAAAAGCAAAACTAGCCGTCTATAAGTGTTTGGATATCGCTCTGGAGTCGGGCTTTACGTTCCATAACTTGATCTCCATAAAATTGGTTTTCAGGTCGAGATGCCCCACCCCATCCCGCGTAATATCGGAGTGCTGAGAGGCGATCACTGGTATAACTTCCGGATGCTCCGTTGTCTCTAAGGAGGAGTGCGGAAGCCATAAATGCATCTTGCTTATTGAAAGGATTTGCAGCAGCAGTTCCACCCGTGAGACTTCGAATTTTATCACTCCCTTTGTCATATACCCACCCTTCTCCTGCGCGCACGATACCTCCATAAATAGCCCATGTTGATGGAATAAATTGAAGTGGCCCCATAGCCCCTCCCCACCCAATTCGCACTCCGCTACTGCCGATGATAGGGCACGACACTCTTTGCGTGTCTGCATCAAATCCTAAAATACCTGCAATCGCCATAAAGACTGGGGCATCACGCTCCGGATGCATCACCGATTTTCCACCTCGAATGTCACCAACAAGACAAGACCCAATGTTACTACCAAAGTTTGATTCCTGCTCGAGTACGGCAAGAACGAGTGCAGGACTCACACCTGTTTGCTTTCCTGCATAATCTGCAAGTGCTACCGCTTCAGGGAACGGTATTGCGCCACTTCCACCGAGAAGTTGGAAGAGCTGATTACGAAGTTGTGCTGCGGTCTTCTTCTGACTCTCGAGAAGCTGTTGATACAGTTTTTCTTCTCCTTTTGTAACGGTGAGAATTTTAGATTTTTCTTTTTCTTTTACCTCGGTCTGTTTTTTTTGTTCTTCTTGAATAAGACGCATTTCTACTTCAGAAAGTTGTTTTTCTTCAAGTGATTGAATTTGTTCTTCAGTATCTCCTTTGATTTCTTTCAAAAGATTAACCGATTGATTGAGCGAAGATTTAATTGATTGAAAACTTTCTATATCTTCAAAAAATAGTGAAAACTGCTTTTTTCCCAAAAGAATTTCCATGAGCGAATAATCATCAATCTCATTTGTTTTTCGAATGAGTTGCCCGAGTGATTTCCGCTGTCTATCAAGGCGTGTGTTGAGTTCACGAACAACTCCTGCCTTATCGCCGATTTGATCTTCAAGTTGCGTAATAGCTACCGCACGCGCCTGTATTCCCAGTTTTGCTTTCTTTATCTGTGCATCGAGAATACTGACATCGCGCTCAAGTGATTGGCGTTCCACCTGTTTGTCTTCTACGAGCACTTGCTGCTGAAGAATTTGTCGCTCCACGTTTTGCAGCTCGAGTTCGAGTCTTGCCTTACGCTCCGCCTCAGTTTCCGCATATGCTACGTGACTCACACTGAACATGCCCACTAGGAAAAGAAGAAGAAATGCGTAAATTTGTTTCCTCATAATACGTACCTCCCAGTATATCAGATTAATTTTTCTATTAATGGTACTCAATTCACTCTATGATTCTTGCCGTATACACAAAAAAATGACCCCGAAGGGTCATTTTTTTGTGTATATCTAGATGTATTACGCTCCAGTTCCCGCATCTTCTGTCTTCCCCTTCTTTTCAACTTCAATAGCATTCATATCTACTGCAACGGAGACCTCAGCTTCTTCAACTACTTCCTGCACCAACACAACGACATCGTCTTCAGCATTAGTAGTCGTCACTCCTTTAGGGAGAACGAGATCCCGAACATAAATTCGAGAATTGAGGTCAAGTAGTGCACTCATATCTACCATAATTTCTTTTGGAAGATCGCTCGCTTCAGCAACAATTTCTATTTCATGGAGCACCTTTGTAAGCATTCCACCTAATTTAGAGGCTGGCGCTTCACCTTCAAAATTGAGCGGAACATCAACCGTTAGTTTCTTCCCCTTTTCAATTGCGTAAAAGTCTACGTGTACTATGCCTCCTCGTCGTGGATCAAAT
>JAYSTK010000062.1:0-4209 GCA_043719825.1 Candidatus Kaiserbacteria bacterium | reverse complement strand
CTGAGTACGACAGCGAAACGCTGACGAGGTGAGTTGATGAGCTGTGCGAACATACCGCGGAGTACTTGGAGTGATGGAATCGATGCGATTTCAGTCATCTCTGCCTTGTTTTTGTATACGCCTTGGAAGACGCCTCCTGCGATTGCGATTGCCTCTTTGTGTTTCTTTGCAAAGTCCTTAACATTCTGTGCGGGAGCTATTGCATCAGCGCTGTATGCAACAGCAATTTCTCCAACGAGTTCTGGCATTTCGCCCGTGAACGCTCCTTCAAACGCACGCTTGATAAGTGTTTTCTTTGCAACAAAATATCCAACGCCTTCCTCTCGGAGCTTGCGGCGCATTGCGCTCGTATCGGTTACCGTAACACCCTTGAAGTTTACGAAGACAATCGAGTTAGAATCCTTCTTGATCCCCTCGAGCTTCGCAAGAATAGTCTGCTTTTTTGCTTTTGTGATTGCCATCCTATGTGTAATTTACACTTCCTTGAATGAATAAAGTATTTTCGTCTTGAAATTCATTATGTATAGAATTTCAAGACGGCCTCAAAAAATATAGTCACTTTCGTTCCTTATTTTTTGGGCACAGACGTGTTCGAACAATGTTCGAAGCAGACGGCGGTTGCGACCCCCAACTAAAAGATGGGACCTCGGCTGGCGAACCAAACGGTTCATTGTGGCACATCCTTTTCGACGTGCGACCAGCTGTCTTGAGCCTGTATGTGGAGCACTATACCAGAGAGTACAACTTACGCAAATAAAAAAACACCGCCGGAAACTAAAGTTTCCGGCGGTGTTTTCCCCTATCCCCTACCTATCCCAATCTTATTACTTATTTATACACTCTTTATCCCCACACTTATCTACCTTGTTTCCACATCCATCTTTAATTGTTCGGCCTTCCACCCTATTAGATTTGCAATAAGCTGGAGAAATGAACCCACTGCTCCGATTGCGAGCATAAGCACTATATAAAATGCGTATGGGGTGAGCAGGTAGAAGAAAGTTACCGTTCCTGCTGCCCACATCCCAAAACACCATGAGCACGACAAGAGATCAGCAAGTGTACGACGCGGACCGTGAGGAGGCTTTTCGAGCGTCGTCCCATTTCGCCCTTCACTGACATCATAAAATTGTTCCCGAAAGAATGCGGTGATTTTGTCATATACAAAAAGACGTACGAGACGGAACGTCGCGAGCGACATGAGGATATAGTCGATTGGTGTTAGTGTATCTAACGCTTTATATCCTTCCCCTTCAAGGATTATTACTCCCATAAAGATAAACCCGAGAAAAAAAATGCTGAAGACAAAGTTCCAAAAATACTGATCAGTGATACGCATATGCAAAATAAATACTATGTCCCTTGTTTTGATCCGATCACGAGAATAATAATCAAGGTTGAGGCAAGTACGGCAAGAAATCCAAACAAGAATTTATAAAACGTTTTGTTAAACATCGTTCACAGTATAGCAAACATATTTGTTCATCATACAAATGCCTAACCTCAGTATGCCAGAGTACAGGTCTACCAAGGGTCACCCTAGGCAATCTTGCCTAGGGTGACCCTTGGTATTTCCACCCGCAGTTCTTCGGCAATGTCCTTGTACGTGAGCCATTCGATAAGCTCTGCATCCATCTCTACTCTTCCATCGAAGTATCCGGGAAAATTTTCTGGGTGTATAACTACAGATTTTTTTCGTGGATCTCGATAATCTTTAAAGCTTGAATATTGGTATGTATTTAAATATTGTTTTACCTTTTCGACATCCTTTATCCCGCTTTCTTTCCAATCAGATTGAATTAGTTTAACTGGATTCAAATGAATATATGCAAACAGATATTTTAAGTATTCATCTGTATATGCGTGACGCGATTTAAAACGCCCTTGATACAGTGCTCCCGTTCTTTCATAGCGTTTATTAAAGTACATTGAATATCCGGTTGAAAGTTTTAGCATGAACGTCTGTATTCCATCTTCAACTGCGGGAGTGAGAAGAATGTGGAAATGGTTTGGCATTAAACAATATGCGCCCACATATACAAGAGGATCACCACGATTAAAATCAAAAACCGATTCATGTGTCCTTCTTACATTTCTAACGTTGACCGCTTCCTTTGAATTAGAAAGAAAGAGAAGTTCAGTAAATCGTTCATAGTCTGCATCGTTATAAAAAATTGTACGCTTCTCAGTACCTCGATTGTATATGTGGTAATACTCATTTAAAGCAAGACTGTCGTGACGCGTTGTCATACTTGAATATTCTAGCATCCCACCAAGGGTCACCCTAGGCAATTCTGCCTAGGGTGACCCTTGGTGGGGTCGGTGATTTTGGCGGACGTGCACTGCATTGCAGATACGCAAAAGGCCCCCTTTCGGGGGCCTTTTGCTGCAGAAGTTTTTAGACTCCTACTTTCCTTTAGTTAACTCGAAGTGAGTCACCTGTACCTAACCATGGGTTAGATAGTGAGTGATTCAGTATCAAAGTCTTCTAATGGAAGCGCGAGCTGCTGTGTTGTTGGAAATGCATTGGTATTTGCAAAGTTCAAGCTGTGAAGCTGTACTTTGAATGCACCAGTAGCAAGTGGGTCAAATTCAACAGTAAGTGTAAACGTCTTAGTTTCACCTTCTGCAACTTTGAACCGCGTACCTTCAAGTTTAGCACTAGAGTCTAGTGTTGCAACTGCAGTACCTGTTGCGCTAACTAGACCACCTGAAGTGATTGTAAAGTTTGCACCTTCAGTACCGAGAGTTGTACCACGAACTGCTAAGTCATCAATGTAAAGGTCATTTTCGAACGCAGTAACGTCAAATTTAAGTGTGTATACACCTTCGTCATCAGCTACATCAATCGTTGAATTTACTTTGATAACTCCCGTTTGACTTGAGTACTTTAAGATAGCACCCTCAGTTCGGAGTGTATGTGTCTCGCCTGTCGCTGAACCAGTAAGCTGGTCTGGCGCAGTATTGTCGAGATCATCAGCACCCTCCGCAACGTTGTTAGAACCGTTTGTTGAAGCTGAAATTGTAGCCCCTTCGCTTGTTGTTGCAAGCTGCTTGAATTCAAGCATAAGTTCTACAGTAACTTCATCTCCTGCCTCGATAGTGAGATCACCATCGATATCGAAGTTAAGTGTTGCATTAAGTGTTGAAGATGCGCCATTAGTGACAGTTACGTCATCATATTCTTCACCATCAATCATAAGTTTTGCATCACTTACAAGAGCATTGTAATTTTGTCCTACTGAAGTAGTCGCACTAAGTACGAGATTTTCAATAACAATGTCATTTACACTGTCATCTGTATCAAGTGTGTATGCGAACACCGTCATGTAGTCTGACTTTGAGTCATCCTCGAGTTGAAGTGTCGTTGCATCTGGATCTTCTGAAGAAGACTTAACAACGAGTTCATCGTCAACTCCCTTTTCATCGATAGAGAAGTCAACAACTCCGTCAGCACCAATGTCTTGGTATGAAGTCTCAGTTGTTGATACATCATCTCCGTCAAGGAAACGCATAGCATCAACATTGACTTCCCAATCTTCTCCTGCAGAGGTTCCATCAACAGAACCTTGTACAGTTACGCTGACAGTGATAGTGATTTCCTCGTCTTCCATCGCTACGATGTCAAGACCTGAGAAACGGAGTGATCCGTCATCCTCATCGAGGTATTCATCTTCATCAGAAGCATCCATTGATGCAACTTTGTCGCCATCTACCCAAAGTGTTACTTCTTCGAATGTATCCCAAGGATCATTCTCTCCTGTTGTATCAGCTGCATCTTTGTCGAGAACAACATCGATACGAGTGATCATAGCGTCTCCATCAGAGAATTCTACATCGAATTCTGCAACTGGAGCATCTTCCTGACCTTCCTCGAGTTCAGTGTCATCTCCATCATTCGACTTGAATGTATCGAGTGAAGCTTCTCCTTGAAGATCATCTGAATCAGTATCATCTGAATCGTCAGAGTCATCTGAATCATCATCTGAGTCATCTGGTGTTGGTGTTGTTCCGCCCTGTACACAAAGTGCATTAGCCTTTCCCATTGAGCCTGGTCCGAAGAATCCTGTTGGATTTACGAGCCCTGCTGGTGAAAGTACGTCTGAACGGTACTTGACCTGGAACTTAGATACTGCAGCAGCTGTTGCTGGGCCAAAGTATTCTGTTTCCGCACCAACTGAACCGACACCTGACATTGACACGCGAGTG
>JAYSTK010000061.1:0-4263 GCA_043719825.1 Candidatus Kaiserbacteria bacterium | reverse complement strand
CAGAGACAAATTCATTAGGAGCCACCTGGAAGGTTACGTCTCTCAGTGCGACCGATTGTCCACTGTTATAAATCTTTGAGACGTTATCGAAATAGATCATAGACTCCTCTATTCTACCCGACGCTTACCATTGAGTCTAGAAAAATCTGTATGTCACCATTTAAAACGGCTTCAGTGTTACGTACTTCTACATTCGTCCGATGGTCTTTAACTAGTTGATAGGGGTGAAGGACGTACGAACGAATTTGGCTTCCCCACTCAATCTTCACCGTTTTCTCGATCGAAAGTCCTTTCATTTCACGTTGATGTTGCTCTTCGTGAAAGGCATACACTTTACCCGCGAGAAGTACGAGTGCCTTATCTTTATTTTGAAGCTGACTTCGTTCTGAGGAAACATGCACAGAAATTTTGGTAGGAATATGTGTGGCGCGTACTGCAGTCTCTCGTTTATTTACATTTTGCCCTCCCGCACCTCCAGATTTAGCATACGAAATTTCAATTTCATCTTCCTTAAGATCAACTTCTTTTATGTCATCGACGCGCGGCGAAACTTCAACGAGCGCAAAGGATGTCTGCCGTTTATCGTTTGCATTGAAAGGAGAAATGCGTACCAATCGATGTACACCGGATTCTGAGCGCAAAATGCCATACGCATCTTTACCTCCTATTTCGAAAGCAATATTTCTATACCCGTTTTGCTCATTCGCGTTTGAATCGAGAACGGTGACGCTCCATCCGCGTTTTTCTGCATAGCGTTGATACATGGTGACGAGTAGCCGCGCAAAATCTTCTGCATCATCACCTCCCGCTCCCGCCACGATTGTCATAACTGCATTCACACGATCATACTTCCCTTTTCCTTCTTTCTGATTTTTAAGTTCCTCTAATTCCTTATACATTGCTTGCGCCTTTTGAGGATCATTCCAAAAATCAGGTCGAAGCATCGCCGCTTCAATTTCTGTAATGAGATGTTCAATAGCTTCCTTGTCCATGAGGCGAGTATACCGGACAAAATGAAAAGCGCCCAGATGAGGTTCTTGTATTTAGTTGTACAAATTTGGGATGACTATTGAAGTCAGCTTCTTTTTGACTTCTTTTAAAATAACGCGTATAAGTAAAGTCAGAAAGGAGGTGCCTCATGCACACGTTCATAAAACGGGTCACGTTCAAACCTCTTTCGGGGGGACGATACCGGTGTAACCAAACGGGCAAAGTACTTACAAGAAGCCAGATTCTTTCGTATGTCTCCGGATCACTAGCTGGCAATACCGCAACAGTTGTCGGTCGTGCAGATACAAGTACTCCACCTAAGAAGAAAAATGCTGGTTTCACACACCCTTCCAAGTACCGCGCAAAACATCGTTGAACATGACGACCAACTACCCAAACGGGCGCCTCAACGCGCCCGTTTTCTATTCTTAATTCATTTTGCAGATATTGAAAGAATTGTAGCCATAGCAACAAAAATAAGAAAGACTGAAAAGATTGAGATGATAGTGATTGCGTCACCTCGCCCGGTCTCTTTTTCTTTATCCATATGAAGCAAACCATATATGCAAAGAACAAACGAGAGCACTGGCGGAACAAGAGTAACCAAAGTACCCAATGCCACGAGTAGGAAATAAACTATATCACCTGGACCATGCACCATGCGATACGTGACTAAAAGATCAGGAATTAACGGTCCCGTGAGCAGAATCAATAATGAAATGAAAAAAAATATCTTTCCATATTTAATCCACTTATTCATAGGGTTCTTCATAAATACCAGTATATCATTCATAACCACCAGACTCTGTAAATATTCAACGGAGCCATCTCTCGGGATTGGTGTCAGGTTTCTAAACTTGCAAGCTCGTTAAGAACCTTCTACCCGGGCTCAGCCCTTCTTCGTCCCCCGGACGTGGGCTTCCGCCTTTCAATCCCGAGAGATGGCAGAATAAAACCCCGCATAGGGGTTTTAACTGGAGCCATCTCTCGGGATTGAACCGAGGACCTCATCCTTCGCTTACACCCCACTTTATATATAAGTGATATGTGGGGACTAGACTGTATCATACGCATATTCACATGAATGAAGCGTCCCTTGTCAGTCGTTCGGGCCCTCAGATTGAGTGCCACGGTCTTGACTCCACTTGAGTTATTAACCGTTATTCGGGGTTCGTGCATTCTGTTTCCAGAACGCCGGGCAAGAAGTCTATGCGACTTACCATGGATGTGCTCTACCAACTGAGCTAAGATGGCTTTTTGTATCGGCACGCAACTCGGTTATTGCGTGCCCTGAAGAATACCAAATATTTGATTGAAAACAAAACGTATCTGTACTAGGATTGTCTGGTTACTATCTAGTTATCAAAATAAGACCATAGTTGCTATACCAAGTTGGTCTAGATTTGGTTAGAATAGTAACAAATGTCTAATCCAAAGAAGACAAGAACACCCTGTCTTACTTGCGGGAAAGAACCAGCGAGTGCTTTATATAAATACTGCAGTAATGCATGCCAGTTTAAATATCAGCACATAAAATATATTGTCGATTGGAAGAGTGGTAAAGAACACGGACTACAGCGGTTAGGTGTGGTGTCGATCCATACCAAGCGATATTTGCGAGAAAAATACCATAATAAATGTTGTCTATGCGGATGGGCAGAAATAAACCCAAAGACTAAAATAGTTCCACTTGTCGCTGATCATATTGATGGAAACTGGCGCAATAACATCGAGAGTAATCTTCGACTTGTTTGTCCTAACTGTGATTCACTATCCCCTACATATGCAGCATTAAACAAAGGGAACGGTAGAAAGAACCGTCCAGAAAGTAAACGAGCGCAGGAAGCAAGAAAAAATATTAAAAGAATTCGCCGAGGTAGCTCAGTTGGCAGAGCAGTGGTATCGTAAACCACAGGTCCCGAGTTCGATCCTCGGCCTCGGCTCAGACAAAACTTTTAAAGTGATTGCAAAGTGACTTTAAAACGGCTATACTCACCCCCGTATCGCAAGCGATAACGTTTGCGGTGGTAGCTCAACTGGTTAGAGCACCCGCCTGTCACGCGGGAGGTTGCGGGTTCAAGTCCCGTCTACCGCGCAAAAGATAAATTGGTTCAACTTTACGTCGGGCCATTTTATGTTTAAGCGCAAGGGACTTGAAAACCTTGAGCAGTAGATGCGAAAGATGTACCGAATCTGTAATATTCAAGTTCTATTTATCACGCACGCACCGTAACTCACTAACTATTTTTGTTCATCACTTTTAAGATTGTATCGTTTGAGTGCTTCTTCTCGAGCATCAGTATGTTCTACTATCGGAACCTGTGATTGATCCAGTTTAAAAATCTCACTTTCACTCCACTTTTTTTGATATTGCATTGAGGGATCAAATTTTTTCGCTTGAAGATACGGATTAAAAATTCGAATGGGCTTAGGGTCAGCTCCCACAGAAGCTCCCCATTGCCACCCACCATTATTAGAAGCATCGTCAAGATCGATGAGCGCGGCTCGAAAATATTCCTGTCCCCAACGCCAATTAACCCCAAAGTTTTTAGTGAGGATACTCGCAACTATCATTCGAGATCGATTATGCATCCATCCGCACCGTGCAATTTGATGCATGGCAGCGTCCACAATGGGGTACCCTGTTTCGCCCTTTATCCACAAAAGAAATCGCTTACGCGCCTCATCATGTAGAACCCATTCTATCGTCCCTCTAAATTTTTCTTGGAACTCAGTCTCCATAAGTTCAGGTCGGTGGAACAACAGATAACGATAAAATTCTCGCCAAATTAATTCTGATGTATACGTAAGTGCACCTTGGCTCACACGATTTGAATACAGATTATCGAACGGCTCGTCAAAATGATCTTTGATCATTTTGACGAGCACGCGAGAAGACACGAGCCCCCATGCAAGTGCAAGACTCATTTTCGAAGTTTTTCCTTCAAGACGCGTATGCCCCACCGTCACAACCTCGGTATCCTTTTCAAGTGAGTCCCGATTCTGATTGTAGGCGTCAAGCAATCCGGCATTCAAATATGCCTTAAATCGAGCAATTGCCTCATCTTCAGAACAATACCAATTTGAAAGATTTGGTTTTTCATACATCATCTCAAGATCAATGGTTTCGCCACCAACATGAAATTTGCGCGCTTTGGAAAAACAGTCAAAAATTGCTTCTTCATTTATTGTGACAAGACGTGGAAGTTGCTGAATAAAAGATTCCTCGGCAAATAATGTTTTGGTGAAATTTACTTTTTTAAGTACCGTTGC
>JAYSTK010000007.1:0-2271 GCA_043719825.1 Candidatus Kaiserbacteria bacterium | reverse complement strand
CCTTTTATAAATTAAACTTGAGTTGTTATAGCTCTGAACTTCACAGTAGCAGATACGAATCCAGCATAAGTAGCAGATGTATATTGAATCTGACCAGCCGTTGTGATTGTAAATGCGAATTGTGAATCATCGCCGTTTGATGTTACAGATAAAGACCAATCAGCGGCTTTCTGTACACCCATTAGTTCGAATACTTCAAACACATCAGAAGTAGCATCGACAGCAACTGACACTAAAGCTTTAAAGCTGCGAGTAACACCGTTAGCAAAAGCCAATCCGGTTACGTTAGCTGGAATAGTTTGAGTGTTTGCGGCAGAGAAACTACTATGAGCAATATCGCCACTTACTGGAGCAGCAACTGATGCATCAACATACGCTTTTGTTGCAGCGTCCTGAGCAGCAGTAGGATTAGCAACGTTAACAATCTTCTTAGAGGTAGCATCGATTTGTCTACCATTAAGAACCACATCACCGCGAACCCCACCAACTGATGTTCCTGTTTGAATACTGATATTTCCAGAGTTTCCAGTACCTGCGGTTTTATTACCTGATTCAATCAGAACTGCACCAGTTGCGCTGGCATTTATTGTAGCTTCGTCCATAGAATATACGGAAATGTTACCGCTATATAAACCAGCGTAATCTGAAGAAAAGTTGATAGTACTTGATGCACCAGACGGTAGTGTTCTCACACTGTGTTCAAGTCGCCCATTCAATGCTCCAGTTGCGCTGTAAAGAACAACGTTTTTGGTATTTAATGTTCTCCAAGGAAGAGAAGCCGAACCTAAATCATAAGTGTTAATACTTGCTGGTGTAATGTTTGAAATTACGTTAACAATGTTGCCTAAATTTGTATTAGCTTTTCCATCGATCTGCGTTTGAGCATTTGACGTTAAAGTGTTAATAAATTGAAATTCAGCGTTAGTTACGGTTCCATCAGCAATTTTAGTTGCGTCGATAGCTGCAGCAGTTGCAATGTCAGCATTAACAATTGAGTTGCTAAGGTTTAACTTAGAGTAAGCAATTGCAGCGGCATTATTAACTTGAGCATTACTAATACCTTGATCAGCAACTTTAACACCTGTAGCGGATTTACTTAGTGTACTACCATCAAGTTCTAAAGCTAATTGAGTAGCAACAAAAGTAAGACCTTGACCATCGTGATCAACTGAAACATTGCTTCCAGAAACAGTTATACCATCTCCACCAACTAAAGAAGCCGATGAGTTAAAAAATACGAAGTTAATAGGATCAGTGTTTATAACAGCAACTGTACCTTGTTGTACAAAAACTTTTCCAGCGTTTTCTGTACCCTCTTGTACCGCGATCATTGCACCGTTAATTTCATCAATTGGAGAAACTGAATCAAAATCGGTAGATCGAGTTGGAGTACCACCTACGATATAAATACCGTTTTGACTGGCGGTAGTTTGATTTTTTACTAATACGCGATCACCAGCAGCAAGAGTTACACCATCAATCACATCAAGAGCATTTAAGTCTGTAGCAATTGCAATGTTAGCTGTAGTAGCAGCACGAGCAGCAGTTTTAGGTTTAAGACCTTCAGCAACTGCATCGACGTATGCTTTGTTAGCAGCATCAGATCCAGCAGTAGGAGCACCAACAGAAGTAAGTTTAAAACCTCCCATTGATTGAGCGGCAGTGAAAGCTACAGAACCGTCTTTTTTGATAACAGCGGCATCAAGAGCACGAGTATCAACGTCAGTTTGTAGTTCGTTCAATGCACCTTGTACATCAGTAGCAGCTAAGTTTCCAGAAGCTACGCTAGATATTGCAGAAGCATCGTGAGCATCAATTGCATCAGCTAAGTGATCAGCAAGACCAGTAGAAGCTGTATTTAATTGTGTTTGGATTGGAGAGGTTACACCGTCCAAATAGCCAAACTCAGTATTACTTACTGTACCTGTTGCAATTTTAGCGGCATCGATAGCTGCACCGGCTTTAATATCGGCGTTATCGATATTGGTAATGGTGTTTGTATCTGCATCAATACTCTTGTTTTGAAGAATTTGTGATGCGTTGTTCGTTGTGATAGTATCGCCGCCAACAGTTGCTGTACCTGTGACCGCAATACCTGTTTTAAACTTCTTTGGATCGTTGCTCATTGTTTTTTTTCCTTTGTTTTATTTAATTGTTTTCTGAAATTACTAATTTACCTTGAAATCTACTATTTGGTGTCTCTAACGCTTTTATTGAAATACTACTAGTTACGTTGTCTATAAATACCGTAGTTTCTACAACGTCATAGTC
>JAYSTK010000060.1:0-1691 GCA_043719825.1 Candidatus Kaiserbacteria bacterium | reverse complement strand
TTCCTCCAATAGAAGTCCAACAATCAGTAAATGATATGGTGATTACTCCCATTGAAGAAAAAGATTTAACTGAAGAGGAAATTAACAAATATCATTTTCCATATGATGATGAGGATGGCTCACCTGTGTATTGGTACAATATATTTGTACACAACCAGGAATACCCTCTTATTATGTGTGAGACACAAAATTTTCACAAACTTCAAGTTGTTAAGGATCCGAATGTTCCAGAAAACTTTTATAAAGCTATGAAAATACCTCAATGGGCTGAGGCAATTGATAAGGAGTTAACAAAGTTTGAAAAGAATATTTGTTTACAGTTAGTACCTTATAATAATCAACATCTTGTACCAATGATGTGGATTTTTGTCATTAAAACCGACGGTACTCGAAAAGCTCGTTTGGTCGGTCGGGGAGACTTAATGTTGCCGTATGTTGATTTCGATCCATACGCAGTTTATTGTGGCAATGTCACTGCCTGCTCAATAAAAATATGCTTAACAATTGCTGCAAAATATAAATTAGAAATGCGGGGAGGCGACCTAGAAGGGGCGTACCTGGTAACTCGTGCTAATCCCGATTACCCGGTATACATAAAGACCCCTCAAGGGTACAACATACCTCCGAATACTTGTATTCAAGCTATTGGTAACCTGTACGGATTCCCACCTGCAGGTCAAAATTTCTCCTTAGAATTTGATAAATGTGTGAAAGAATGCGGATATCTAAACACACCTTGGGATTTAAAATTCTTCTACAAATGGGTTGATGGTTCCCCATTATTACTCATTGTTCATAGTGATGACTTTAGATGGTTTGGAGATAAAAAGCATCTTAACGAATGGCAAATTCTCGTTAACAGCTTCGAAAAACACAAATATAAAGTAACTGATGTCAGTGAAAATGAGTTTGTAGGTATCAAAATAACAAAGGATGATAAGTACAACTATTATATGGACCAATCACGTATGATTGATGATATAATTAGTGAAGCACAAATGAAGAATGCTAAGGATGCATTTTTACCGTATCCTTTACAAGGATTACCGTTATCCAAATTAGATAATTCTACGGATGAAAATCTTGCTGAGTGCAAACGATTCCCGTATAGAAGAGTCATTGGTCAACTTATGTACGGGATGGTACATACCCTTGTCACAATTTCATATGCACTTAATGTGTTATCGAGATACGGAAATAATCCAGGTCCTCGACACATCATGTTTGCAAAACACTTGTTGAAGTACGTACGTACAACCAAGAAAGATAGGCTCAAGTTTGAGACTTATGACGGTAAAACTGATCTTGTCAGTATGACAAATGAACTTCAGTTAAGATTTCAGTGCGATGCTGATTTGGCTGGCAACCCTGATACGAAACATTCCCAGACATCCTATCTTGGTTACTTAGGTAATTCATTGATATGCTGGTGTTCGACAGATCAAGGCAGCATAGCTACTTCAACTGCTGAGTCTGAAATAAAAGCAGTAAACCACACTTTAAAGTGTGAAGTTATTGCTAATCGTGGTATTCTTAATACAATGGGATGGAAGCAAAGCCCCACTATTATTGAAGAAGATAACAAAGCATGTGTTGATGCATCTGTCGTTCCTCATATGACACGAGGACTTCGTCATCTTGACATAACACAAAACTTTCTTAAAGAGAAGTTTGCTGATGGCACGTGTATA
>JAYSTK010000059.1:0-1695 GCA_043719825.1 Candidatus Kaiserbacteria bacterium | reverse complement strand
CGCAATTTCAGGTGTATCATATAAAGATGAAAAAAATACTCACACTCGCGTTTTTGCTTAAAGACAACGAGATATGTCTCGCGATGAAAAAGCGAGGTTTTGGTGAGGGAAATTGGAATGGGTATGGGGGGAAGGTTGAGGAAGGCGAATCGATAGAGAATGCTACAATACGTGAGATAGCGGAAGAGTCGAGTGTAGCGGTGAGTGAATTAGATCTTGAGAAAATAGCAATTGTTGATTTTATCTTTGAAGATGGAAAGCACCTTGAAGTACATACATTTTTTACACGAGTTTGGAATGGCGAACCGATAGAAACAGAAGAGATGCGACCTGAATGGTACACATTCGATACTATTCCCTACGAATCAATGTGGGCAGATGATATTCACTGGCTCCCACGCTGTATTAAGGGAGAAAAGCTCCGTGGCACCGTTTATTTCAACGCTGACGGAAGGACTATTAAGGATATGGAGTGGGTAAGTGTCGGCTCGCTGTAGTCTAGATTAAGTTTGATTTTATTCTCTCAGCTTCGTGTGCCAGTGTTGTATCATCAACTTCTTTTCCTCCATGTATATGAAATTCTCTCCGTGTGACCGGGTATAGTTTTATATGTGCATGAGGCACTTCAAATCCTTCAATAAGGAGACACGTTCGGAGTGTGCTATAAGTTACATCGAGTGCTTTTGATATGCGTCGAGCAACCTCAAGAGTGTGCGCATATTTTTCTGCGGTGAGGTTAAAGAAGTAAGCCTCACACTCTTTTGGAATAATGAGAACTTGCCCAACTATAACTGGAAATTTATCCATAATAGCCACGCAAATATCATCTTCATAAATAAACTGTGCTGGAATTTCTTTTGCAATAATCTTATCAAAAATATCATTCATACTTTTATTATCCTATCAAAATAACGTAAAATTATCATCCATTTTTACGTGGTAGAATAGGATTATTATGGTGTCACGGCAGGTATACGAAGCACAAAAACGTATTTCTAAAGAAGGAGAAGAAGCACTTGCTGCGTTTGACCCACTCACGCAACAGTTATTGTTTTCGCGTGGTATTGATACGCATGAGAAGGCGGAGTGTTTTTTGAATCCAAATTATGACACGCAACTACATGATCCCTTTCTTTTTACCGACATGGAGAAAGCGGTGAGTCGCATTCTTCACGCAATGAAGGAAAAAGAGCACATCGTTATTTATACTGACTACGATTGTGACGGTATTCCGGGCGGCGTTATTCTCCATGACTTTTTTACCGCGATTGGATATTTGGATTTCGAAAACTACATTCCGCATCGACACTATGAAGGGTATGGATTTAACGCACGCACCATACCGCAATTTGTGGAGCGAAATGCAAAGCTCATTATTACCGTTGATTGTGGCATCACTGATCACGAAGCAACTGCACGCGCACAGGAGGCGGGGATCGATGTCATTATTACTGATCACCATGAGCCAAGCGAAACACTCCCGTCTGCATTTGCAATCGTTAATCCAAAACGGGACGATGCGTACCCCTTTAAAGGAATCTGTGGTTCGGGAGTTGCCTATAAGCTCGTTCAAGCAACCATCACGCGCGGACGTGAGCAAGGTTCAACCTTGCTCACAAATTTTAAGGAAGGAATGGAAAAGTGGTGGCTCGACATGGTGGGGCTCGCAACCATCGCTGACATGGTGCCGCTCAC
>JAYSTK010000058.1:0-1705 GCA_043719825.1 Candidatus Kaiserbacteria bacterium | reverse complement strand
CCATATTTCCCGATAGTAAGTCTGGAACATTCATTCTCCCGATAAAGGCACTCATTCGAAAGAAGGAAGAGGTGTATGAAGGAGATGCCTGCACGGTCTCGTTCAGCATTACGGTGTAACAGTTTTTACGTGATAAACTACGAATATGGATGATACGCAAACAGTGCTCATCATTGAAGATGATAGAAATATTCGCGATATGTACACCGACGCACTGTCTGGTGCGGGCTTCACTGTATATAAAGCAGAAAACGGTAAAGATGGCATCGCTCTCGCACTTTCACATCATCCGAAGGTCATTCTTGTCGATATCATGATGCCAGGTATGAACGGTCATAAGGTTGTGAATGAAATCAGGAAGGACACGTGGGGAAAGAATGCGAACATCATTTATCTCACGAATATGTCTGATGCAGAGAATGTCGTGCAAGCAGTCGCACAAAAGCCCGAGGAATACATCATCAAATCGAATACTTCCATTAAGGAGATCATCAACATTGTCCGCACAGCGCTGTATAAAGAATAATGTAAAAAAGAATGCCACGCAGAATTATAAAAAAGATACTTCCCGAATATTTTGAACTCGTTGCTTCAGAAAGAAGAAGTGCGAATTTTGGGTCGCTAACTTCGAGGTAGAGAAAGGAGACATTCTCGTACTGGAGGAATGGGATAGTCTCGACCGTGCGACACGCAAGCCGACAGGCCGTGTTATCGAGAAGAGAGTGACCTATCCAAAAAAGTTCAAAATCGATTAATTTAAACAATTTGAAGACATTGAAAAGTGCGGGTTCTATGAAGCGTCTTCGTCACGGTGACGACTTGCGTGTGATTTCTTACCTCAGTCGCAGTCCCAATAAATACTTGGGTTGTTCCGTCATAAGCGACGGTATCGAGATACATGTCGATTGGAAGACAGCTAAGTGCTGAGGCATATTATGCCTGGAATAAAAATGCAATTGCAAAACTAAGGCTTAAAATACTATTTTGCATGGTTTTGGTTTCTAGATGATAATACTTTATTTTACGAGGATAACTGAAGAAAGTAACGAAATTTCCTGGATTAGCGTATACTATAGAGAAGCAATAATATAACTAAGCGAATACCATGCACCAAGGAAACTGGACCTGTAGCGGATGTGGCACTGCCATTACCGAATTACCATTTGAGCCGAAACGAACCGACGGACTTCTCTGTCGTGAGTGTCATCAAAAACAAAAAGGGGGAGATAGACCCGCAAGACCTGAAGGTGATCGACCAAAGTTTGCCGGAAATTGGACCTGTAGCGGGTGCAGTGGAGCAATTACTTCACTACCATTTGAACCACGAGATACTTCAAATCTGAAATGTATGGACTGCTTTAAAAAGAGTAGGGCGTAACCTGATAGAAGTCACACGAAAAAACACCCATCCGGGTGTTTTTTCGTGTGACGTAAAGTAACTTAAGCCGTTTCCTCTACTTCAGCTTCTACAGCAACTTCTGCTGTTTCTGGGGCAACTTCCACTGGGGTTTCCTCTGGTGTAGCTACTACTTCTTGTTCTACTGTAGTTGTTTCTTCTGTCATATTTATTTTCTTAGCTACTAAGTGAAACAGGAGTATACATGAGTAATGATGTATTACCTAAGTTTAAACAAAGCGATTCGTTCTTAAATAGCCCTAAAAGATTGTAGAGTGCCTTATAAAAATATGTTATGGTACTAATCGC
>JAYSTK010000057.1:0-4316 GCA_043719825.1 Candidatus Kaiserbacteria bacterium | reverse complement strand
GTGGGAAATCAATTATTTTTACCGGTTCACTTCCTACACTCTCACGAAGTGATGCTGAAGCACTTGCCCGCAAAAAAGGTGCTCATGTAGTAAGTTCTGTTTCTAAGAAGACTGATTATGTAATTGTTGGAGAAGATCCTGGTTCAAAAGCTCAAAAAGCACTTGAAATGGGGCTTACGATATTAAATGAAAAAGAATTTCGTACACTCATCGGTGAAGAGTAGCGAACTATTTTCTGAGATGCTACTATACCGCCAATATGAATCCTATTAAAAAAGAAGATATAGAACATCTTGCGACGCTTTCACGCATTGAACTTACGGAAGACGAGGCTGAAAATTTTGCAAAAGATATAACCAATATTTTAGGGTATGTGAGCGAAATTAAAGATCTCGCGGGGGAAGCAGCTCAGGAAAAAAAAGTAGGCGCATTATTTAATGTATTTCGTGAAGACTCAGAACCCCACGCAGCAGGTAAATATACCGATGATCTTCTCGCGCTTGCTCCCGAACGCCAGGGACAATATATTAAAGTAAAGAAGATTCTTGACTCCAACAAATAGTATGACGATTCGCACACTTAGAAAAAAATTTCTAGAAGGCACGTATACGCCACTTCATGCCTATGAAGAAATGCGCGCTATTATTGATACGCGTGATCCTGAGATACATGCTTTTTTACACGTATATGATGATGCACGAGAAGCAGCGGAGTTGGCAACGCGACGATATAAAGAAGAAGGGGACCGTGCACCAATGCTTCTTGGCATACCTACCGCTATTAAAAATAATATTTTAATTAAGGGAAAGAAAGCAACAGCGGGATCTAAGATGCTTGAAAATTATGTAGCTCCTTACGACGCCACAGTTATTACGCGCATGAAAAACGAAGGAGTTGTATTTATGGGGGATACAAATCTTGATGAATTTGCGATGGGCTCATCTACAGAAAATTCTGCGTTTGGAGTTACGAAAAATCCACTTGATTCAACTCGTGTGCCTGGTGGGAGCTCAGGAGGTTCGGGGGCTGCAGTGGCCATGGGAGCATCAGTGGTCGCTCTTGGTACTGATACGGGAGGTTCAGTGCGTCTCCCCGCAAGTTTTTGCGGGATTGTAGGATACAAGCCAACCTATGGAGCAGTATCTCGTTCAGGCCTTATTGCTATGGGTTCGTCCCTCGATCAGGCGGGCATTTTTGCAAACACCGTGGATGATGCCGAAATTGTGTTTAGTATAATTTCGGGAAAAGATTCGCTCGATGCAACAACTATCAATCCCGAAACATATGGAGCGGTACCACTTAAGGAAAAATATCGTATCGGGGTGCCGAGAGATTTTTTAAGAAAAGGGATGGATGCAGATGTGCTTGCACTCTTTGAAGATACAATTAAGAAACTTGTAGAGAAAGGACACGAGGTAGTTGATGTTGCTCTGCCCCTTATGGAACGAGGACTCGCCGCGTATTACATAGTGATGCCTGCTGAGGTGTCTTCAAATCTTGCTCGATATGACGGAGTGCGCTTTGGATTAAAAGTACAGGGTAATAATTTGCTTGAAGATTATTGCAAAACTCGCGCAGAAGGTTTTGGTGCGGAAGTAAAACGACGAATTATTTTGGGTGCTTATGTGCTTTCTGCGGGCTACTATGATGCATTTTATGGAAAAGCAGAAGAGGCTCGACATATGATGCGGGCTGAACTTACTGAGATATACAAAACTGTAGATCTCATCATGACCCCAACCGCGCCGACTCCTGCGTTTAAAATTGGTGAGAAAGCCGATCCACTCTCTATGTATCTTGGGGATATTTTTACAGTCCCCATTAACCTAACAGGAGTTCCCGCTATGTCGCTTCCTTCGGGGGTAGTTATTCGCGACGGTGTCTCACTACCTGTTGGTGTGCAGTATATTGCTCCCCTCGGAGGAGATCGTCGACTCTTTGATTTTGGGAAAAAATTCCACGACGATTAACATACGTCTGGTATGATAGTAGTGCACTATTATGAATGAGGTACCAGATGAAAATGACCTTGTATACGATCAATACGGTCTCGATATTGTTGGTCTTATTCGGTATCTCTATGAAAAACTCCTAGGGGGTAATTGGGAATCTATAATAGATTTACTTGGTTTGTTATGGAATATTTATTCCATAATTGCAATTATCCTCTCACTTCTTTTTTTTGTAGGATTTATATATGCAAAAATCCGTTATGAGGAATGGAATAGTATGGAACAGAATGCGTTGCGTGAAGAGGAGCGTAAATGGGAACTTCGGTATGGGGATGCAGTTCCTGCAGGCGGAAAATGGGCAACAATTCAAAACCATCTTAAAGACAATAATCCCAACTCATGGAAAATTGCAATTATTGAAGCAGACATATATCTCGATGAAGTCCTTACGAACGCAGGATATACAGGTTCCACTATTGGAGAAAAATTAAAGTCGGCCAACCCCACTTCTTTCACTACAGTTCAGGATGCATGGAATGCACATAAAATTCGCAATGCCGTGGCCCACGTGGGAGGTGACTTTATTCTCACTCGCCGCATTGCTCAAGAAGCGCTCACGCAGTACGAGCGAGTATTTCGAGAATTCGGTGCTATTTAGGGCTTTAAGGCTGCTATTGATCCAAGTATTCTTCTTCGCAACTCTGTGCCTCGCCTGACCTTAATCCTAAGTGTGCCAAAGTGATTGGCAGTGTTCAAATAAACCTTCTTACCTCCGACTTTTATAAAGCTCGTTTTTGTAAATTGAGAGAAGGGAACTCCTGTCAAGTTTGACCAATATTTTAATATTTCATTTGCACGACTAGTATGAGAATCGTTAATGCTGATTCGTAAAATCATATTTTTTTTGGGGATACAATAAATTTGTCTTAACCATTCAATATAGATGGTAATCATGCTGGGATCGCTATTTGTAAATCCAAGTTCCTGACTACCTTTCTTATATCCCTCGCCCCAGTAAAGGCCAAGACCAAGCATATATATGTCTCTTTTTGATAATTTACCGACGTCACTTTTTCCAAGTTGCACAGCCGTCACAATATTTGCTTGCCGCTTCACTCTCTGGGCCTCAGATGCCTTAAGTAGTCCTAATGTCGCATGATGCTTACTTTTTTCAGCTATAAGTGTTATTTGCTTTTCAGTAAGGTTTATATCCCGACACCATCCACTAACCGTACTTTTACTCACTACAAGTTGTTGTGCGATTGAGGTGATACTCAAACCTTTCTTACGCATTATAATCGCTTTTTGTTGCTGATGAGGTTTCGTCATACGCTTATCAGGTAATTATACCAGATACATAAGATAGACAATTCTAATTTAAATTGATACACTTTTGAAATTCTATAAATATCTCTTATAGAAAATAGTGTTTTCGCATTATCACATCGCGGGGTAGAGGAGAGGTACCTCGGGAGGCTCAATTGGGCTCATAAAGCAGAAATGCTCTATGGAATACTTGCCAAACTCGGTGAAACCTTCGTGCAGTGCACATGGCAATACCGAGCCAAGCCCCGTATCACTTTTTCCGATGGAAAAAGTGATACGGGGAAGGTGTAGAGACTAGACGGTAAGCATCTTAACTTTTAAGAAAGATGAAGGTATAGTCCAGACCACAAATCAGATTAGTCTGAGCAACGAAAGTTGTAGCGGTAAGCATAACCTCCAGACCCCGGTTCGATTCCGGGCCCCGCAACAAGCATAAGAAATGACCTGTCTCGCACAGGTCATTTCTTATGCTTTGCGACAGCATTCGGAATCGAACGGCCGTATACGCGCGTCCGGGGGACGATTAAGTATCGAGGCGAGCCAACGAGCAGCTAGTATTTTGAGTTTACGAGAAGTACTTACTGACTCGATGTCGATTCCGGGCTCCGCAAAAAATACAGAAAATGACCGACCTTGCATCGGTCATTTTCTGTATTTGCGCTCAGGAACGGACGGAATGAAATTTCGGCCATTTCTAATGCCGAAGCGAATGAACCTCTATAAAATTGAATTGTGCATTTCTCATATGAGTGGTTGAATGAGTAGTGTACAAATGGTATTCTCTCTGAGCGTAATTGTCGGTGTAAGCATAGCTTTCAGCGACGTGACTCGGGGAAAATGTGATGGGTCACATTTAACTTCCCCTACCATATTTTTGATTCGAACAAATTCGTCTCGAAAATATGGTAGGGGAAGTTATAAAGCGAAAGGGTCTCGCTTTACCCCTCGTTTGTCGATGTAGCTCAGATGGTTAGAGCATCTCACTCATAAAGAGAAGGTCGGAGGTTCAATTCCTCCCATCGACACTAAGAAATCGCC
>JAYSTK010000056.1:0-4372 GCA_043719825.1 Candidatus Kaiserbacteria bacterium | reverse complement strand
AAGCTTCGTTCGGTATAGCTGCTGGTTGGGTAGTTGCTATTCAACAGCAATTTGGTTCAGCAGGACAAATATTCTTCAATCTTTCACAAGCAACCCTTCGCCCAGAAATAGCTGGATTTGCAATGGCATTTAGTTCAGTCTCTGTAGTCGCTAACTCAATGACACTTCACTCGTATGTTCCCCCCGCAGAAAAACAAGCTCGCATCGATGACGCGAAAAAGGTACCATTATCTGAATCAACTAAGAAATAATTATGGAAAAAATTGAAATGAACATTGTAGGTATGCACTGCGGAGGATGTGCGACAGGAATTCAAATGGTAACAGAGCAAATTGATGGCGTGAGCTCCGTTTTTGTTGATCTAGACGCTAAGAAAGGCACATGGGAGATAGATGGTGCAAAAGTTACTCCGCAGGCAATCATTGAAGAAATTGCAAAACTTGGCTATACCGCATCAGTAGCGTAAAGCATTATGGAAATCCATTTAATCCTTGTCATTACACACATTATAGGAACTATACTAGGTGTTGGTGGTGCAACAATGATTGAAATTCATCTTAATAAGGCACTCAAGGATGGAACAATGGATACTGTAGAAAGAAATTTTTTGGGAGCAGATTTCCTTATTACTCGCATAGGAATGGCGATAGGGTTAGTGTCCGGATTTGGATTTGTGATGGAATACTATCTCAATAATCAACTCTTTCGCCTTGAAAACGGTGTCTTTTGGGCAAAAATGATTATTATTATAATCATTGTGATCAATGCGTATTTACTTCACAAACATAAGATTAGCTTATATTGGGGAAGCGCATTTTCATTTGTCTCATGGTGGGCAGCCATGCTTCTTGGCACTTTTCTCACCAATAGCTATTCAGTAGTGAGAGGAGATCAAGTCCTATCTGCAATTGTCATTCTTCTTTCTTATGGAGGTGCTGTAATTTTAGGTGCATTTATTCTTCATAAAATCAGAGAATCACTCAAATCAGAATCTGTAATTCCTGCGTCAAAATAGAAGTTTTAGTACTAGACGTCCTGTGTATATTCCTTTCTTTTAGGTCTTTTTTCTGTTAGAATGCTGGCGCTTTTAGATATATGAATATTGCATACGCAGCCGAAAACAGCATTTCTATTCACCTTTCTCCTCCCATATTGGGGTACATTTTCGGAATACCTCTCACGAGTACTATGGTTACTGCATGGCTTACAATGGGACTCCTCATAGTTTTTGCTATCGTAATGAGGCATAAATATACACTCATTCCATCAAGAATTCAGCTGATAACCGAAGTGGTTGTTGGGGGAGTCTATGACTATATTGCAGAAGTCCTTGAAAGTAAGGTTTTGGCAAAGCGTTTTTTTCCACTTCTCATGACAATCTTTATTTTTATACTTGCTATGAATTGGATTGGCCTTTTACCTGGAGTAGATGCTGTTGGTTTGTACACACAAGATACTCATAACACTGAAGCAGCTCCTTCACTTATTCCATTTCTTCACCCTGTACATACAGATTTAAATATGACGATAGCGCTCGCTATAATTGCTTTTTTTGCAATTGAACTTTCAGGGGTACTTATCATCGGACTTTTTAAATATGCAGGTAAATTTATAAATTTTTCTTCGCCACTTAATTTCTTGATTGGGATCATTGAACTTTTTAGCGAACTCGCCCGTCTGATATCATTTTCGTTTCGTCTTTTCGGAAACATATTTGCAGGAAAGACGCTGCTTCTTATTGCGATGTTCTTTGTGCCGTTTATACTGCCAGTACCTATACTCGCATTTGAATTATTCGTTGGTTTTATTCAAGCGTTTATTTTTGCAGTGCTCACATTATTCTTTATTAAGTTGGCAATCGCAGAGCCACACGCACACTAATTGATAGTTCAAAGTCTTTATTCAAAAAGACTTTGAGTTGTCCGGTAGTGATAACAGATACAAATAATTGTTTAAATAAATATGGAAGAAATGAGTCTCGAAGGAACTAAAGCACTCGCAATGGCGCTTGCAGTTGGCCTCGGTATGATTGGTCCCGGCATTGGTATCGGTATCCTCGTATCGAAAGCACTTGAAGCAATTGGAAGAAATCCAGAAGCATCAGGAAAAATTCAAACAAGTATGTTTATTGGTATTGCCTTTACTGAAGCACTCGCAATTTTTGTGATCGTAATAGCCTTCATTATAAAGTTTGGGTAATAACACAATAGCTTAGTATGGAGGAAATAATTCACGCATTCGGTATTGATTGGCGACTTATAGTCATCCAAATGTTCAATTTTGCAATTCTTGCAGGAGCATTGTGGTATTTTCTTTATACTCCAGTACTTGCAATCTTGAATGAGCGAAGCGAAAAAATAAAAAATGGTATAGAAGACGCTCTGAAAGCAAAAACAGCTCGTGAAAAAGCGGAAGTTGAACGCGGAGTAGTACTTACATTGGCCGAAGACGAAGCTCGAACTATAATTCAAAATGCAGAAAAAAGCGCAGAATTAAAGACCATCTCTATTGAAGAAGCCGCATCTAACAGTGCAGCACGCATTCTTCATGATGCGGAGCAGCAGGCTCTTGCATATGCAGAAAAGTCTAAGCGTGACAGTGAACGCGAAATAGTAAGTGTTGCAATTCTTGCGGCGGAAAAGATTCTACAGGAACAGAATTCTAAATAATATGCGTGTGAAAGAATACAGCAAGGCGGCTACTGCACTTATCACGGAAGGGATGCCTCTTGCTGAAGTTTTGAATGGATTGAAGGAAACTCTTAAAGGAAACCATCATGGTCAATTATATAGAAAAATACTTCGAAGTATCGAATCGGCAATGACACGAACTTCACGACTGAACGAAACACGCATAACGGTCGCACATGAAAAGGATTTTAAATCACTCGATCCATCGATTAAAAATTCTCTTTTAAAAATCCAAAGTGATGGACCGATGACCTATATTGTAAATAAAAATGTAATTGGTGGATACCAAATAGAATCAAAAGGTCACAGTATTGATGCAACGCACAAAACTAAACTAAGATCACTGTATAAATTACTAACTGAATCACTATGAGCACTACAATTATTGATCGAATTAAAGATGAAATTAAATCACTTCAACATGAAGTGCCTATGGATGAAGTGGGGACAGTGATTGCGGTGGGAGATGGCGTTGCAGAAATTGATGGTATCCATCAAGCACAGATGATGGAAATGGTACTTTTTGAACGAGGAGAGAATGATTCACTTTCCGAAACGCTCACTCATAGTGAAAGTTTGTATGGGCTCGTTTTAAACCTTGAAGAAGATTCAGTAAAAGTTGTAGTTTTAGGTGATGCTGACAGTATTCATGAGGGCATGCGTGTAAAGCGTACAGGGAAGCTATTAAGCATTCCGGTAAGCGATAGCATCATTGGACGCGTTGTAAATCCTCTTGGTGAAGCAATCGATGGTCGAGGGAAGATTTCAACTGACCGAGATATGGCTATTGAGCGAGTTGCGTACGGCGTCATGGAACGTTCAGGCGTTAATGAACCAATCCACACGGGCATCAAAGCAATCGATTCAATGATTCCTATTGGTCGGGGCCAACGTGAGCTCATTATAGGTGACAGGGGAACAGGTAAAACTATGATTGCAATTGATACAATCATTAATCAGAAGTATGAACCGGAAGCAAAGCGTCCAATTTGTATTTATGTTGCTATCGGACAAAAAGAATCAAAAACTGCAAGAATTGTAACCGAGCTTAAAGAGCATGGAGCGCTCGATTACACAATTGTCGTATCAACATCTGCCGCAGATCCTGCAGCAATCCAGTTCCTTGCGCCTTTTGCAGGAGCTGCAATTGGTGAGTACTTCATGGAGAAGGGAATGGATGCACTCATTGTGTATGATGATCTTTCAAAACATGCCGTAGCGTATCGTCAAATGTCACTCTTGCTTCGAAGACCACCTGGTCGTGAAGCGTACCCAGGAGACATTTTTTATCTTCATTCACGTCTTCTTGAACGCGCTGCAAAACTATCAGAAAAACTCGGGGGTGGCTCACTCACTGCACTTCCAATTATTGAAACACAGGAAGGAGATGTATCCGCGTACATTCCTACTAACGTTATCTCAATTACTGATGGACAAATATTTCTCGAAACTGACCTCTTCAATAAAGGCATTCGTCCAGCATTGAACGTTGGTATTTCAGTATCACGTGTGGGTTCAGCTGCACAAACAAAAGCTATGAAGAAAGTGGCAGGTAAAATCCGACTTGAACTTGCGCAATTTCGTGAACTGGAAGCATTTATGCAATTTTCAAGTGATCTCGATGAAGACACAAAAATGCGTATTGAAAGTGGTCGCAAATATACGGAACTATTGAAGCAATC
>JAYSTK010000055.1:0-1744 GCA_043719825.1 Candidatus Kaiserbacteria bacterium | reverse complement strand
CTGAGCCACGCGAGTGCCCCCAGCTCCCGCTGGGGGGGTGGATGTGGCAATCCACACGTCTCTATCTTAGTATAGAGGTAATGAAATACAGAAAGAGTAACCACAGCATATACAAAACTGAATACCACATAGTGTGGATTCCACGGTATCGCCGTAAAATCTTTGTCAAAGGAGTCAAAGAGTATATGAAAGCACTTCTCATACACTTCCCGAACCTCCAAAGCGATATCGTGGTAATAGAAGCGAACGTACAGTTAGACCATATACATCTTGTACTCTGCATACCACCTAGAGTTGCAGTTGCCCGTGTTGTATCTTTCCTTAAGTCTCAAAGTAGCAAACGGTTAAAGGCAAAATATGCTTTTCTCCATAAAGTCTATTGGGATGGTGGAGGTGTGTGGTCACGTGGATACTGTGTATCAACCATAGGAATCAATGAAAAGCAGATTCTTGACTATGTACGGTATCAAGAGAAAGAGGATGGAGGGCAACTGGAACTCGAGCTCTGAACGAAGGGAGGAGACCCCCAGCTCCTGCTGGGGGAGGTTCACTGCATATGTTCGGTCTCGTAAATCCAACATGGCTGCTATTCGTGCAATAGGTATTTGATTTGACTCACGTCAATATCTTGGAGGTATTCTTCGAGTTGTTTAGCGTATTGACCTCCAAACACATCCCTGAAGAAATCTGTTCGAAGAATTGAAGGAAAGTTTTTTATGCCAACATAATCTTGGTAGCTACTCCAGCGATAAGATTTCAGAAATTCCAAAGCAGACTTACTGTCTGTAATTTGACGTTCACGCCATGCTACAGCACCCTCCATCAAATCAAGGGGATTAAGATGGATGTAGTTGAGTATGTGAAGCATAAATGAATCGCTATCAATTAAAATTTTCTTTGTCCGTCCTTGAAAAAGAGTTCCCACTCTTGTATATCGTGCATTAAAATAATTAGCGTATCCGGTATTCAGTTTTCTCAAAAACAAACTCAAACCATTTTCAATGCAAGGGCTTAGTAGTAAGTGATAATGATTACCCATCAAGCACCAGCCGTGGATATCCACTAGCTTTTGATCTAATTCTAATGTTTGGTTTACGAGACCGAACATATTGTCACGACGTGTGTTGGCCGCAGGTCTTGTTGTATTAAAAGCGTACATGTTGTGAATGAAACGGACTCTGTCACCATCGTCCATAAAGATCTGTCGCTTGTCTACTCCGCGATTGAGCGCATGATATAAATCCATATTCTAATAAGCGTAACTCCAATGTTGGGTCTTTGTAAACCTAGTCTATGCGTATAGATTCATTTATGTTAGGTCTCGTAAATCCAACATAATAGTGTTCTGTCTATGTTGTGTTTACGAGACCGAACATAAATGAAGAGGATAGGAAGGGGGTGTATACTTTTATGATGATTGGGTTGATGGATTGTAATAACTTTTTTGTGTCGTGTGAGAGGCTTTTTAGGCCTGATTTGCGGACAAGGCCGGTGGCGGTTTTGTCTTCAAATGATGGGTGTATTGTGGCACGTAGTCAGGAAATTAAAGATTTAGGGATTCCTATGGGCGTTCCTTACTTTCAAGTTAAAGATATATGTCAAAAGGCGGGGGCTGTTTTGTTTTCGTCGAATTTTACGCTATATAGAGATATATCAGCACGCGTGATGCGAACACTTGAAAAAGAAGTGGGGGTTTGTGATATTTATTCAATTGATGAGGCATTTTTTCATATTGCTGATGATG
>JAYSTK010000054.1:0-1752 GCA_043719825.1 Candidatus Kaiserbacteria bacterium | reverse complement strand
ACAATGACCTAAACTCAAGCAGCCTCACTATATTAGCAGCAATAACAGGGGCGGTCAAGCCTATAATGATGTAAAACTTGCTATATTGTGACCCCTGTAAGGTTTACATAGCCATACTATATCTACCCATACAACTAACAGCTCTTCATATAACTTTGTATATACGTTTCTTGTAAGGACGATCTTTCAGCGGTATTTGGATACTGACTAATTGGATAGGTATCCATGGCCGCCACTACTGCTCTGTCATTGCAGCCACTTTCAGCATTATTCTGGTAAACGAGCCAAGAGCCAAAGACAACCAGGACAACCACAGCTAAACCAATAAACCTCCTGAAATTAGTATTCTCCGACATAATAAAATCATATACCCTTCGGGATACTAGAGCAATAGGACAAGCTGTTCGCTAAAAATACCAACATCAATACATTATTATCAGCATTACCGCTTGTTATATCTGTAGTTTTTAGGTAGAATTGCTTGGTAATTTTGGGGCAATAGCTCAGTTGGCTAGAGCACTGCCTTTGCAAGGCAGGGGTCCAGGGTTCGAGTCCCTGTTGCTCCACCAAATTACTTCTAGAAGCATTTTCAACTTCTACCACAGTTAAATGTGGGCGTTTAGCTCAGCTGGTTAGAGCGCGTCACTGATAATGACGAGGTCGGTGGTTCGAGTCCACCATCGCCCACCATATTCAACCCGTAAGTTTAACTTGAGACTATTTATGGATAACCTGATTCAAGTCGGAAAACAACTTCTAAATCCCGAGCAATTTAACAAGGGCAAGTATAAGACTTGGCAATTATTGTGTGAACGCCAACTTAAAGCACTTTACGATACTGATATAGCGCTGGAATTTACTGAATTTCTCCGGGGTGGTGCGGTAATTAGAAGAGGGATGGACCCTTACCAGGAAATTTATCGTCCTCGGATAGAGCAAGCTATAGAATTTTTAGAGTCACTCCAGTTAACCAACATCCCCGCACAAGTTCAAGAAGCCACTGCCGAATTATCCAGAGATAGTGGGCTAACACAAAACTTCTATCTTACCCAATCACAAGTTCAAGAAGTTAATACGGAAATCGATTTTTCTTCTTACGATTCAGAGGTACAAAAGAATATTGCACTACTCCTGAATGAATTAAAGAAAAAATCTGGCCAGGATAAGTCAAAAGTGGCGAATATTGTTAAGTGGTTAGCCGACAAGTCAATTGATGTTTTAATTGCCTTGATTACACGTCCGTCCTAAAGTTTAATTAATACTCTGGTGTCCTCGGCGTCTCCATCTCCGAGTTGAAAATATATAAGAAGCGCGTCAAGTTTTGTTTGAAAAAACGCTTCTGTAACTTGTGGCTGACCACTGTCTACCGTTTCGTGTGTCAGATAATTTACTACTACCTGCTCACTTTGGAGTAGATTTGGTGGAATTCTAAAGTCCAGCATAGATAGTCCAACTTGTTCGAGTTTATTCAATAATTCTTCGTAAAGTCTTACTTGTGGCCAGTCCATGTGGTTATTAACGTGAATGTTAGGAAGGTTCTCTTTGAGGGCCCTTAGTTGGGCGTATGCTCTCTGCAAAGTGTCTTGTTTATCAGGCATCTTAGGAAGATTATACTATATATAAACAAAATAGCGCCTTTCGGCGCTCTTTTACGTTAAAACTCTGTGTAGTGCATCTCAACGTCAGATCGTAGTTCAGAACTGGTATCTTGTCCTGCAAGCAGGATATGTAAATTATCAGTACTGACAATAA
>JAYSTK010000053.1:0-1767 GCA_043719825.1 Candidatus Kaiserbacteria bacterium | reverse complement strand
GCTCATTTTTGAGTTCAAGGTAATTATATATTTCACCATTGAATACAATTGCATATCGACCATCATGTGTGCGCATTGGTTGAATTGCACGGTCAGAGAGATCAATGATTGCAAGACGATTATGCCCGAGAGTGACCCCATCCCCATTCCATACTCGTGTACCATCAGGGCCACGATGACGTGTCACCTCATTCATCCGCGCAATATGTGCGGTGTCATTTGCAGTTATCCCATTTATTCCACACATAGTTTTTTAGAACTCATTTCAAAATAAATTGTTATGCAAAGCGGCTTCGTTTTGGAGTGAAATGCCTCGGCGCAGAATGAATCGTACCTTAGTACGATGAATTCGAGCTGTCAGGCATTGTAACCCAAAACAAAGTAGCGCCCATGACAAAATGTATCTATTATTATTTTCAGTGTACATGATTTATTTGAAAGAAGTTCTCATAATATCAAAAAGGTCATACCCCCCTCGTAGCCACGCTCTAAGCTCTTTAGGAGTAAGTTCATCCTCT
The DNA here is from genome assembly GCA_043719825.1 of Candidatus Kaiserbacteria bacterium. GTDB lineage: Bacteria > Patescibacteriota > Minisyncoccia > Phycocordibacterales > UBA918 > Damh-18. The sequence goes on along the minus strand of JAYSTK010000053.1, from coordinate 1,249 downwards.
ATACACATCCGTGGAATCTCAAAAGTTCCGTTCTTCACACTCACAAACCTACTTATTGCCGTATAACCATGTGTATACCCCACACAACGTACTACCTCAATAGTATCTTTGGTAAAATGCTTTCGAGTCCCAAAAGGATACGCAAAGTCAGTGATGGTAATGCCAAGCTTTGATTCAAGAGCGCGTTTATCAATTAGTATTTCATCTTGAACGGTTTTTCCATCAAGCTTCGCTAGGTTTTGATGACGAAGTGCATGCCCACCGATAGTATGCCCATGTTTAAGCAAAGTTTCCGCGCCCTCCCAAGATAAAGCCTTCCGTGGGGAAATGAAAAGAGATTCACGCATAAATGCCTTAGTATCAAAATCAGAGGGCGCCGCATCAAGAAGTCCTGAGTTTATAAAAAAGAGCGCCTTCAGATTATAAGCGTCAAGTGCAGGAAGTGCTACTCCAATCCATGAAGCATACCCATCATCAAAAGTAATAAGTGTATTAATACGGTCAGCATCTCGTACACCACCGGTGAACTCTTCGGGGGTGAGCACATGTGTCTCACGCATGAGCGTGTCCATCATCTTCTTAAACCATACACGGTCAGGCACATCATGAAACACGACGATACGGGTGAGCGGTCCCTGTTTCATAACTATTTTTCGATACAGCCACGCTATACCAAACTGTGTAAAAAAAGTAATTATATAATTTCGTATGTGGTGGCGGATATTCATATGCTCCATTCTTTATTCAAGTCGCGACCAATTATTACACTGAGTGTGTGTACATCATGGGTAAAATACGCACGATATATATCACGATTAAATGTAGTAGTGTGCTGGGTTTTCTCTTGTTTTTTTGTATTTATGGAACGGACAAAATTTGGAATCCCTGACCTGCGAATGAGGTGCACCACGCGGTCGAAGCCCGTGCGACGCATAGATTCAGAGATATGATGCATGATCCGATCTACAAATACATGTCTCGGTGTGCGTGCTATGTTAATTTCCTCGTCCACCATGCTTGCAACGAAAGTAGAGTCAATGTTAAGAAATTCATAAATAGTGCGCATAAATGCAACCGGATTTTTCTTGATGTCTTCGTATATTAGTACAAGCATCTGCTCTTTCTTAAAACGAGCATAATATCCGGTAAGTTGCTCTGCGTACCGACCTTGCTCGAGTACACTCGGTTCATCCTTGGTATACGCTTCAAAAGAAACTGAGTCCTCTATCTCTCCTGCTTTGATTGCGTT
>JAYSTK010000052.1:0-12981 GCA_043719825.1 Candidatus Kaiserbacteria bacterium | reverse complement strand
TGCGGAAGCGAGCACTCGTTTTTCTTTGCCTATCTCATCTATAATTTGTTTTTGAAATGTTTCGAGAATCGAATTAAAATTTGTTGCTTTTTCGAGAGCAATGAGAATTTCAGATTCACTCATTTCGAGACTTCCTGTCTCAATCATGTTGATTGCATTGTCTTTTCCACATGCGAGAATTTCGTATGCGAGCATACCCGCCTCGCGGTGCGAAAAAAGTGGATTGATAAGGATCTCACCCGAGCCTATTTGTTTTCCGATTCGAACTGCCCCCACTGGTCCGTCCCATGGAATGTCCGACACACCGAGTGCAAGAGAGGCTCCGATAACTCCAAGCACATCTGGAGCCTCGTCTCCAATTGAGAGTACGGTGGCAACAACCTGCACCTCAGATCGAATCGCATGATTGAAAAGAGGACGTATCGTGCGATCGATTATTCGCGCGGCAAGTACTGCACTGTCGCTTGGTTTTCCTTCTCGTCTTGCAAAACGGCTTCCGAGAATATTTCCGCTCGCATAAAATCGTTCCTCGTAGTCGACTGAGAGAGGAAAATATCCCATACCCTTTTTTTCTTCATCTCCCATGACTGCGGTAACGAGCACTGCAGTTTCACCCATACGCACAATCACGGAACCGTGCGCTTGGTTGGTGAGATCAGTAAAATCAACGGTCAACGTTTTACCACCAATCTCCACCGAATATGTTTTTGTTTTCATACGATTAATAACGTTATGACTGGCGCACAGGTGAGATTTCAAATACGTTCGAAATCATCTCTGTACGCCACTCGTAGATAATATGTTGAGTCTATCAAAATAATAAAAAAACACACGGGCGGGTCAATGACCCGCCCGTGTGTTTTTACGCTTTATTCGTCATCAGTATCCGTACCCACTACCTTTCGACCTCCTTGCTTTCGTGTTTTCGTTCCACCTCCCGCACGATGCCCAATAAGAAATTCCCGTGGGCTCTCATCCATATCAATAAAATCATCAACGGTTTCACGCAAACGCGCAGAACTCGATTTTCCAAAGGCAATACATTCTACTTGGCACCCTTGAGAACGAACGTATTCGGCGAGAGGTACAAAATCCCCGTCACCCGTTGCGAGCACAATTACGTCAACTTTTGAAGAAAGCTTGATTGCATCAATTGCCATTCCCACATCCCAGTCAGCTTTTTTAGCTCCTCCATAAAAGATTTGTAAGTCCTTAGTTTTAACTTCAATACCAATTTTTGCGAGGGCTTCAAAAAAAGATTGCTCTTCTCCAGTTTCGGTTGTAACTACGTATGACACCGCACGGATTAATTTACGGTCTCCAAGAGTTCGCTTTACCACAGAATCAAAATTGACCTTTGATCGATAAATATTTTTTGCACTGTGATAGAGATTTTGAGTATCTATGAAAATAGCAACACGTTGATCTTTATGTTTAACAATAGACATATAAAAATTTTAAAATTAAATTTGAAAAAAGAACCTATTTAAAAACCACTACCCTAGTATAGCAAACGAGAGAACTGAAGAAAATACGCTCTGATCCATTAGGGATCAGAGCGTATTTTCACAAGGTGTTACCCCTCACTTACTTCTTTAAATCAAGTTTTTTAATAACTGATTTGTAGCCCTTCACGTCTTTGCGCTCAAGATACTTGAGGTGCTTCCGACGATCAGCAACCATTTGTAGAAGTCCGCGTCGAGAATGAAAATCTTTCTTGTGCTTTTTAAGATGCTTAGAAAGATCATCAATTTGTTTGGTGAGAAGTGCCACTTGCACTTCAGGCGAACCAGTATCCTCGTCATGGCGCTTTAATTCTTTTGTTGCGTTTTCTTTCTTTCGTTTAGTAAGCATATGCTCGAAAATGTGTCAGCGCCCATGTAGATCGCATGTGTGCTGACGTTATTACGTAACCTGCGAAGGTATGTTTACTCTACCATACATTGACATCATTTGCAACCCTGCTCTAGTTATACTTTTTTGCCACCGTTAGACAGGTGGTATGATTTGCATCGGTTGCACACCAAGGAGTATTTTATGGACATCAGTAATTTGACCGATGACGAATGCCAGGCACACGGGTTAAAGTTAGGTAAAAAACTTTCGATTCACCAACAGGTGAAGCTGCTTGAAGGGATTCGTGCGGGTCACCAGGAATTGCGAGCAGAGCAACATGTTGCAGGACAAGCAATTGTTGGTCCGGACTTACATCTGAGTCGAATGATTGAAATGCTTGGGTATATGGACATTGAGGATATTCGAGCATCGAGTGTTCGAAAGAAGGTAACTGATCAGCAGATGAACGCCTAATGAAGGCGCACATAACAATTGAGACAAACCGCACGATGCTCGTGCGGTTCTTTTTATCTAGGTTACAATACGTCTATGACACTCGTGGATCTTAAACGTCAATTTCTCGAATACCTCGAAATCGAAAAGGGACGGAGTATTCATACGGTTACAAACTACGATCATTACCTCACGCGTTTTCTCGAGTATAGTAACGTCACCGACCCAAAAAATCTTACTGAAGAAATAGTGCGTGAATATCGGCTCTGGCTCAATCGCCAACCGGGCACGAAAATCGGACGGCAACACGATACCCTCAAACGGAGAACACAAAATTACTATCTCATCGCACTTCGCGCATTTTTAAAATATATGCGAAGACGTGGTGTCGATTCACTCAATCCTGAACGTATTGAACTTGCGAAAGTTCCCGAACGTTCACTCGACCTTATTTCTTCTGCTGAACTTACCCGTCTAATGGATGCTCCCGACAAAAACACTCTTGTCGGTATGCGCGATCGTGCGATGCTCGAACTCTTTTTTTCTACAGGTCTCCGTGTTTCGGAACTTTGTGGACTTTCGCAAGAAGATGTTGATCTTTCTCGTGATGAATTTTCGGTGCGTGGAAAAGGAGAAAAAGTTCGCGTCGTGTTCCTTTCTGACACTGCACGCGAGGCCATCAGAAGTTATCTAAAGGAACGAAAAGATTTTGACGATGCGATGTTTGTGCAGTATGGAAAAAATGCGAAACAAGCTTCTGTCGATAATAAAGATCTACGACTCACCCCGCGGAGCGTGCAACGTATTATAAAAAAATATGCGACCATCGCAGGCATTACGCGAAAAGTAACTCCACACGTTATTCGCCATAGCTTTGCAACTGACCTCTTATCGAATGGTGCAGACCTTCGTTCGGTGCAAGCACTCCTTGGCCATGCACATATTGGTACGACACAGATTTACACGCATGTGACTGACAAACATCTTCGGGATATTCACAAAAAATTCCATTCCCGCAAGTAGCGCATTTCAAAATCTTCAGCTACTTTGTCACACTACGAAAAAAGACCCTCATCGTACATTGAGTACGTCTCGGGTCTTTTTTCTTGTGCTTCGTGTATCTGAGAAATTTTGAAGATGCGCTGGACGAAAGTCTAAGGTGTTTTCAGTGTTTTCATTTACTGTGAAACATATTATTCCTCGAGCGTTGGGAATTCCATATTAATGTCTGTTCCGAGACCACGCTCGTCACGAGTGGTACTTGGATGCGAAACATCCATATCCTCAGAGGTATTTTCAGGTGAAAGTGCTGGAATCTCTATATTGATTACCGAAGGCGAAGTTTCTTCAACCTCCACTTTTTTATTTTCAGAGGTGCGAAACAGGAGAAAAACAAAAATACAAAAAAGCACGAGTACGGTGAGTGAGGCGATGATAAGTGTGAAACGCATAACGTGGTAAAGAAATTATTATGGAGTAAGTGATGTTCTGTCGAGGTCAGTGAGAGTTTGTAAAAGTGCGCTCACACAGTGTTGGGTGAAATCGATACGTTCGGTTGGTTCGCTTTCACTTGTCAGAAACCCACCGATTGCTCGTTCTTTATTTTTTAATTCTTTAAATGAATGTGTTTCAGACGTAAAAAATACGCGAACGGTATCAGCTTCCGTGATTTGGAATTGTTGGTTCAGACGATTAAGTCGATCGAGTACATTTCGATAGGTTGCATACTCTGCTGGTGCGATTTTTTCTTCAAGAATTGTAAGTGCGCTCGCTACACCTTCTCCATAGGCACAGGTATTTCTTTCTCCCGTGACATAGCGTGCACCTCCTTCAATTCTCCATTTTGTAAAATCATGTGCGTAGGTTACATATTTATCCTGAGGTGCAATGCGGTTTAGATCTTTAAGTGCGGCCATGATCCAAAGGTAGAGTGCGGTATCGTATGGTTCATTTTTAAGATAGGTGAAGGCAGTGTCAATTGCAGTTTTAACTTCGTTCCGATTTTCATATTCTAAGAACCGTACAAGTGCGAGGAGTGCTTCGCCATTACTGAATGGGGATTCAGCTTCGCTTTGATTTGATTTTCCTAAAATATATTTGTTACGAAAACCACCATTTTCTTTTTGTTGTTCAATAATAAAAGTTGCGTATCCTTCAACAACTTTTTGGTATTGAGATTTTTTTTCGGGAGCATGTTCTAGATAATCGAGTAACCCGATGAGTGCGAGGCTCGTTGCGCCGAGCTGGCATGTGGTGCTTATGGAAGTGTTCAGAATACAGCGTGCACCTGACGCAGTTGATTTTGTAAGTGAGTTAAAGTATTCAAGAGAACGGAGTGTCGCTGATTCAACATTATCAGTATCACTGCTTTTTTTTCTGAGCACTTCTCCGAGTGCATACAGTGATCCCGTTTGTCTCACAATATTATCATCGTCGCGGTACATGTTTTCATACGGTAAGTACTCGTATCTAAAATGCCCAGTTGGTTCTTGTGCTTTAATGAGCCACTTTGTGCCTTGATCAATTCCACGGCGAAGTGCTCCAACACTAAGTGGGGCAATAATCCGTTTTTCATTTTCTCGATCAATAAAGCGGGAGAGCGCATGTACCTGCATACTGAGGTCATCATATTGGGAAGATGCTGTGGCCTCTGCCACCTGCGCTGAAAAAAGTACGCTACTTATACCAAAAACTAACGAAACAATTTTTGTCATATAGTGCATATTTTTCGTTAAAATCGAATAGGTATTTCAAGTGCGTTATCATTTTCGGGAAGGCCTGAAGGATTATCTTTTTGTAGAATAATGGCACCTCGTCGATACGGAGTCTCGGGGTCAAGTGTAAAGTTTATCTTCGCCGTAAAGGGAACGAATTCTTCGGTCATCCATTCTCCATCCGCAGTAGCAATTCCCTCACCAATAATGAGTCCATTCCAATTAACAATGGTGATGGGAAAACTTGCTTCAAAGAACCAGTACCCACGAGCCTTGCCGGTAACGGTAAGCGGTGAAGAAACCACACTGTCTCGTGCTGGGGTATTTACCACAATTAAATTTGCTTTCGAATCAATATGCGTTTGAATGTCATCAGTCGAAGTTGCCTCTGTGATTGGCGGGCACGGTGCAAAAGAACAGTTAGGTCCCGTGCGCCCTACTGCGGTTCCATCCGGACAAATCATTGCATCCATAGTGCAGGCAATTTCAGTAGGTGCTTCATTTTTGTTTTGAGTGAAAACAAATATTGCTCCAATGATTGATACGATTAAAATGAGTACAAATGTATGATTAAGATATTTCATAAATAAATAAGAATTTTTTTTAAAATGAATAGCTGCTTTTATTCGTCCCGATCTTCGGTCATCCCCTCTTTTTTTGATGGAGCATAATTTTGCTTTTTTTCTTCAACTATTCCCCGAACTTCCCCACTCTCAATTGAATTATTTTTGTTTCCAACTTCTTCCATTTCTTTTTCATCTCTTGTCTCAAAGCGCTCTTCTTCAATACGTACTTCCCCATTTCTTTTTTCGATGCGTGTTCGCACTCCATCGGTCGTTATTTCAATTTTACTCCCCTTTTCTTCTCTGCGCACCTTCACTCTCCCTTCACTTTTTTTAAAATTACTTTTCTCGCCTACTTGCACGTTAATGTTTAGAGAGGAAATTTCGGAAAATAGATTTGTATACAATTGCTCTTGAGCAGTGGCGCTCATATTTGATTCATCCATAACGCGCACGAGCGCGGATACTGCCTGGCTCACCCGAGGGTCTGTAACATTTTGAGACCCCTTTTTTTCGTCCACAATAGAACGAAGTTCAGTGAGTCGCTCTTCAGCAAACATGAGTGCAAGTTGTTCACGTGCAGTATTGTCTGTACGCATCTTGATGCGGACATGTTCGATTGCCTGCTCAAGTGGAAAAAGAGCATCGCCTGGTCGAGTTGATTCAGCGGTCACAATCGTCGCACCACTTCCGAGGATAAGTAATGCAAAAAGTGCCAATGTAACGAATCTTTTTCGTGTTTGAAAAAATTGGATAAAAGGTGAATGAATTGGCATAGAATTATTGATATGCGTTTCTACACCATTCCATACACGGATTTGATCGTCTATAGTAACCGCGGGTACGAGTCCCTCGATAATGTGTGGTATATCTTTTTTCATTTTTCAGTGAGTACCGATTTAAGTGTTAGGAGCCCTCGGTGATGTCTGACGCGAACTGCATTTTCAGTCATGGTAAGCATCATCGCTATTTCTCCAAATGTGTAGCGTGACCAATGGTGGAGTACCACAATTTCTTTGGTAATTTCGTCAAGCGAGGTAAGTGCACGCATTACTTCATCTTCCTGAAGTGTGTCTTGTTCTTCCCCAACAAATTCATCATCTGAAGTAAGTGCAAGAATAGATGGATGTCTTTGTCGATATGTTCCAATAATTTGCCGCTTCGTGATGGTAAAAAGAAATCCATAAAAAGCCGCATCCGAACGATAATTAAATCGAGGGAGTGCTTTCCAGAGTTCTATAAAAATCTGCTGAGTAGCATCGAGTGATTCATCATGCGAATTAGTTCGATACCGAACATATGCATACACTCGACTATGAAGCATATCGAAAAGCATTTTAAACGCTTTAGAGTCCCCCGTCCCTGATTGGGTAACAAGTTCCTCGAGGGTAAGTTCATGATCGAGCGCCATACGCTCTACTCTATACAATAATAGCGATTTGTATACAAAACGTTACAAGTCGAGTCGAGGAAGACTAAGGAAGCTTGCTTACTTGGGATTTCCGAGATGAAGACTTGTATGCTTTGCATACAAACCGAGGAAGATCCTGAAAGTTTACTTTCACTAGATTTCCGAGCTGGCACCCTGTATAAAGCGAAAAATTTATTTTTGAGCTTTCTACAACGAGTTGAGGAAGCTTGCTCGCACCATATCTCTGAGACGAAGTTTTGTATGCTTTGCATACAAGAGGTGAGAAAGACGATGGAAGCTTACTCGCATTAGCTCATCCGAATCGATGACATTAACTGTTTGGCGTACACATGTTCGCTAGTCTATGCAAAGGGCGGTCAGGTACCACTAAAAATTCCCGTAATGGGCTGGCGGTCTGAACAGCGCTCTTCATATGTCTATTTTTGCACCACTGTTTGATTCCTCCGCAAAATTTTATCGAGAAAAAGGAGACGGAAGCCAAGGAGTTCTAGTCCAATAAAAACGAGAGGTGCTCCCGGAATGACAGGAGCTACAAGCGCAACAATTCCCACTAGCACCAGGAAGACACCGAGTGATTTTTTGACGAGGGGTCTTGTGAGTGTAAATTGTTTTGCTTTTTCGTACATAATTGGGTATCTATATTCACGCTGACGTGGTTCACTTCTATCTCTTACACAATGTGTACTTTAGATTAGTTTCTCCACACTTTCGTTACATACTTCCATCCAAACTTTAGGGCAATGAGCAATAGTGCTCCGTAAAGTGCAAACCTAAGGATGAATAGTATGAGCACCACAAGTCCGATACTCATTTCTTGCGCGAACTGATTTATAGTTTGAACGAACTGTTGGACAGCCATTTTCCAAGAATTCTTGAGCGCTTCTCCATCCGCATACTTGCTTTCGTACACATTCACGCTGAAGTAGGTGTATTCGAGTCGGTCGAGCGCGTCAGCTTTAGCGCGTGCAATATAATCGAGCTGGTTTTGTGTGTCGATGCGCGCTGCGGTGAGTCGCTCAATAAGCATAAGCTTACTATCGATTATTTTGGCAAGACTTTCGACATCTCCCGACCTCGTTGCAAGTTCAGTGATATTTTCATAGGACGCGAGCGCGTTCGCGAGTGTTGCATCGAGTGATGCAAGTTTATTTTCATAAATTTGAATTTCACTCGTATAGTCTTCGACTTCACGCTTTATCGTGTACGTATTTTCTCCTAGTTCTTTTGGGTCGAGGTCTTTAATAAGAGAAAGTATTGCTTCAACACTACCCTTCACTACCTTAAACGTGAAGTTGCACCCGCGGTCGTACTCGCTCGCATTCTCAAAGATGACATCGGTACGAGTCTTCAGTGCTCGGACAGCGTCGCAGTCACGGTCGAGATCTCGCGTTTCAATACGTGCGTTGTAGTTTTTAACTTCAAATGCTTCGGCGTCGTTTCCATTTGTGTATCCGTCATAGATTGGCGGCATGGACGGTGTACTTACATTGCGTGTTGAAAGGTGTGGAGCTGTGCCGTAGTCGCCTTTACTGTTATATGCAGGCATACTTTCTTCAGAGACCGCGTACTCGTCATATCCACTTTTTGGTCCAAATGTATTCATTCCTCCACCTTGTGAATTCTGGAGCGCACTCACAAAAATAAGTGCAATAAGTACCGCTCCGGCAAAAAGGCTCAATTTTATAAGCTGTGCGCTCGAAATGTTAAATTGTTTTAAAAAATTAAAATCCATACATGTGAATTAATTCGTTTGCGTATAATACGTAATACGTAGATTTAATAAAGAGGTAACACTAACGTGTGCTGTTTATTCGTTCCCGCTATCATTGATCGTAAAGAGCGTGCTTACATGTGTCCCCGTAAGTACATCTATAACTGGTATGTCATCATTAGCACTAAATACTCCGTTCCCATTATCATGGTACAAACCAACGTAATAGGTATCCTGAGGACGGGATACCGATCGTAAAAAGATGGTAATCCCGACGGTTGTTCCTGAATTTTGAAGTGGACTTATTCCAACTACCTGACCAATACCATTAGGTCCAAAATGGTGCACAACAATGAAGCCAGGTTCTGTAAGTGTCACTGATTCAATCTGGACAGAAGAACTTGGATTTTGTTTAGGAAGTGAAAAATAATTTTGACTTTGCGTTCGCTCGTCGCTTCCTGGCGGGGGTTGGGGTAGGCTCAAAGTATTAAATGATGAGTCCATGTCAGATGAAATTGATTCTTCCGCATCCATGCTCTTTAAAGAAGCATCATCAGCGCTTGGGGATTCCATCGTACTCTCCATGTACACATCGTCATGCAGTAATTCTTGTTCGGTAAATTTCATTTCCTGTGGCACGAGGATAAGGAAAAGAACAGCGATTGCGCCAATCGGTGCAAGATGCGTTGCCCACCAGTATGCTCGTGAATAAGGAGAGAGAATATGAAATCCCTTTCGAAGAATAAGACGAGCGCGGAGCTCGCTCACAAATACTTCATCTATATGAGCATTCGGCTTTTTACTTTGCAGTTTTGATATAAGCACGCCTAATTCTGCCTTTTTTTCCGTAAAGGTGGTGTCGAGCGCGAGAAGCTCATTGAGTATTACATTGTTTGTTTCTTCTTCACTCATATATATGTATTACGAAAGCGAACGGAAAGGTAACGTGGTTTGTGCGGTAAGTGCCAAAAGAAGTAATAGTGCAAAAGGACCACATTCTTCTCTCAGTTCTCTAATAGCACGTGAGAAAGCCATTTTTATACTATCTTCGGTTCCACCGATAACTTCAGCAATTTGCTTATACGAAAGTTCTTCCCAAAGTCGGAGAGTTATTATTTCTCGTTGACGAGCCGGAAGCGTTTTGAGATATTTTTCGACCTCCGCAAGCGAGGTAATTGCATCGTGCTCTTGCTCCGTACGATTTTCAGTTGCGAGGTCGAATACATCGTCAATCGGAATATTTTTCTTCTGCGTTCGATAATGATCTATCACTGCATTTCGTGCGATACGGTAAATCCATGCAGAAAAGGAACCTTTTTCCTTATTGAAGGAATGAATTCGCTCGAACGCTTTATGAAATACTTCACTCACGATATCCTCGGCAGTTTCTTTAACAAACGTTTTGTAATAAATAAAACGATATATTTTTTCTACATACCGGTCATACAAAACACCAAATGCTTCAGAGTCACCCTCTCTGCACCGCGCTGCTATTATATGATCATCATCCATATCCTAAAGTATGGCATTACTTTTCATAAACGTTAAGAAGGTGTGCGTTACTAAATACACGATGGAGGCCTATAGCATATACTCATTCTATGCTTCCTCTGTACCAAAGACCTTTACGAGGAATGATAATGGGCGGACCACTTATTGCAAGTGTGCTTGTTGCGTTCCTCTCCGTTATGAGTTTGCTCGTCATTCCTGTAGTCACGGAACCTCTTGCTGATATGCATATAGAGCCAACGAATCGCATTATTAAAACAGGCGGTACATTCACGGTACGCGTTGTCGTGGATTCCCAGGTTCCTACAAATGTGTTTAAAGGTGAAATTCATTTTGATGAACGGGTGGTATCGGTTGAATCAATCGAATACAACACCTCGATTGCTAATCTTTGGGCAGAAAAGCCGTGGTATGCAGATGGAGACGGGACTATTAATTTTATTGGAGGAACCACTCGCGCGGGTGGGTTTGTGGGAGATGGAGTACTCCTCAGTGTCACCTTCTATGCACATACCGAGGGAGAAACAACTCTTGATTTGGAGCAGGTTTGGATTTTGGAGCACGATGGACTCGGCAGTGATCTTAATATAAAAGAGCCCATCGATACTCTTTTCACTGTAGAAGAATCAGTATTGAGCGAAGATACTATCTCTGAACCTGAAGCAACGCGTATGGAAGTAGCTGTTATGAATGAACTCCCTCGTACTGATATAAATGGAGACGGAAAGCAAAATATAGCAGATGTGAGTATTTTTATGATGCATGTGTTGAGCAGTGACCCGCGCTCCGATTTCAATCAGGATGGAAACGTTGATACCGTTGACTTGAGTATTCTCATGAGTGTGCAATGAGTGTTAGGTAAACACAAAAATCCCCCGATGCCTGCGGCATCGGGGGATTTTTGTATGAAGAATGACGTTCTAAATCCGTACCCTCTTCTTATTTCTGCTCGATGATTGTAACTTCTCCTTCTGTGCGTAGCTTCTGAATAAGATCAGCAACTAACTTTTGCTGTTTTTCAGCGAGAAGTGTCCCCTCAATTTGTGGCTTAATTTCTTCAAGAGGTGGGAGCTTCACGCCCTCTGTTTCGATTGAAGTGAGATATGTAGTGATTTCTTCATCCGTAATCGTAAGAGTCTCAATGTCCGTTGCTGACTCTATGTACGAGTCAACCATAAGGCGTTCACCAATATTTTTGTAAAGAGTGTCACTCGTAAGTCCCACTTCTTCCATTCGGGTTTTAAGTTCCTCCTCTCCTCCCAGTTCGCTGACGAGCGTATCATATGCTGCCTGAACTGCAGCTTCATTTGCGACTTTCCCCTCTTTTTTTGCAGCACCAATAAGGAGTGCATTATTAATGAGATTTTCGAGTGCTTGCGTACGAATCTCACTCGTTACCGTCATTTCTGATGTATCAATTCCCTGCATTTCAGCACTCTTCGTCATCATTGCAATATTTTCAGTAAGTTCTGCTTCGGTAATGCGAGTGCCATTTACTATTGCAGCAACATCTTCTTGTGCACGATTGTACATATAATACGCAGCACCGAGAGCTACTGCGACCACTAATCCAATAATGGCATACCGTACCGCGGATGTTTTTTTAACTACAGCACTCGAGACTGTGGCCTCAGCCGCAGCTTCAACATCGCTATTGCTTGAATTTTCACGGGTATCATTGGCTGAGGTAAGTGAAGTATCTTCCTCGTTCTGAATTTGATTCATAATTGCATTCACTAAAAATAACCTATCTAGCGTACCATAGAGCATGTTTCCTCCGCAAAGTCATATTGAATTAAGGAAATTTAAGGAGTGCGTACCTGCGTATGAACTTCGCAAGACTCATCGTGATTTTATACGAATGAAATGAAGTAAAAAGCCGATGAGTGGACAGTTCCTGTAAGGAATCAATGAAGTCTTTTTGCTTACAAATAACTATCAAAGTAGATTGCATGACATGTGTAGCCTCCCGGGTTTTTCTCTAGATAATCTTGATGATAATTTTCCGCCGACCAAAACTCGGTATAGGGTTCGAGGGTCGTTACGACGGGGTCAGACCACCTGGCTGATTCATTTACGAGGTTAATGAATGCAAGAGCAGTTTCACGTTCCTCTTCAGTCTTATAGAAAATTGCAGAGCGATACGATGTGCCGCGATCATTTCCCTGCTGGTTCAAGGTTGTCGGATTGTGGATTTGAAAAAAGAAATCCAGAAGATTTTTGTATGAGGTCAGGGTGTCATCGTACACAATGAGTACTGCCTCGGCGTGTCCGGGATGATTTTCATAGGTAGGATTAGCATTTGTTCCGCCGGTGTACCCCACCTCGGTATCAAGAACACCCTTCTCGCCGCGGATTAAATCCTCAAGGCCCCAGAAGCATCCTCCCGCAAATATTGCTTCTTTTTCCATATTGTAAATGAGCTCAATTAATTATTTGAGGATTTTGGAAAGAATAATGTGCGCATATCGGTAAAGGTAATGTTGGAAGGAGGTGTAAACATGGACTCGTCCACTTCCCACTCAGAACAGGTGTACACAACATTCTCATACGCAATAGTGGAGTTCAGAGTCGCATCGTTTTTTTCATTAAGCGTGGTGATTGGTTTTTCGACGGGAAGCACCGTTGCAAAGCTTCGGCCGCCACCCTCCACCCACATATGCATTTGTGTTTCAGTATAAATAATATTTGAATCAAAATCTTCCCCGTCCATATTCTGAAGGGACGCTACACGAAATCGATTGAGCCCATCGAGATACACAT
>JAYSTK010000051.1:0-1773 GCA_043719825.1 Candidatus Kaiserbacteria bacterium | reverse complement strand
AATCAAGATCACCCTTTGCAGCATCGACAAGTCGTACAGTTGCCTGGGGTCGAGTGCAAGAAGCGGTCACTGGGATTTTAATTGTGAGGAGTGGTTGTGAAACATTAAGTACAGTTGTCTCCGTTTCAGCACAAGCTGAACCGTCTTCATTCGAAAGTGAGGTGACAAACGAAAGTTCGGGAGTAGCAGCATCTTCACCCGTGTTCTGTGTCCAGAAAAAAGACAAGTATGCGATCTCACCGACACTGTAGGTATTTTTATCAACAACAATGTTCTCTATAGAGCCCTTCATTCCTTCAATTTCATAGCGATACGTAATCTCATTACTTCCGGATCCATACGACAGCGCTACTACATATATCTGCGGCGCAGTTGGCAGTGGAAGCGTTGTGCTTACTAATTTCTTTTCACCGGGGAGTATGGTAACGGGCGCATTTTCTAAAGCAAGTGCACCCTCCACCACCTGACCAAATATTGAACGGCTATGTGTGGTAATTGTAGGAATGGCGGTAAATTCTTTACTTCCTGTATTTTCAAGCTCACAGGTACTTACGAGAGTATCTTTTGCAGAAAGCTGAACTTTTTCTTGTGAAGTGTACTTGGGTGTATTTGTTTCGTTAGGAATTGTGAGGTAACACGATTTAGTATTGAGTAGCACTCCCTCTGAAGCACCCTTTTCCAGACTAACTTTTCCTAAAATAACCGTACCAAAAGGAAATCCGCTTTCACTTTGCGATGTAAGCGTGAGTGTGTATTCTCCATAAAGTGAGTCGGGCGCTTTATATTGTATCGTCTTATGCACAGAACTATTTTCTCCAAGCGAAAGTGATTCTTCAAACACAAAAGTATCTACAACGACTGACGATGTGGGTGCCCCACTACTAAGTGTTAGTGCATATTTTATGCCTGGCTGTATACCAATGCGGTTTGTAATATTAAAGTCAATGTTAAATGTGTGACCTTCTTGGGTGATGGAGGCATCTTGAAGATTGACGGTAGCAACAAGAGTTTGCTCTTGTGCAAAACTTGAAGGTGCATAGAGAAGTATTGCAAGGAGGGACAAAATAAAGAACTTTTTCATATGATTAAAATTGTGTGGTGATACTAAACGAGTGGTAAATAAATGCTTCGTACAGCGAAACGCACGGTGTAAGTGCGTAATTTGACTTCATCAATAATTGTAGCATTGGCTCGTGTATCTCTTTTATGCTGCTGTGTGTAACAACACAAACCGCCGCGACGGAAGTCGCGGCGGTTTGTGTTGTTTTTTGCTTTGCCGATTTTTTCACCCTTCTACGTCTCACCTCCTTCAGGAATCACATCCACCGTTACCGAATCTAGAATTCCTCCGCAATTAATTCTAAATGTTGTCCTTCCTGAAATATTTTGAAGTGACGATCCAACGCCAGCGCTTGCGGTTAGTATAGCATTCGTAAGTGTCCCGCCACTTAGGGTACATGTCGTTATATCATTTCCATTAGTATTCCAAGATATAGTGACCGGATTATTTATTTTCACGAGTGAGCTGTTTGACGAGATATCAGGCGTTACAGAGTTAACATTTATTGTTACTACTTCTGTATCTGCACTTACGCCCACACCATCCTTGGAACACAGTAGTCTATATGTGGAAAAATTTCCCGGTGTTGCATTCGCATTAATTGCATCGCTTCCCGATGTAAGATTACCCGTACTAAAATCTGCTGGACCACTTTGGCGTACACAATCGTCAGTGTAATTAGAATCCCAATGTACGTAGAGTGGAGTGCTTGC
>JAYSTK010000006.1:0-6056 GCA_043719825.1 Candidatus Kaiserbacteria bacterium | reverse complement strand
CTTCAACAATTGAAAGTCCATCAAGCGCGTGATTAAATCCAACAAAATTTCTAAACGCGACATTTGCCATTTCAAAAACTAAATCATCCGCTGAAAAGATTGCGATGATTGCGGGTAGATTCGTAAAAAGATCACTTAAGTTTTTATCAGTTACGTGAGCCTTAAATTTGGCATTTAATAACTTTTCTTCATTAATTTTTCGTTCAGTAATATCTATAAAAAAAAGTGATACGTGATCATGAAATGGTTGTATACAGAGTTCAAACCATTTAGTGAGTGGCTTATAAAACATTTCTACACGGACAGTTTTTTGATCAATAAACGCTTTATGAAACTTTTTTTCTAAATCGGTCGAAAGTAAAGAAGGGAATGTTTCTAAAAGATTATGTTCTAAAAATTCAATGCCAGAAATTTGAACTGGTCGCAAAATATTTTTTGCAGTTTCGTTTACAAAACTGATGCGTCCTTTTGTATCCACTATTATGATTCCATCAGCTGAGTTATCTGCAGGATGAAAGGCACTTACATTTTTTTCAATAACCGTAAGTAATTTTTCATGTTGCTCATTTTTTGATTTAATTACTAAAGCAACAATTTTTTTTCGACTACTTTCCATTTTTGAACAGTACACTTCATGCGTCATTTTTGAATCTGAATCTACGATTGTAAAACGCTTTGCCTTGTGTGAAGTCCCCACGTCACCCGCATTTTTAAGAAGTGATGTATCCATTAAAGACGGGGTACTACTTAATCGATGAATATTTGATTCAGAAATATTTAGAATTCTCTTACACGCGCTATTCATTTCAATAAATTCTAAATCAATAGGTATCTCATGATCGTCAAAGATAATTTCTGCGATAGCGTATCCTTCGTGAATTGAATTTAACAAAATTCTATACTTTTCTTCACTTTCTTTATTGCTTTTTCGTATATTATATTGCTCCGTTACATCAACCGCATACACAAGAACACCATCAATTTCATTTTCTTCATTGCGATACGATTGACACATTACATTAAGGTATAAATTTTCGCTTACACCCGAACCTTTTTTGTCTATGCGTAATAGTTTTTCCGTCGCAATATATGGTTTCCCCGTTTTGTATACATTTTCCAAGATTTCAAAGAAACCTTGACCCGATAATTCGGGTATAGATTTTTTTATTGATTTCCCTAGAATGTTTCGATGCACGCCGATTGCATTAGTAAACTTAGGATTTACAAAATCATGTATTAAATCAGACCCCTGGAGAACGGTAATGAGTGCGGGTGCTTGCATGAGAAGTTCATGGAAACGAGTTCGCTCTGCGTACAGTGATTCAGAACGTATCCTTTTTCTTTTTTGTGCAGCAGTATCTGTAATCGTGAGAAGAATAAGACTGTCATTTGCATGAGGCTCAGGTATTGTCCGAGCAGTTAGATGCAGTACTCGTTCTCCTAACTTTGGAAAATCAAAAATAAATTCAAAATTTCTAAATTCCTTTTGATCTCTGCAAACCTCGTGGAGGGCACTTTTTAATTTTTTATCGTTGAATTGACCATTACCTATATGCGTAAAAGGAATTCCAAGGACACCTGATTTTGGAATATTAAATTTCTTGTAAAATGAGGGATTCGCATATTCCATATGTAGGCGACGATTAAGAACAACAAGTGGATCCTCTGTTGAAGTGACTATTGCATGTGCATAAGCTAATGCTAACTCGGAATCCAACTTATTCCTTTTAGCGTGCGTCACTAAATGTGGCTTTTTTTGGGCCTGCTTTAGGTTTTTTCCACTACTTTTGGCATCCTTAAGAATTAAGGCAATACCCTGCTTTTTTTGTAGAGTTTTTACTTTCCGTGTTTCCATATACAATATTAATAATGTATCACTAGAATTGGTATTGGGGTAGGGAAGGATCACACGTTAGAGACTTAATTTGAGTGCCTGTATTTAAGTGCGCGAGACATAGCATTTTATTACAAATACCAATACAATAGTGAACTCTATGGAGAAAAAAATTAGCGCAAAGAAACTTTCAAAAACAATTCACGACGTAAGGAATTCTTTAGGGATTATTCTTTTGCACGTCGAAATGAATGCGTTAGTTGAAACGACAACAGAGGAAAATAAGAAATTAAACCCTAAAGCCTCTACAGTCAAAAAATCATCCCAGGTGATAATCAAGGAAATTAAAAAAATCGTCACCCTTTTTGATTCTTTAGAAGTTTAAAATATATCAATAATAATGAAGAATTGATGAAGTTCACTATTACTTGTTTTATGTCGTTAACTTCGGTATTCTCCTACTGCATCTAGAATGGCTAAAAACGACACCATTATAACGTTTGAAGAAGCGTCTTTTGAACACAACGCAACAAAACCAATTTTGGATGCGGTGAATTTTTCTGTTCGCCGGGGGACAAAGACAACGATCATGGGTCAAAATGGTGCGGGAAAAAGTACTATTTTTGGACTTATTGAAGGGGAACATGAACTGGATTCGGGCAAGATGATCGTTACCCCTCGTCTCACGATTGCCCACTCACTTCAGGTAATTCCACGGAGTGAACTCACTCTCACCGTGCGAGAATTTTTCCAAATTCGATTTACTGATAAGAAGTACGATATTGATGTACGTATCGATGAAGTACTTGAAGTCGTTAATCTTCGAGGTCATGTGAAAATTCACGATCGAGTCATGAATAGTTTTTCTGGAGGTCAACAAGCGAGACTTCTTCTTGCATCTGCATTAATCCAAGATCCGGATTTACTTCTTCTTGATGAACCAACCAATAATTTGGATACAGCAGGAATTGAGCATTTAACTAGATTTCTTATCGAGTATAAAAAAAGTGTGATTGTGATTTCTCATGATGCTGAGTTTTTGAATACTTTTACCGATACAGTTCTATATCTCGACGTGCGCACTCGGAAAATTGAACAGTACTCGGGTAACTATCATGATGTGCAAGAACAAATTGCACTTCGCATAGATAAAGAAAATCGAAAGAATGCGCAACTTTCTAAAAAAATTCAGGAGAATAAGGACAAAGCGAACTACTTTGCACACAAGGGAGGCAAGATGCGAGTTCTTGCAAAAAAAATGCGAACTGAAACGGAAGAAATGGAAGATGAAAAAGTTGATGTGCGTCGCGAAGATAAAACCATTCGTCCATTTACCATTCCTGTGCAAGAAGATGTTACAGGGGATGTACTCACGATCACTTCGTTTAGTATTATGAACCCAAAGACACACACAAAAAATGATAAGAAAGTAAATATTACGCTTAGGAGAGGAAATCATCTTATGCTGACAGGGCCTAATGGTATTGGAAAGAGTACTCTTCTCGAATCTTTAGCGACGGGCAAATCGGCTGGAGCAAAAATCGGTTCACGTGTGAAAGTTGGATACTATCGTCAAGATTTTTCAACGCTTGATTTCACTCAGACCGTGTACGCATCACTTATGAACGCAATGGAGCGACCACAAGAAGAAGCTATGCGCGCGACTGCTGCTGGATTTCTCATGAGTGCTGGCTTTATGCAGTCAAAAATTGGGGATTTATCAGAAGGGCAGAAAGGCTTAGTGGCGTTTGCACAACTCGTACTCATGAAGCCGGGTCTACTTATTCTTGACGAGCCAACGAACCACATTAACTTTCGTCACCTCCCTCTAATCGCAAAGGCTCTAGACGAATACAAAGGCACACTTGTACTCGTTTCACACGTCGCGGAATTTGTGTCGCAGGTGCGAATTGATACAGTGCTTGATCTTGAACAGTAGTCTCATACGAGGATAAAGATGCTTAAGCGCTTTAATGCGGCATTCTCACATTTGTATTGATAAATGTTCCATTACGAAGATCCGTAAGTGCAGTTTGTATTTCTGCCTCTGTATTCATTACAATTGGTCCGTGCCACGCAATAGGTTCGCGGAGTGGTGTCCCTGATATAAAGAGAAGTCTGCACGGTTCGGAGTCCGCTTGAAGTGTTACGACATCCCCATCTTTGCTATGCAAGAGAATAGTTCCATGCATGTAGCTGGATTTCTCATCAACAAGTGCGCCACTAATAATGTACACAAAACTCGTATCGTTACACGGGACAGGAATTGTAATTTGCTCCCTTGCGCCAAGGGTAATGTCAAAATATGTTGGATTTACAGCAATATCTTTAACGGGCCCAACGACACCCTCGAATGCTCCACCAATCACGTGGACGATGGAGTTACCTACAGACACAGTTGGTATTTCATTCGCTTTTATTTCTTGATACCGTGGTGTGCTCATTTTCTCTAGCTGTGGAAGGTTTACCCAAAGCTGAAATCCAATAAGGCCATCATGCCCATGAGGCATTTCTTCGTGTACAATGCCGCTCCCTGCCTTCATCCACTGAATGTCACCTTTACCTATAGTACCTACGTTCCCAAGAGAATCCCGATGGGTAACATCGCCTTTTAAAATGTAGGTGACGGTCTCAATACCACGGTGTGGGTGTAAGGGAAAACCCGCATTGAAGTCCTCTTCATTTTCCGAGCTAAAGTCATCAAAAAGAAGAAAGGGATCAAAGAGCGGAAGTTCGAAGTAACCAAATCCTCTGTGGAGACGGACACCAGCACCTTCAATTGCTTCTTTCGTATTTATAACTGTATCAATTATACGAATTTTTTTCTCCATGTTCACTATATATTCTCAACCATTTTTTACTTCCCTCTACCATAGTATTTTTTTAGTAGTTCTACATGTTGTTGGTATGTAGTTGTACAGTGGAATCCTCCATCACTATCGTGAAAATAATACAAACATTCAGTTTGTCGAGGGTTGAGTGCTGCGAGGAGTGAAAGCGGTGAAGGATTGCCTATCGGGGTAGGGGGGAGCCCTTTGTTTTTATACGTATTAAAAGGTGAATCAATGTATTTATCGTCAGGAATAGGTTTGGGCCACCATGTGGTGAGCGATGCGGTCCCTTTTGCATATTGAAGTGTTGCATCAATTTGAAGATGCATATCAATAAAAAGACGATTCCAAATAACTCCCGCTATAAAGCGCATGTCTTCAAAATCATACGCCTCACGTTCTAGTAGTGATGCAATAGTAAGTGCGTCAGCGAGGGGTACTTGCAAAGCTACCTCATCAGGATAGCGATTAATGATTTCGGTAATGAATCTTTCACTCACTAAAGGTGCGACCTCTCCCGGTTCGGCATTGCGCGCAACTATGTATGATCCAGGAATAAATTTCCCCTCTAAAAATATAGGATCGCTACTCACGACGCTGGTAAGAAATTCACGCTCGTCTTCCTTAGTCCACTTTAAAATTTTTCCAAAGTGTGCGGCTATTTCTTCTCTTCGTTCACCGGGCTCAATAATAAGTATGCGACTTCCTCCGGCTGCTAGATTCTGATACCAATCGAAAAGCGCTAATTTTGAAATTGCTTTTCGTACAATTGATAATTTTCTAATTTCTTTTGGTTCTATCACCTTCGTGATGTGTGTGAACATAAATTCCTCTACATTGGATTGCTCGACAATCATTTTCTGAAGTGGCATGACACCAACAGGGAAGGAGAATGATTCGGGTTTTACCTCGGCCGATACTGCTTCCGTGTTACCGCTGTTAATAATGGTGGTCTCATACGATGAGTAGACGAGATATAAAAAAGCTCCAACAGGCGGTACGGTAATGAAGAGAGTTGCGCCTACGATAAACGCAAAGCGACGATATGAATGTTTTGTGGGTAATTTGTAACCCTTTTTCGCCATATATACTCGATTATGCCATAGCGGGAGGGGAATTCGAAGCTGATATACTAGAAATACATGTATGCACAATCAAAAATAGATATGCGATCAGCGGGCTATGTGTATTTGTTTTCTATGTGTCTTATTTTTTCTTTTACACTTCATGCAATTCAAATTTCGCATCTCCATTTCAGTCTCACTGGAGGTCATGCACATGAAACGACAATAGACTTTGGAATAGGTGAATACATGCATCACAGTGACAAAAAGTATTTAGGTATTTTGGTGCTTGGAGCAGTACTTCATATTTTTAGCATTTCTATCCAC
>JAYSTK010000050.1:0-4497 GCA_043719825.1 Candidatus Kaiserbacteria bacterium | reverse complement strand
AGAATCTTATTAAAACAGCGACTATACGTTCGATGGCGAAAGCAATTTATAGTACAAAAAATATTGGGCACTTTGGTCTTGCCTTTAAATACTATACGCACTTCACTTCCCCAATTCGTCGTTACCCTGACTTGATGTCGCACCGACTCCTTCGTAAACATCTCGATGGTACACTCATACAAGCAAGCGAGCTTACCATGTACGAAAAACTTTCAATTCAATCGTCTGAGCGCGAAATGAAAGCAGTAACTGCAGAACGTGACTCTATAAAGTACAAACAAGTTGAATACATGTCTGACAAAGTAGGACAAGAGTTTGCAGGTATCATTACTGGGGTTACAGATTGGGGTATCTACGTTGAGGAAAAGGAATCACGCTCGGAAGGCATGGTGCGTCTCTCCAATATACGCGGTGACTTCTTTACGCATGAGCCAAATAAATACCGCGTTAAGGGTGGTAAGTCAGGTAAAACATACACGCTCGGGAGTGAAATTCGGGTAAAGCTTACACGAGCCGATATGGAGGAACGCGTCCTTGATTTTGAACTTGTTCCCTAAGCATATTTGCTTTATCTACTTTGTTGCACGGCGATAACTGAAGTCTCATCGTACAATATGTACGCCTCAACTTCAGTTTCTTGTGCGCCTCGTAGCTAAAACAAATCCAGCTTAGTGAAACACACAGAACCTCCACCGCAATATTTTGCTAGCTATAGAAAAAGGCGTCGACGAATCGACGCCTTCGGGATCTCGGGGTTGGAACACCACCCACTGCCCATGACTGCTACTATGCCAACACAGCGAACGCACCGTTTGCACTCCACAACATATCGTCACGGATTGGTATCGCATCGAGCACGAGCGTGCCCGACTCATTGATAACGATGCGAAGTATTGTGTCCTGACCTGACAAGTCAGCTACGGGTTTGTGCAAGAGCGCAATCCAGTCCAACTTCTGATCGCGTGCAGTGAGCTTCAAAAGTCTCGGATCGCGAAGAATTGCAACCGCAAGCGAAGCATCGACATCCCTCTGTGTGAATTTTGGGTATCGATGCTGAAGCAATCTGCAGATCTTCTTATGATCCATCAATTCCGTCAAACTATCCTCAACTGCAAACAATTTGAGCGGGATGAGATTGAACGTATACATTGTTGATTCGCTTGTGCCGACAACACTCTCGTCTTCGAGTAGTGCTTCTGCACTCGGTTTCACATTAATTTTTTCACCCTCATTGATGATCTTCAAAAAGCTCCTGTCTCTGTGTCGCGTAATACCATGGACACGTAACACTCCGCATTTCTTGATCATCTCGCAGACAAACGGTGATGGTTTTTGCATTACTACCTTTTCAATGATGAGGGCTGCAATACGAGTGAGAAGTATTTCATTATGAGCCGCGCTGGCCAATTGGGTTGCTTTTACTCCTTTTTGAAGCAACCCACGAGCAAATGCAAGCGGGACGTTTAAAGAAGGAACACTAAGCTTTAACTGGTCAGCCTGATTCACGGGGCACTCCTTAAGACAGGTTTGAATGAATATGAGAAGAACGACTGTGAAGGATAGTACAACTTTATTTTCACTTTGTAAATACCGCACCAAATATCTACTTTTCCACAACAATAGCTTCATCAAATTTTACTGAAAGGAGTTTTGAATCACGAGGTATAAGAAAACCCGCTAAATCAAGTTTTCTCATGAGCGGGTAGTGGTGGTTAAAGATTAGGAAGGCCAAGTGCCTTCCGGGCGATATACTGACAACCTATTGCTTCAAGAATTGAGTGTTGTAACAATTCAACAAGTCGTTGGCGATTTACCGCAAAATCTGAGAGATTTTGGACACAGAGCAGTTCCAACTGCTCGCGAGACATTGAGAGTACTGAACGCAGATTTTCAATGGAGTCTTCGGAGAGATCCCGCTCACCATTCTCAACAGCTGAAACCATTGATTTTGAAAGGCCTGTAAGATCACTAAGTTCATCCTGTGTAATATCAAGCCCAGATCGAATACGCCGAAATGCGATACAAATATTCATCGTTTGCTCCTTGTGAGATCATCCCGTGTACATAAATATCACGCTGTAAATTATTTTGCAACAGCCAATGCTTCATCAAATTTCACCGAAAGGAGTTTTGACATCCCGTCTCCCGCCATAGTGACCCCGTAGAGCACACCTGCGCGACTCATGGTCTCTCGATTGTGTGTTATTAAAATGAGTTGAGAACGCTCTGCAAGAGCTGAGATCATATCACCATATCGACGACTGTTTGCTTCGTCTAAGGCCGCGTCAGTTTCATCTAAAATTACAAAAAGTGGAGGGTTGACCTGACTCATTGCAAAAATGAGTGCAATGGAAGTAAGCGCACGTTCTCCGCCAGAGAGCATGTCGAGCCCGTTTACCCTTTTGTTTGGAAGTTTTACATCTATCTCAATCCCCTCCTCTACTTCCTCTTCTGGCAAAACGAGTTCTCCATCGAGTAAATCTTCCTCAACTATTTTCTTTGCTTTTGGCTTTACCCGGTTTAAAAGTGCAGTCCCGCCGCCGAACATGAGTGCGAAAAATCGATTAAATTCAACTCCAATTTTTTCTATACCGGAAACAAACTGTTCATTAAGCTTTTCGGTGAGCTCGCTAATGAGCGCTTCAAGTTTAATAACTGATTCATGGAGATCGGCAACCTCCCGTACGAGAAACTCATCTCGCTCTTTGACGTCTTTATATTCTTTGAGCACATCATCACTCGCACCCATACCAAGCTCTTCAAGCCTGATTTTCATTTTTTCGAGATTGCGCCGACGCTCCACTTGGCTTGTGCGAACTTCTTCAACAATCACCGATGACGATATTTCATTTCCGTCGTTTCCAATGATTTTAAATTCATAATAAAGCGCAGCATCACGTCCCATAAGTGAGACCGCCTCTTGTAGCTCACGTTTGAATTCATCCCGATCACGCTCGAGCATTCCGAGCTCTCTCTCAAGACGATCAATAGCTGAAGATACTTCGCGCTCTTCCTGCATCAATGCAAACATTGCATGTTCTGCTTCACGAGTGCGCGTTATGTCTGTATCGATTGAAGTTTTAAGATTATCGTATGCACGACGAAGAGTATCCTCCTCTTGAATTATTTTCGTAAGTTCATCATCTTGTTTTTCCTTTTCCTTTTTTACTCGCTCACGCTCTTTTTCCTCCTGCTCGTATGCATTATCTTCGTCTTTATGGAGTGCGTGTTTTAACACGAGCCGAAGAGAATTTACAATATCGCGCAGTGCGCGAGCAAGAATTTTGCTATCATTTGATGCTATTGCTTCACTCGCACTTTTCTCAAGTCCATCAGTCGTTTCAAGAAGTGTTGTATACGGTATAGGCGCTCCTTCCACATGCACTTCTTTGCGCTTCATTTCTTCAATACGTCGTTCAAGTAAGAGTATTTGTCCTTCACTCTGCCCAATGACTCGAGTGAGTTCTTGCCGCCTTCCTCTCACCGTACTCATGTTTCCTTCAAGCGCAATAAGTTCATCACGCTTTTCATCTTTTTCTCTTGAGGCTAGACGAGTCTTTGCTTCACGTAACGTTTCCTTAAGTGCGGAGAGTCGAGAAAGAGGGACTTCGCGTTCACGCATTAGTCGGTCATGATGGTGCGCAATATATATATCTTCCCGGGATAAGTATTCAGCGTACATACCCTTAAGCTCTTTTTGAAGCTCAAGTGAACGTTCAATCTTTTTTACTTGCCGTTCAAGAAATTTGAGATGCGGAGCAACTTCCCTTCGTAACGATTCTACTTGGGCAATGTTTTCCTGTGTTTTTTTAAGTTTTCGTTCACTTTCTGCCTTTTTAAATTGATACACTTTGAGACCGAGAGCATCTTCAATCATTTCTCTTCTTTCCCGAGGATTTGCAGAAAGTATACGGTCTGCTTCTCCCTGGGAAATTATATGATGCCCGGTAGGTCCAATGTTAGCGGCGGCGAGTAGCTCCTGGACGTCCTTAAGACGTGTTTTTCCATTGTTAATTACGTATTCATTTGTGCTATCACGATGCACCACGCGCTCAATCGTGATCTGTTCAAAATCAATAGGAAAAACACGCCTCCCATTTTGAAGAGGGTTATCGAGAACAATTGAAACCGAAGCGCGATTAAGACGAGAAATACTTTCTGATCCATTGAAAATAAGATCTTCTCCTTTTTTTCCACGCATTGATTTGATTGATTGCTCACCAAGAACAAAACGAAACGCTTCGGCAACATTAGATTTTCCTGAACCATTTGGACCTACAATCGCGGTAATGGGCGTTGTGAATTCAAGCTCACCTTTCTTTGCAAAAGATTTAAACCCGTTAATTGTAAGCGACTTAAGGTACATGAACTACTGTAAAATTATAGCGTAGGTATTTGTACCAGGAGCTACTCCATTACACATACTTAGCCAGTTATTGTTGGAAGAAATTTCCATACTTTTCGCATACAGCATGGTAACAGTAGTCCCGACCGATG
>JAYSTK010000049.1:0-4500 GCA_043719825.1 Candidatus Kaiserbacteria bacterium | reverse complement strand
CGCTATGAACGACCACAGCGAGGACGACTTCGTGAACACTGGCAACTTAACTGCGATATGTTTGGAGTTGACGATGTTTCTGCGGATATTGAAATGATCGCACTTGCGTATACTGTACTTAAAGCATTCGGTGCCAAAGATACTGATTTCGAAATTCAAATCAATGATCGAAAAATTATATCGGAATTATTAAACGCAATTCTAATCACTGAAGGTAAATCAGTGACAGACACTGAGATTAATCTTTACATACAATTGCTTGATCGCAGTAAAAAAATGACCGTTGACGAGTTTAATACTAAACGTAACGAAATCTTTGGAAATGAAAGAGGTCAAATAATAGAAAAGCATGACGACACCGAAATTCTAAGTATTTTGAATGACTTGGATTCATTCAAAAAATTGAAACAAGTATGGGATGGACTAACCGCATTGAATATAACAGTTGTGCACAACTCAAAGCTCGCCCGCGGATTCGATTACTACACTGGCACAATATTCGAAATCTTTGATAAGTCTGGTGAAAACAATCGCTCACTTCTCGGTGGTGGTCGATACGATAACCTCACAGGACTTTTTGATAGTGAGCCGATTCCCGGTATCGGATTCGGCATGGGCGACGTCACGATGCGTGACTTCCTTCTGACTCACAATCTCCTTGAAGGAAAAGTGCCAAAAACCGCAGCGATGCTCAGTATTCTTCCTATGGATGTGTCACATAATTTGGAAGCACAGAAAATTGCTAAGACATTTCGATCCTTTGAAAAGAGCGTTTCGGTTGATATGAGCGACAAGAAAATCGGAAAAAAAATTTCTTCAGCATGTGAAGCGGGCGCTCAATATATTCTCGTTGTGGGAGCAGACGAAGTTGCATCAGAAAAATTCACACTTAAAAAACTCTCCGATGGAAGTGAAATGATGGGAACAATTTCAGAACTAAAACTTGCTCAATTGAGTAAAGTTTGAGGCAAAGCAAAGTTTTTGAATGAGCCGTACACATCGTACGGTGAAAGAGAAAACTGAAGTTTTAACAAAAAAATTTACCAATTGTGAAAGTTTTATATGCGATACGTAGTATTTGATCTTGAAACCCAGAATATTTTTACTGATGTCGGAAGTAATAACCCCGTTGATTTAGACATTTCTGTTGGTTGCGTCTACGATTCTCTGACTGACGAATACACTGTTGTTGACATTACTGAGCTTAATAAACTTTGGCCAGTGATTGAGAAAGCAGATGTGCTCGTTGGCTACAACAGTAATCACTTTGATATTCCGCTTTTAAACAAATACTATCCGGGAGACCTTACCCATATAAAAAGCATTGATCTCCTCGAAGACATTCGTACCTCCCTCGGTCGGCGCATTCGCCTCGATTCAGTCGCGCAAGCAACACTTGGTGTTAAAAAAAGTGCCAATGGTCTTCAGGCTGTTAAATGGTGGCGAGAAGGGGACATTACTTCAATCAAAAAGTATTGCAAGCAAGACGTTAAAGTGACCAAGGAACTTTTTGAATTTGCACGTGACAATAAAAAAGTGCTCTTCAAAGATGGTATACGAAAACGGGAAATCCCTATCGACACTTCGCACTGGTTCCCTCACGAAGGACATACGATGACGCATTCCTTGCCATTTTAATGATCTTGCATAAAGTATATTTATGTGGTATACTAACTAAGTATTAGTTCACAACCACGGGGGTCCTATGGACTGGATTTTGATCATTTTCCTCACTTTGCACAGCAACACGGATACAGGTAATGGTGGTGTAGGAGTTGCCGCGACCTCTCAGCAATTACCCATACGAGATGAACAATCCTGCAAGATGAAGGGCGACGAAATGCGAAGTGATCTCATCGCTCATCACAGCCCGCGGCCTGTTGTGGTATTAAGGAGTCTAAACCGCACCTATGAACCCAATTGGCGGTTAGCTGCAGCCGTCACCTACCACTGCATCAAAGTGAAGTGACACGACAAGGCACCAAAAAAAGGCGAGTCACCTGACTCGCCTTTTCAATTTTCGGAAATCCTAAGACTACTTTAAGAATCGCGAAATTACCTCAGATACTCGAAACCAAGGAGTGAAACAGAAGACGTATTTAATACAGACGCTGACTACAAAGCAGATAAGGTCGTTTTGAGCGTTTAGGTATTGAAGACAAATACAAAGATGATAAACGCTGCAAGTATTATTCGGTACCAAATAAATGGCCATAGGGTATGGTTGCGCACAAAATTTATCATAAAATGAATCGCAAGAAGGCCAACGACAAATGAAACGACGGAACCAAATAGTATTGGAGACCATACAACTGCGACATCAGCCGTGATAAGTTCGAGAAGTTTCTTTAAACCTGATCCAAGAATCAGCGGGATCGAAAGAAGAAATGCAAATCGTGCAGCATCATATCGAGAAAGTCCCAGCAACATTCCTCCGGCAATAGTGGCACCTGAACGCGAGAAGCCCGGTAAAAGTGCAAGTGCTTGAAAGAATCCTATTTTTAAACCTGATTTCACATCGACTTCTCTTTCGTGGTAGCAATTTTGGTATCTATATTCCGCAATCATAAAAAGAATTGATCCGAGCACGAGTACAACCGCAACAATGAGAGGGTGGCGAAACGTCGTTTCCATATATGATTCAAGAAACAGTCCTAGTACAACCGCAGGAATTGTACCCACACCAAGCGCCTTGAGGAGCGTCAGGTCCTTTTCGTTAACGGGAAGACGTCCAAGCTTGCGCATCAAGGTTTGCAGAAGCGTATAGAGATCATCGAAGAAATACACGATGACCGCAAGGACTGTTGCCAGTTGTAGGATCGCATCAAACGCGAGTGAATTTTCGTTTTCCACTCCGAGAAGCGTGTGCATGAGTATAAGGTGTCCCGTAGAGGAAACGGGAAGAAATTCGGTGAGGCCTTGAACGATACCGAGAATTACCGCAGAAAATATATCCATAATCAATAACGAGTATACCATGGCTCACTTGCTAGATATGGTATACTTTTGAAATATTTTACGAAGTAATAATTCTTTGCATGCCTGACCAAAATACACCATCACATGAAAGTTCAGAATCAATGACTACCCCACCAAACACTGTATATTCATCTTCAAATACTGCCGCGCGAAATAATCTTGGTATTCCAGTAGCAATTGTAATTGCTGCAGCGCTCATTGCGGGTGCGATTTATATGAGCGGCATGAAAAGTGCTGGACCCGTAAATGTGCAAGGCGGTATCGACGGTGCGCAACAACCTGAACAAATAACTCCTGAAGTAGCGCCAGTTACTAAAGATGACCATATCCGTGGTAATCCAAACGCTCCTATCGTAATTATTGAATATTCTGATTATGATTGCCCATTCTGTAAAAACTTCCATGAAACGATGAACAAAATCATGGCAAAGTTTGGTACGGATGCAAAAGTAGCATGGGTATATAGACAATTCCCTCTTGAACAACTTCACAAAAATGCTCCCAAAATTGCAGAAGCTTCTGAATGTGTTGCCGAAATTGGAGGAAATGATGCATTCTGGAAATTTAGTGATCTTATTTTTGGGAATCGTGAAATAAACGCGCAGACCGATATAGCAAAACTACCTGATTATGCAGTACAATCGGGAGTTGATAAAAATAAATTTGAAACCTGTCTTAATAGCGGAAAATATACTGAAAAAATTGCTGAGGCTGTACTTGCAGCTTCAAAAACTGGTGCTCGAGGAACACCCTATTCAATCGTAATGGTGGGCGACCAACAAGGTGTCATCAATGGAGCTCAGCCCTACGAAGTTGTTGAAAAGATAATTAATAATTTAATTATCCAAATGGAAGGAGGTACCCCCACAAACTAAATGGGTCATAAAACACCCTGGGCAATGTGCCCAGGGTGTTTTATATTTTACGTTAAAGAACTTTTTTGTAACGCCGACACGAGATGACAGTAATCTGATTTTTCTGGATCGCATGGGCTCGATAGAAACATACCGTCAGCGATTTCTTTCGTTACTCGCAAAATTTCCATTTTCAGTGTTTCAATCTCTTCACTTGTGATGGTATATAGTTCTTCATGTATTTTTCCTTTTTCATCAGCCTCTACAAATGAAAGTAGCCCTTCGTTTGTCTTAAGTCGATCATCTTCCTGAAGGGAAAGTAGCAGCGCATAAAACGTAAGCTGTCGTTTATAATCCCCCGATGAATCCTTCGTTGTTCCCTCAATATATCCACGTGTTTTAGGTTTACCCGATTTATAGTCAACGACACGAATAAGTTTGTCTTCAGCATCATAATCAAGTCGATCGAGGTTGCCGGTAATGAGTATCTCAGGAAAATTTTCATCGCCCGTAGTAAGACGTGCTTCGAATTTAACTTCCTCACGAGTTTTATAGGGCAGCGAGTCTGCGACAAATGCCACATAGTTCGAAAGTGCCTCAAGTCCACGTTCATGGAAACGAGTAAACTCATGCGTGGTGAGTGGGAGTCTCCCTAGTTCATGTTCTA
>JAYSTK010000048.1:0-4524 GCA_043719825.1 Candidatus Kaiserbacteria bacterium | reverse complement strand
AGCAACTCAATACAGTACGTGGTGAGGTGAAGAGCGTACTCAAGGAAGGTCTTCGTGAAGGAATGACCGATGCGGATATTGCAAAGATTCAAGAGATTCTTGCAACTGACTCGACTATTTATCCTGAAGGAAAAGTAACCGGTTACTTTGGACCACTTACAAAGCAGGCACTGATGCGTTTCCAACTGCGTCATGGTGCAACCTCAACGGGTGAACTCGATGAAGATACACAAGATCTTCTTGAGGAATACCTCCATGAAGGTTTTGGCGATAAAATTCCTCCCGGACTCCTCCGCGCTCCCGGTATCCTGAAGAAGGTAGAGATGCGTTTTGAACTTGGATGTGGAAACAAAGGTCACGGCAAGGGAATGGGGCCACTATGCAAAAAACTAAAGATTAAGTATGGTCATGACGATGATTCTGATGATGAAGATTCAGATGATACTGATGACGATTCAGATGACGAATTCGATGTCGATGTTGAGATTGAAGGTAGTACAACGACCGTTGAATTTTCATTTAACGGAGACGACTACGAGGTTACTCTGAGCTCGACTGACGAGGATGATATCCTTGATGCAGTAGCCGACGAACTCAATAAGGATGTTGACGATCTTGACGAAGACCTTGTGGATGCTATAAGCGATGAACTCGAAGAAGCAAATGATGAAGATAACGACGACGAGGACTTCGATGTTGAAGTTGAAATCGACAACGGTTCAACTACTCTTTCATTTGAATTTGATGGTGACGACTATGATGTCGAAGTGGACTCAACTGATGAAGATGATGTGCTTGATGCCGTAGCTGATGAACTCGATGAGGATGTCGAGGATCTCGACAACGATCTCGTTGAAGCAATCGAAGAGGCACTTGAAGAAGCACTCGATGAATCTGAAGATAATGATGATGAAACCGATGCTGAAGATGCTATCGAGGATGCAGAAGATGCAATCGATGAAGCACAAGAGGCTATCGATGAAGCAAATGACGATAACGAAGATACTGATGAAGCGGAAGAGCTTCTTAACGATGCTGAAGATGCACTTCAAGATGCAGAAGATGCACTTGATGATGAAGAGTATGAAGATGCAGAAGACTTCGCAAATGATGCGATGGAACTCGCAGAAGATGCTATTGACGCAATTTAATCCGAGTTAAAGAGCACAACAAAAAACCGCCACTTTGGCGGTTTTTTGTTGTGTTACCATGCGACTCTGTAGTATCATTTACATAGTAATAATTTGAATAAATAGTCTAATATGAAAAAGAATGTATTCATAAGTCTCATGTTTTTGGCCTTTGGCTTTATTTCCATCTCAAACGTAGAAGCATATGAGACCACCAATCAAGCTGCATTCACTGATCAAAAAGAGAAAACAGGAGTATTTCTTATAGCATTTGCGTTTGGCCATGAAAAATATGACATTCACATCCCCATCTCTGCCTTTTCAAGTACAGAAAAAAATAACAATCATCTCTCCTATTCAATAATTGATGATGAGGAGGAACGTGCAATCGGCAGCACGGTTGGACTTGTGCTCAGTTCTGCAAAACTTGAAAATGGAATGTATGTAGTACCAAAAGGTAAAAAAATGAAATTTACACTCATTGCATTTTATGAGCCTAATGTGCTCGAAACAGAATCACAATTTCGTTTGCAGGTGAATCATCTACCTTTTAGCTTTGGTAATGTACAAGAACTTAAACTAAATGAATCTGAGCTCGAAGCATATACGACAGAACGTATAACTCTCGTTAAATAATTAAGGAAAACTTACGTTTTAAACGTTGTTTCCTGCAACCCAACCCGTCGTCCAGCATAATTGAAGTGAATATCCACCTGAGGGGCGATTGATGTTAAGCACGTCACCCGTGAGGTAAAGGTTTGGGTATATTCTTGATGCCATTGTTTTCGTATCTACTTCTTTTAAATCTACACCTCCATCCGACACGACCGCCCAGTCATATCCCATGGTGCCGGTAATAGTGCACTCGAGCGCTTTACACTTTTTTGCAAGCAATGCACGCTCGTCTTTGATTACACTGTGCACTTTGGTTTCCCCCGCTACTACATTATTTTGTAAAAGTACGGCATCAGTCATTCCACCCGGAAGAATATCTCGAAGTGCATTTCTTACAGATTTATTTGGATGAAGTTGAAAAAGTGCAAGAATGTTTTTTTCGAGTTCGTGCTCTTCTATATCAGGAAAAAGGTCAATCGTTGCAGTGACACTCGCCTTTTCAAGTAACCTTTTTACTTCCTGTGATGCATTCAAAATAACAGGCCCCGATAATCCAAAATGTGTAAAAAGAATTTTACCTCTTTTTTTAATACTCATATTCCCTTTTCCAAACGTTATTCCCGCATCGAGAAGAGATTTGCCCGAAAGTTTTTTAACCCACGACTCTTTCACAGTAAGTGGCACTATGTCTGGTGTTGATGCCTGCACACTGTGTCCGAGTTTTGTGAGCCATGACATTCCTTCACCGGTCGAACCAGTCTCAGAGTAGGAAGTTCCACCCGTTGCTAAGATAATTGCTCTTCCATAAAAAATTTTAGTATGTGAACGTACTCCCACAATTTTGTCTCCTTCTAATACAAATTCATGTATAGGTACTCCTAATAGTACAGACACACCTAATTTTTCGAGCACTTTTTTCATAAGACGAGTTACATCTTTAGCCGATTCTGAACTCGGAAATGCTCGCTTCCTATCTTGAATGGTAAGTTGAAGTCCACGGGTTTCAAAAAAATCAAAGGTACTTTGTACACCAAATTGCGAAAATGGTGAATGAAGAAATTTTGCAGCTTTTCCATAATGCTCCAGTAAGACACGTGTATCAAATTCAGCATTCGTAATGTTGCATCTTCCTCCGCCGGTAATCGAAAGTTTTTTACCAAGCTCATTATTTTTTTCTACAAGCAAAACAGAGAGACCGCGTTCGCGTGCTCGAATTGCTGCCATCATGCCCGAAGCACCACCGCCAATCACCACAACATCATGCGTGGAAAGAATATTACTTGACATATTTGTGAAATCATAGCACAATCAAATCTCAAATCAAACTTTGTGGAATACCCCATTCGAATAAATAAATATCTTGCAGAAAAAGGCTACGCAACACGGCGGGGTGCGGATGCCCTTATAGAATCTGGTGTTGTGTTTGTAAATAGAAAAAAAGCGCTTATTGGCCAGCAAATAATCGCGTCTGACACCGTAGAAGTGAAAGGTGCTGAGAAAAATAACTACCTGTATTATCTTTACTACAAACCGCGCGGAGTTATCACTCATTCCCCTGCTCCACACGAAACTGATATAACGATGCAGATTAAAGCAGATCATAGCCTTGAAGGTGTTTTTCCTGTTGGACGTCTCGACAAGGATTCTGAGGGGCTTATTATCCTCACCAATGATGGCCGAATAACAAAACGTCTTCTTACTCCGGAGAATGATCACGAAAAAGAGTACGAGATCCTTGTTGATAAGCGAGTGACCGGAGCGTTCCTCCGCCAGCTAACGCATGGTGTTTCTATTGAAGGATACAGAACAAAACCTGCGAAAGCAGTCGTTGATGCTCGTAATGACAAAAAGCTACACATAACCTTAACCGAAGGTAAAAAACATCAAATTCGAAGAATGTGTGCAGCACTTGGATACCAAGTAATTGAACTGAAACGCACTCGAATCATCGGCTTTTCACTACGACCACTTACCATTGGTAAAGTCCGTAAATGTAGTCCCCGTGAAATACAAATTTTGTATAAGTCCCTTGGAATTGTAAATCCTCTTTAGTTTTGGGAAGCAATTTTCTTTGTTCGAATTTTCTTTTCCGGAACGGTGGGCAACGGTTCACACATTTCCTTTATATAATCATGATTCACATTTTTGAGGGTGGTGTAAAAGTACAGGTATGCAACGAGATTAAGGAAAGCAAACGCAGCAAAGAGCATATTAACCTCAATTGAATAACTTCGTGCATTAAAAATAAGTTCGATTGTGGGAGCGATGATCGCAATTTCTACGAGAAATTTAATATTGATATGCCGCGTTTCCGCATATGAAATGAGAATTTTATATGCTTTCACGAGCACAATCGTAAATGCAATAGTATGCAACAGTTCAAGCTCTAAAGAACTTCGTTCGGGAGAGGTGAGTATACTTTTAGCAGAGAGAGATAAATCAAGAAGTCCTGTCACCACACCGAACACTCCAGTAAGAAGTGTGGAGACCATGTATAAAACAAGTGTGAAGGCAACAAAGTATACATAGCTCGAAACCATGTAGTTCATTCCTGAGGCTAAGAGACTTTCGCGGTGCATAAAATTTGAATCAATGTAATGAGCACATTTCATTGTTGTTTCGCTCGTTTGCTTCCGCAGAGTAGATTAACTACACTTTGGTCACAAGCCTCGCTCACGCCTCGAACTGCATCTCATTACATTGAATCTATTACTTATATTAAAACATACCCTAAGACGAGATCTCCGAGTTTGTACACAAAAACCGCCGGCCCGAAGGC
>JAYSTK010000047.1:0-1793 GCA_043719825.1 Candidatus Kaiserbacteria bacterium | reverse complement strand
TGAATACCCAGAGCTTCTAATAAATCTACAAAAAGCTTTTCTATTTCTTGAATCTGGGCAGCCACGATTTTGACCTCGCTTTTATCTGTTTGTTCATGCAGTTTGAGGGTTTCTGCCAGTGCATGAATAACTGGTTCTGCGGCTTCAGCTTTACTGGGGGCGAGCGATGCTATATATGTCTGTAGTTGATTTGGACTTTCTATGTGTTCGTGTTCTAGCGCGGTCGTCTCAACAAGGGCTGCCTCTGGTGCAGTAATAGGGTATATGTCTGCGTCTAAGCTGGTGTATACAATGGTCTCATCCAAAACTTCCTCAGTTACCTGAAACTCAGATCGTTCGGGAAATTCATGATCAGTAGTTGGGTTGGGTATGACGTTTACATCAGTATATGCTTCGTCTATATGATCTAAAGGCTGCATGAATCCTTGTTCTTTCGTAGGATCGATGGTTAGGGTTTCAGCGATCTCGGTGTCGCGGCTTATAAAGACAGTTTCTTCGTTAAAACTGTTCTCGGGCGCGTCCAGAAAGGTTGGCGTTTCGGTACTGGCGATAAGTTGCTTCTCTGAGACAGGGGAGGGTATGATTAGCTTAATTTCGTCATTTGTTTTTTTGACGGGTAAGCGTTCTTCTACAATTTTGGCGGTCAATGTAGGTATAGCTTCTATAGCAGGTTGCACCTGGCGCAGTACGTCTTCTGATATCCATACTTGGGGGAATGTTTCGGGTAGTGAATCGAGGGCATTTTTATTAGTATTTATATCTATTGGAGTTTGTTCTGGCTCGGCAGAAACAGGGTGTAATTCCTCTTTATTGGTTTGTATAGCAGTAATATCAGGGGCTTTATTCTCTGTGCCAGGTAAAGTTGGTACAAGCTTTATTGGCTTGTCATGAATGGTATTGTTTGCGTTTGGTTTGGTGGGCTTTTCTAATTTTTTAGTTACAGTATCCACGGTCGTTTTTTGTTTTTGGACCTCAACTTTTTTGGCCGCTTTTAGCTCGCGGTAAGTCGGTTCTCGTTTGGTCGGATCGTCCCTACCTTCTAAGCGCTCTATGAGCTGTTTAGTACTCGTGAAGCCTAGATTTTTTATGCAACTAGGTAGGGGTGCATTGGGATTGCTTTTGAGTTGTTCCAGAGTCTCTTGCACTGACCCCCCGTGCTCTGGAACGGCTGCAAAAGCCTTGGCATCCACGATAGGCTGCATTAACTCGAGGTCAATGCCTGGGACAATATTTGCCTCCGAAAGGGCACTATTTGTCGCAGGGTTATGGAGTAATTCTTCCTGTCTTGCGCCGACGGACTCCTGCAAAGTAATGTTTTTTCCACCGAAAGACATACTACTTAGCCATCCTGCTCTGATTGTTCCATCATAGCTTGATACTCAGCAATGCCAAAAAAAACAGCTTTCCTTATTTCCTCCAGAGATAAAAATTCAATATGATGCGCGCTGTAGGCTAGGCCGTATTCAACTGTTGCTACAGAGCCATTCCGTACCATTTTCTGCGTAAGTATATCTTCCCCTAATTCACATGCTTCAGCAATTTCTCTGCCTGCTGCATATTGGTCTGGTGTTAATTCAGGAGGTTCATGACTTTGTTGTTCCATACAATTCAAGTATAACCACTAACCATGCCTAAGTCGACTTACATAACTTCCCAGGTCTACTATGGTAAGCATAATGACTTTCTAAATACGGTTACTTATGCAGATCCAGTTGCCCGCAGGGTCCCTGAACCAAGTAACGTCGCCCAATTCAGGGTCGCTCATTATGCCCATGTCGTCACTTCCGTCGAAC
>JAYSTK010000046.1:0-1800 GCA_043719825.1 Candidatus Kaiserbacteria bacterium | reverse complement strand
CCCTTTTTAGTAAGTCGTTCTACATAATGAGGATTAACCTCATAGCGGTGACGATGGCGTTCGGTGACTTCGCGCGCGCCGTAGGCGCGCGTGGCAATACTCTCTTTCGCAAGTACTGCTTTGTACTCTCCAAGACGCATACTCCCTCCCATATTACCTTTCAGGATTTTTTCACGCTGATCTGGCATAACGCCAATAACCAAGTGTGGCGAATGGGGGTTGATTTCCTCGGTGCTTGCGTCTTTTAGGCGTAACACATTCTGGGCATACTCTAATACTGCAAGCTGCATACCATAGCAAATCCCAAAATATGGAATACCATTTTTACGAACATACTCAATGACATGCAATTTACCTTGAATGCCCGTTGCGCCAAATCCTCCTGGTATGAGGACTCCATCAAATTCTTTCAGTTTTTTGAGTTGTTTTTTATCTTCAAAAAGTTGCGATGAGAGATAGGTAATCTGGGGTTTTAAATTAAGCGCATATGCAGAATATTTAATTGCTTCAAGAACAGAAAGATAGACATCTGAAAGAACAAAGTCACCCGAATTAAAATACTTCCCCACCACCGCAATTTTTACGGTGTCTTTGCCATTCTTAGAACGTTTTACAAAATTCTTCCACGGAGTGAGGTTTGCTTGTCCTCGTGTCTGTATACCTAATAGTTCACAAATTCTTAGTGAAAGATTATCTTTTTCAAAATTGACTGGAACATCATACACACTTGCTACGTCAGGTGCTGAGATTACATGTTCACTTCGCACATTACAAAATTGTGCAATTTTTTCCTTACGTTTTTGGTCTATGGGCACAGGTCCACGTGCAATTATAAAATCTGCAAATACTCCAGCACTATTGAGGCTCCGCACCGCAGTTTGTGTGGGTTTAGTTTTCATTTCACCAAGGCTCCCGGGAACAGGGAGATAACTCACCATTACCACAAGCACACGTCCTGGCATTTCAGTTTTCATCATGCGAACCGCTTCAAGGAAAAGCACGTTCTGATATTCCCCTACCGTCCCCCCTATTTCAGTAATCGTTACATCAGCCTGTGCAAACTCAGCCGCCCTCTTAATGCGCATTATTACTTCTTCGGGGATATGCGGAACTACTTCGACATTCTTTCCTTTGTACTCGAGATTTCTTTCCTTGCGAATAACATCTTGATACACGCTTCCTGTCGTCATGTAGTTGATTCCAGGAATATTTTTCCCGAGGAATCGTTCGTAGTTTCCCATATCTTGATCGGTTTCAAGTCCATTTTCGAGCACAAAAACCTCCCCGTGCTCGGTGGGATTCATAGTGCCTGCATCAACGTTTATATAGGGATCAATTTTAAGTGCGGTGATCGTAAGTCCTCTCGATTGAAGCAGAAGCGCAATTGATGAAGATGCGATACCTTTCCCCACTCCACTCATTACACCACCGACGATAAAAATGTACCGATGTTCCTTTTTTTCATTCTTAAGTGTCGAACGTTTAGGGATCATGCTATACGCGGAGATAACGTGCAATCGCAAGAATGCTTGAAACAGTTCCGAGAAGAATTCCCGATCCTACCAGCACTCCAAAGAGATACGCGAAATTTTGAACGAAGTAATTGAAGATGTTGAACGTGAAGAAGCTTTCGGTAGCAGGACCGAGATACAGTACCACCGGATACATGATGAGCAGAGATAGGACTCCCGCAACAAGCCCGTACATCACACCTTGCAGCATAAACGGTCCTCGTATGTACATATTTGAAGCACCAACGAGTCGCATAATGGATATTTCCTCACGCGATGTATAGATCGC
>JAYSTK010000045.1:0-4585 GCA_043719825.1 Candidatus Kaiserbacteria bacterium | reverse complement strand
ATATGTGTTAGCTGCAAACTCCCCTTCTCAAATCGAAAGCGGTGGTCTAGTCGCGGACAATGGTCTGAGGTAATGCATTGTTCAGAGCGGTGCCGTAACAGAAAAGGATGAGATTGATGTTTTAGTTAAAGAAATAACTTCAATTCTTAAATATTGTTTTGAATGCCTCAAATGCTGGTTTCTTCTCCCAGTCATATTCTACAAGACCAAAATTCCATCCGTATGGTTTTAAGTCTCGCAAACTGAACCAAATTACTCCATTAAGCTTAGGTAGATCAAGCGCTAATTTTTCTATAATTTCTACTGCTATCTCTTCGTCTGTAGCACCAAACTCAGCAAACCAAATCATTTTATTTTCATCATTTTGATTTTTCACGAAGAGCTCTAATTCTTTTTGTAGTTCAACTAATCGATGCGCTTGCCCGTATGGGTGATAGGAGAGAATATCGAAACATTCGGGATTACTTTGTTTGTACACAAATTCCAAGAATGTACGTGGTGGCCAACCGTCTGGGGAGAGCCCGCCAAACACTATGAACGCGTTAGGCGCTAATGCTCTAATTTTTATACTAGCGTTCGTAAGTACCGATGCGTATAAACGCGCATCATGTTCTATATTTTCGGTTTTGAAAGGCCAACCGTACCCTGGTAAATTTGGTTCGTTGAAGATTTCATAATATTCAATATGATCTCCATACCGAGAAATAAATGCTTGTAAGAAGTTGTCAAAATGACTACTTAATTTCTGAATATCATGTGCCCACACCGGTGGGTGATTGAGCGTTGCCAAAATCTCTAAATTTTCTGAGTTGAGGTAGGTAAAAATTTCATCGACATATTCCCAGTTATATTCACCTTCTTTGGGTTCAATTCGATCCCATCGAAACTCCACTCGAATAAAATCCACACCGATTTCCTTTATCAATTCGCGAGCACGGGGTTCTTCTATATAAAGTTCTGCAAGACCTAAGAAGGATGATTTTGGTTCGAGAGGAGAGGCGCTACAAAGTGCCGGATTGTAATTGGGAATTATTTCACTTTGAGATGAGTCCTTTTCTCTAAAGGCAAAAATAGCTGTCGCTAAGGTGATAACAAATAGAATCGAAACAACTACTTTCATATATAAAGTAATTATACATAAGGAATAATCCCTCCCTTAGCCCACTCGAATACAAAAAGCCCCTTGCGGGGCATCTCATGTCTGGGAGACATCGTAGATAAGAAATGTGCGGGACCGTTTTTTCAGATAGTCTATGTCTAATTAGTTACAGTTCAGCGCCTTACGCCAACCCGCATTGAGTGCTTCTTGTTCTGAACAAAACCATTTTTCACCCTTACTCTCATCAATTACTGTTTTGCTGTATGAACCGCAACCGACTACGTGGAAAATTTTTTCATCAGAAGAACTGATATTTCCTTTTATAGTACAGGAGTTACCTCCGCTCACCGGAGCTGATATTGGTACAGCAGTTGCGCTGGGTGATTGTGTCGAAGTGTTCTGACACATATCGCCCCACAAACCAATTTTGCGCTCTCTGGCTTGTTGCTGTGCCTCTTTGAACTCAGCGTGGTACGTGTATGGCAAGTCGTAAGTGTACTCATATGCAAAACCAGTCTGAATCATTAATAGATTAAAATTGATTCCACCTTCGATAAAGACATATCGAAGCAATCTGTCGTACTTGTCACGTTCTCCTTGTGAAGGGTCGCTCTCCAAAGATACTTTTTTGCCAGTCAGGAGCTCCTTCGCTTTGTTTGAAGCTTCAGCACCGAAACACTCCAGTGGCATCCGGGGATCAACCGTCTCAGGTGTATTAATGCCGATTAGACGAATTCTCTCAACCTCACTATCAATAGACACATCAATTGTGTCCCCATCGACAACCCTTACAACTTCATAGAGGTTATTGGAATTCTCAGTAGTGGTTGATAGTTGCGTATCAACTTCATCTGCAGTATCCAGCACCCGATTCTCTATAAGAGAACTCTCCTCAGTTTTAGAGACATCTAGCGCAGTAACTTCCTGTATTGAAGGTGCATCTCCTGCAATCCATAGAATGCCTGAAAAGAAAGTGACGACTGCAAATAACGACACGACAACATATCTCACAAACTTTTTGTCTATGAACTTATATGACGCAAAAATAGCTGTTCCATAGACAAGAGTATTGGGTAACGCAATTATTCCAAGTATAAGAAGAATGAGAGCGACAAAAACCTGATGCTTTT
Organism: Candidatus Kaiserbacteria bacterium; assembly: GCA_043719825.1. Classification (GTDB taxonomy): domain Bacteria; phylum Patescibacteriota; class Minisyncoccia; order Phycocordibacterales; family UBA918; genus Damh-18. Next base: position 2,356 of record JAYSTK010000045.1, on the reverse strand, counting down.
GTGTGAGCGATTTATATTTCGCTGTCAGGCTTTCTATGGAAGATGTCATTTTATAACAGCAATATTAACCTTAATTTAAAAAACATGTCTTTCTTTATCAACCAACTACACTATTTCCTTGCTATAGATTATGACTGAATCGTCGCGCCACTAGAAAAACCTGCTCAACGCAGGTCTTTCTGAGTCTTGGGGCGACGTCGTAGAGGAAGTTAGAACTGTGTTTGAAAGATTGGGTGATGCGAGTATTTATATTCCAACGTTCTACCCCACATTTTAGTTTACTATTTATACACATCATGATCTCCGATTGCGAGAAACACCACTTCATTTTTTGATTCGTAACTAAATACGATTCTGTGCGAATAGGTAACTGAAAAACTGTAGAGGTCCTCCAATCTACCCTTGAGTTTGTGTACCTTTAATTTTTTATGATTCAGGGTGTTACCAAACTGACTTATTCTTTCCAACGCTTCTTCTTGCAGATCAGCAGGTAGTTTTTTAAACTCTCGAACAAACGATGGTTTGTAGTTGATGGTCATGCTATTTTATTTTGCTCATCAATTCACGCAAATCTCCTTTAAGAGTGGGTTCACTCATAGCAAGGAGTACTTTTCGCACTGCCTGCTCCTCCGCATACAGAGTGAGTGCTTGACGCATTATGTCAGACTTCGTAAGACCGCTACTTTTAGTAGCTTCTTCTACGAACTTTGCAAGTTCTGGGGTAAGTGGTACAGAAAGAGTAGTCATAAAAATGTATGATAATTTAATATGATAATATCATAACAAATTATCAAAAACTTGCAAGTTCCCTTCTTGCCTAACATATCCACACAAACCAAGGGGCTTCTGAACTATTTTGGAGAGATTGGATGATTCGAATATCTACATTCCAACTTTTCACCCCACCCCTGAATGCACTATTCCTCAGTAGCTTCTATCTACGATGAAAAAGTCGATTCCATGATGTTTATTTATGTCGGGTTCGCTGTCGGGGGCGTACGGGTCTGGAAATTCATCACCATAAAAGCGAGGTACTATTACCCCTTTTACCGTAACCATATCATCGCCAGATGCTACTCGGTTAACGTACCAGGGATCATCACAATATATCCATGAAATCATGTCGTTGTGCGTTGTATATAATTCAAGATATTGAAGGGGGTCGCCGTACGGATTTGGCCATGACATGAGTATCGCGGCGTTTGCTGAACAAGCAAGTTTGCCTCTTACCATAATTGTCTTAAATGTGACTAGTTTTTTATTATCTCCATAATACAAATCAATCAAACTGAAGCTCTCTGTTTCTGATAACCGTGGTGAAGTCTGCACATCACTTTCCTCATCATTTATAATTAGGCTGTTTACTTCTGAAACTGGAGTTCGGGTAGCTGAAGGAACAATTTCGTTATCTGTCAAAGCTTTCCCACTATATTGTAGTCCAACCGCAAACCCGATAAATGGAAGTGCCCCAAAAAGTAGCATTGCAAGAAACTTTGAAAGAGGTGTGACAGTAGTGAATTGTTCTTTCAAACTCCTTCCTTGTTGAAGTGCTGGTTGAGCTAGTTCTGGGATTTGATCTTCATTCATTACCAAAAGTATATCAGACTCGAACTAGAAAATCCCTCTACAGATGGATTTTCTAGGGAAATTCTATTTAGGGCGGCTACTGGGATAATCTTTCACTACATGAACGGTACAGTCTTCGTATCTCACTTCGCCAGGGGCTCGTTGCGATATACTCAGACTCTTCGCTTCCCGGACGCGAGCAAAATTGTTTGCTCGCTTAGCCGCCCAGAATACAAAAAGCCCCTTTCGGGGTTTTTTGTATTCTGGGCGGCTACCGGGAATCGAACCCGGACGACCGGCTCCACAAGCCGGGGTTCTACCACTAAACTATAGCCGCCATGTGGTATCTTAGTGCCGCATAGTTATAGCGGTTTTAGTGAGACTTGTCGAGGAGAGTAACCGCTTCGTCGAGCAAGAGTTTATAGTCAGGAAACGTGAGTCGTTCGCGCGCAGCTTCGACTCCGAACCAACCTGCTTCTTTGACTTCTTCTGGCTGTACCGTGAAGGAAGGCTCCTCGGCGAACGCAACATAATAGGTACTCGTTTTTTCTATAGTCTCTCCCCTTCGCTCGAACACATATGAAGTACTGAGAGGATATTGATCTAAAATATGGACTGGATTGATACCTGTCTCTTCTTTGCATTCGCGAATAGCTGTTTCAAGCGGTGTTTCGTTCGGATCAGGTCTTCCTTTCGGAAAAGTCCAGAGCATGTCTCCCCCACTTCCATATTGATGAATGAGAAAAACTTTAAGACCATCCGTATCTTTATAAAATGGAATAATACCAAA
>JAYSTK010000044.1:0-1820 GCA_043719825.1 Candidatus Kaiserbacteria bacterium | reverse complement strand
TGAACTATAAATACCTAACACTACTAGTATTAATAGGCTGTGGTAACAGCACTCCTCAGAAACCACTAGAGACTATTGAAAGACTTAAATTAGAGATTCAAGATAAAAACCAAAAAATAGAAGATTTAGAAGTGGATAAACGCGATCTACAATTAACCTTATACAATGAATTTAACTCACATCAAGTTCAAAATACAAAACTAGAAGCTTGTATAAACTCCCATCAAATTGTAACTAGAATAGCCCAAGACTTTGTACCCTCGATAAGTAAAGATGAGGGAGCTTTATTCCCAATAGCACATGCTATAGCCTTAATACAAACCAATTATATATTGGAACATATTGATACACAAGGATTGACTAATATTTTTAATCACTTGGTGAATCCAGATCAGTTTAATCAGTTTGAGGAAGATCAACCTATTGATTCTTCTCCCTCAGATGAAAATCATTAATGTTCTGAATTGACATATATGACAACTGGGATTGATAATGTCTCAGTTTAATAAATTCCATTTAAGTATACCCTAGGTATGCTAAAATGAGGTAAAGTAAACTAAGGAGCTACTGATGAAACAATCAACATTTATCACTAAAGTATTGAAATCAAAGAAGAATACCGTATTTGTCAATAGGGAGCAAGTCCTTAATGCTATAGAAGTATTTCAGAAGCTAGGGATGTTACCACCAAGCGTTAAAATTGATGGACTTAAGACTATTGATATAGTGTGTAACCTGTGGGAATATGATGGGCAATAAAAAAGAATCGCGTGAACTTACCCCTATTGTTTGGACAATAGCACATCCTGATCTTGGTGGTTCTCTAGATGTTGTAGCACAATCAGCCTACGAAAAACTCCAGCGTGTATTAGACACAACAGAGGACCAATTTAATGAGGTCAGAGACGAACTTAAAAAGCTTTATCATGACCGCCAGATGTTAGAAGCGCGACTTACTGAGGCATGCAAACAGATAGTAGGTTTGACTGAGGCAGCAAGGCTAGGCTTCTCGTTTACTCCAATAGACCAAAAAGATGAGATTGACTTACAAAAGCGAATTGACCAAGCCCGGGACTTTCTAGATAAAGGAAAAGAATGAACATTCTAATATGCATCTTGTTACTAATCCTCAGCTTTATGATCGGAGTGAGTTCAACATCCACTGGTTTTCTTAATTTAGTGTTTTCTTGTGGATTATCAGCATATACTTTCTATATGCTTGGGAGGATTATATGTCAAAACGAGAGCGAATACTAAAGATGGTTGAGTTTTCACAGAATAGATTTTTGCGAGACGCAGGTTATGACGATAGTAAGCCAAGAAACACAAGTGAAGAGTGGTGCGTTTGTGGTGCCAAATCTATGCACGAGCAAATGTTTCCGCTCATCTCCGCAATGGTGGATCGAATTGAGCAACTTGAGGGAGCTCTTGAGTTTTATGGAAACCCTAGTGAGTGGTGGGTAACTGCCTACAATCCCGTCCGTGAATGCTCAAGAATAGACGAGAAAGATATAGAGAAAATAAACGCTCTTGATCATATCGGCGGGAAAAGAGCCCGACAAGCCCTCACCCAACTCGACGCCCTAGACAAATTGTTGAAATTGAATGAAGAGGAAAGACAATGAATTTAGCAGAGTATATAGTCAAATTCCCCAAACATTTCAAGCCTATAGCTAAGCCATTTTATGTTATAGCATGTGATGACCACTTTATAGTTTGTACTCTAGTGATATCTCTTAACCCCATAACTTCCTTAGGCCCTATCACTAAAAATTAATCCTAGATAATCCTGGCTCTTCTCCCACTCTATTCTCACTGTG
>JAYSTK010000043.1:0-1825 GCA_043719825.1 Candidatus Kaiserbacteria bacterium | reverse complement strand
TGAATACCCAGAGCTTCTAATAAATCTACAAAAAGCTTTTCTATTTCTTGAATCTGGGCAGCCACGATTTTGACCTCGCTTTTATCTGTTTGTTCATGAAGTTTTAGGGTTTCTGCTAGCGCATGAATAACCGGTTCTGCGGCTTCAGCTTTACTGGGGGCGAGTGATGCAATATATGTCTGTAGCTCACCGGAAGTCTCGACGGGTTCGTGTTCGAGTGAGGTTGGCTCAACCGCTTCATCCGTAAAGGTAGCAGGGTATATGTCTGTGTCTAATGTGATTTCTAGGTCGAACTCATCGGAACTTATCTCAGCTAGTTGAAACTCGGAATGCTCGGGTAGTTCATGATCAATAACGGGGTTCGTTAGATCGCTTATATGGGGGTATGCTTCGTCTAACTGATCCAGAGGCTGTGTAAAAACCTGTTCTAGCGCGGGTTCAATAGCCATGGTTTCAACATGCTCGGTGTCGTAGCTTAAAAGAGCAGTCTCTTCGCCAACGTAATCCTCGGGCGTATACTTAAAGGTTGGTGTCTCGTTGCTGGTTAAGAGTGGTTTTTCGAGTATTGGCGAGGGCATTACTGATGAAATTTGGTCTGCCGGGTGTGGGAGAGGTACTTGTTCTTCTGCTGTTATGGCGGTGCGAACGGGTTCGGTTTCTGCTACTAGTATTTGCTGGCGAATGTCATCTTCAACAACTTGCACCTGAGGTAGTGTCTCGGGGGGTGAACTAGTTACATTTTCTATAGTAGTTGTTTCTGTAGGGATACGTTCTGGTTCTGTAGATACAGGAAGGAACTCTTCTTCAGGTGCTTGTACATTAAGTGTATCAAGGGCTTTCTTTTCGCTCTGAGGTAGGGGGGGTACAGGCTTGATCGTCTTGTCTTTAATGATATCGTTTGAAGTTAGTTTTATGGGCTTTTCTGATTTTTTAGTTACAGTATTTTTCTGTTTTTGGGCTTCAATTTCTTTAGCCGCTTTTAATTCGCGGATGGTTGGTGCTCGTTTAGTCGGATCGTCCCTTCCTTCTATGCGCTCTATCAACTGCGCAGTACTCGTGAAGCCTAGATCTTTTATGCATCTGGGTAAGGGTGCATTGGGATTGCTTTTAAGTTTTTCCAGGGTCTCTTGCATTGACCCCACGTGCTCCGGAACGGCTGCAAAAGCCTTGGCATCCACGATAGGCTGCACTAACTCGTGGTCACTGCCTGGGGCAATATTTGCTTCCGGAACGGACTGGTTTGTATCGGGGTTGTGGCGTAGCTCTTCCCGGCTTACGCCTAGGGACTCCTGCGAAATAATGTTTTTTCCACCATAAGTCATGCTACTTAGACATCCTGGTCTGATTGATCGATCATTGCTTGATACTCGGCGATGCCTTTAAAAATTCTTTCTCTAATTTCCTCCACAGATAAAATTTCAATATGATGCGCGCTATGGGCTAGGCCGTATTCAACTGTTGCCACAGAGTCTCCCCGTACCATTTTCTGCTTAAGTGTTTCTTCCCCAAGTTCACACATATCAGCAATTTCTTTACCGGCTGCATATTGGTCTGGTGTTAACTCAGGAAGTTCATGACTTTGTTGTTCCATATAATTCAAGTATAACCACTAACCATGCCTAAGTCGATTACTGCTAGTACGTACGTCAATCACGGTATGGCGGTCAAGCCTAACGAAAAAGTATGCTTTGCAAATTGTGCCGTATGAATCTTGGGTATTTATTGATTACTTATGCAGATCCAGTTGCCCGCAGGGTCCCTGAACCAAGTAACGTCGCCCAATTCAGGGTCGCTCATTATGCCCATGTCGTCACTTCCGTCGAAC